>JAGVGO010000164.1 GCA_020057085.1 Planctomycetota bacterium | reverse complement strand
GTACAAAACAGCCCGCCAGGGGAGAGGTTATAGGCTTGTACTCTTGTACTTATTTCAAAAAAGTTACTATGCCCCCTAATTATTGGATACGCCCGTTCCATAGCTATCATTATGGCGTGAAGTAACGATTCTTCAAGAAGCGACACTGGAGCGAAGCAGTAAGTCTGCGCAACGACGATCGGCTGTCCAGCTATCGAGTACAGAGATTTGCAACCGTTCGTTGTTCCGATCGTCGTGGAGCAGACTTACTGCGAGCGAAAGTCGTATGAAAAATTCATGTTGCAGATTTAAGGAGACCCCAATGGCGCAGCAAATGCAAGATGTGGAAAAGAAAAAATGGACTTACCAGGAGTATTTTCAACTAGGCGAAGAGGTCCATTGCGAAGTGATAGAAGGAGAACTTTCGATGACGCCAGCACCAACTTTAGACCATCAGGATGTTTCGATAAATTTAGAAATGGCGATGCTGCAATATGTGATCGGCAAAGATTTGGGAAAAATTTTTGATGCGCCGGTAGACGTGATCTTAGATGAAAACAACATCGTCCAGCCAGATATCGTCTTTGTCGCCAAGCCAAATCTTAAAATGCTGCGCAAAAAGGGCATTGTGGGAAGTCCTGATTTAGTTGTGGAGATTATTTCGCCAAGTTCTATCCAGCGGGATCGCTATGAAAAAAAAGAACTCTACGAAAAGTTTACCATTGCTGAGTATTGGCTTGTGGATATTCCCAATCGGAGCATAGAAATCATGAGCTTAGACAACACTAAATACAGCCTTTTTTCATTTGCCTGTGGCAAAGGTAAGGTAAAATCTAAGGTACTGGCAGGTTTAGAAATTGAAATTAGCGATATTATTGTCAGCCACTATGAGGAGTAACGCCCTGTAATGTTTGTTGATGCAAAATAGGAGAACGCTATGCGCTATATGCTGATTTTGCTCGTCGTAGCCTGTCTGGGAAGTGCTTCTGCCCAGGTAAACCGGTTGGCGGTCGCCTCCTTCACGCTAAAGGAAGAAGGGCAGCCGGCCGATGCCAAAGTAGCTGCTTTTCTGACCAACCACATCCGCGAATTGTTCGCGCGCAGCCAACTGTACCAAATAGTTGCCGCCGAAGAAGGACAAAAAATCCTGGCCAATTTACCATCTCCGAAAGAATTGCCACAGCTTGCCGCCCAGGTGGATTATGTCGTGCTGGGTGAGGTGGTTTTCTTCGCCGACGGGCTTGCACTGGGTCTCAATGCACAATTGGTGCAGACATCGGAAAATCGGCCGGTCAAATCGGCGGCCGCCACCGGCAACAAACTGGAATTAGCTAATCTGGCACAACTGTTGTTCTCTAAATTGTTGCCTACGCGCGAAGAAACTTTGCAGGAAGCAATGTCAGGCAACCAGAATACCTACCAGGCAAAAAATTTTACCCGCGCCGTCCAATATTGCGACTGGGCGCTCGAAATCGCGCCCAAGACGTGGCAGTACTATGCAGCACGTGGTAAAGCCTACGAAGCGAACGATGACGTGATACGCGCCGAAGAAGATTACCAGGATGCCATGAAGTTTTCGGACGGCAGCGCCAATCTCGAAAACGACATCAGCAAAATCCGTCCACGCGTTGCCCAACTCAAGAGTGAGCGCAAGCGCCTCTATGAAACTCTTACGCAGGCATTCCAGACCTGGCAAAACGACGGCACTGTCCGCCGTATCAAATTGTTGCCGCTGCTCCTGAACGAACTGGTCGCGCAGACCAAAGAGCAAGAAAAGACGCAGGCGGTATTACGTCATGCTCATACTATCTACAAGATAGTGCAAGCGATTGGTGAAGAACTGCCCAAGATAAAGCAGGAGGAGACGCGCAAAGAAACATTGCAAAAACTTGCCAACATTGACAAACAAATGCCTCACATACTGAACCAGGTGCGTAAAATCGCTGATTTTCTCAGCGACAATTTTGCCGAGGCAAGCCAGGCTTATTTTACCGAGGCGATGGAGCATTACAAAAAAGATCGTCTCGAAGAGTCGCTTATCGCTATCGAAAAAGTTCTCCTGCTCAAACCGCAAGCGGCTAAAGGCTACTACTGGCGTGGCATCATTCTCGGTAAAGACCGCGACTATGCAAATGCCGCTACCAGTTTTACACGCGCCATCGAGCTAAACGGAGACTATTGGGAGGCTTACTACAACCGCGGACTCACCTATCAGTGCCTGATCAATTACAGTAGTGCCCGCCAAGATCTGGAAGCTGCGAGCAGGCTTAAACCTGATTATGCGCCCACCTATCTCTCGCTGGGCGATATGTGTGTCGCGCTGCAAGAAAACGAACAGGCGCTTGCGAACTACAGCAAAGCACTAGAACTCGATGACAAGCTCGTGGCGGCCTATTTCAACCGTGGCAAGATTTACGATCAAAACCAGGAATATATCAAAGCACGCAATGACTACAAACGTGCGATAGCTCTCTCGCCGCAGTCCAAGAACAAGATCGAGCCACTGCTCACCAAAGTGGTGGTACTGCTCGACAAAGATGCCCTCATCTATGCCGAAAAAGCGCGTTCTTACCTGGAAACCGGAGAATTTACCGAGGCGCTCGTCTGGCTCAATAAAACTATCGAAATGAACCCCGATCACGCCTGGTCATATTTCCGGCGCGGCTTTGTCTATCAGGCGTGGCAGCAATACGACAAGGCTTTGGCCGAATACAACGAAGCGGTGAGCCTTAAAAACAACGAAGTGCAGTTCTATTTCCAGCGTGCTATCGTCGCTCAATATTTAGGCGATTATACAAAAGCTCTCGCCGAACTACAGATCGTGCTCAATTTCAACGCCTTCTCGCATGCCGCCTACCATCGCCAGGGGCTTGTCTATTATGCCCAGAAAGATTACTACAAGGCGATAGAAAGTTACCAGAAGGCTATCAAAATCGCCAGCAACATTGCGCAATATTATGCCGACCTGTCCCAGGCCTATTTACAGCTTCAGCAAAACGGGCCGGCCAATGTCTATTGGTTACAGGCAAGAGAGTTGAGTAAATGATGAACACAGACCTCGGCCACTACACCCAGGAGTTGCTCAACGACGGCCTCCGCCACCCGGACTGGCAGATACGTTTTGCCGCGGCCGAGGCTCTCGCCGATCTCGGCGATGATGCCGGGGTCGGTATCTTGCAGGAAGGTGTACACACACAGCAAGCGTTCGTACGCGACCGTGCGGTGGTAAGCCTTGGCAAATTCAAACGTCAGAACCTGACACCGGCATTGACAGAAGCACTGAGCGATCGTGATGCGATGGTACGCGGCCACGCTCTCGAGTCGCTTGCACTAAGCTGCGGCGCTGCCGCGCTCCCACACATTGAGACGGCATTGCAGGACCCGAACGAATTTGTGCAGGAAGCGGCGGTGGTTGCTCTGTCATACCTGGGTGAGCCTGGGCAGCCTTTGCTGATCGCAGTATCCCGTGCCGCAGGCTACCAGCACCGTTATCCGATAAGGCTCACAGCGGCATTCTATCTGGCAGAAAAGAAAATGGAAGAGGGGCTGCAGGTGCTGCGTGAGAGCCTTCAATGCGGCGACAACTGGGTAGCGTTTCTGGCTGCCAAGAATCTGGCCACACTGAACGACCGCAGTGGCGAACTACAACTCAAAAAAATGTTGCAAGAAGGCAACTGGCCCGACAAGATAGCGGCGATTGACGGCCTGCTCAAACTGGGCATTCAGGAAGCACTTACCAGCGCCATATACCGTGAAGCGAGTATGCCGGACCTCATTACCCAGGTGGAGGCCATCCGTTTACTCGATCGCTTTTATCCGGAAAAAACGGCGGGGCTTCTCGCCAAAGTCCTGCAAACCGGAGACGACAATGTCAAAGTGCGTGCGCTCGAAGTGATCGGTGAGTTGAAAAAAACTCACTTGATGAGGCTGGCGGATGGCATTCTGCAAAAAGGACCGGAACACCTGCGCGCCATCGCTATCATGTCGCTCGAAAAGATCGCTGACGCTGCGCTTTTGCCCATGCTGTGGCCGGCACTCGAAAAATCGCACTGGCTGGTGCGTTTTCAGGCAGCGAGTGTGGTGCTGAAACTCACGAGAAAGGTTTAATTATGTCGCGCGAACCGTTATGTTGCCCGCAATGCGGAGAAAAATTGGCTGCGCACGCCGTGGTGTGTCCTTCCTGCCACCGTCCGTTGTCCGGTGAGCAGACGATCATCGAGTCGCCGGGGCCATTGGCACAACAGGTGCTACATCCGACCAGCGATTCGCTGCTGGCGACGCAAAGAATGTCCGATAAGGCCACCGGAGACGAGGTGAACCCGGCGGGACAAACCATCGTTACAGCTGCTCCAGTAGCAAGCGATTATGCGCCGGACAGCGCCGGTGACAACAAGTTTCCTTCTGCCCTTACCGTCAATATGACGCTGCCGCAGACGCAAGTACACAGCGACGAAACTGCGGCGCGGGCAGCAGAAGAAACCATGCGACGTGAAGACGCAGCACTCATCGGCCAGACATTTGGCCGCTGCAAAGTCATGGAAAAAATCGGTCAGGGCGGCATGGGCACGGTTTACAAAGGTTACCATCAGACTTTGGATCAGGATGTCGTACTCAAGGCACTACCGTTCTCGCTGGCGCGTTCCAGTGAATTTCGCGACCGATTCCTGCGTGAGGCACGTTCGTGTGCCAAACTTTACCACCAAAACGTGGTGCAGGTACTCGATGCAGGCTATGAGCAAGGCGTCTATTTTTATGTCATGGAATATGTTGACGGCGCCTCGCTTGAAGGACTGATGATACAGGGCAAGAAATTTTCCATCGCCGAGGCCTGCCGCATCATCCGTGACACGGCGGTGGGGCTTGGCATAGCACATCAGCAAAACATCGTCCACCGCGACATAAAAGCCTCCAACATCATGCTCACCAAGGCCGGGATAGTTAAAATCGCCGACTTCGGCCTGGCTTACGACACCGGAGCCGAACGTATTTCCATGACCGGGCAGATGCTGGGTACGCCGCAGTACATGTCGCCCGAACAGTGGGAAGGTACGGGAGTGGACGCGCGCAGCGACCTCTACAGCCTCGGTATCACTTTCTACTATCTCTTGAGCGGCAAGGTGCCGTTCCAGGGGCCTACACCCATTTCCATCCTCAAAAAGCATGTGATGGAACGGCCCGAGTCGCTCAAAAAGCTACAGATTGAGGTGCCGCCGGCGGTGGAGGCGATAGTCAATCGGCTCCTCGAAAAAAAGAAGGAAGACCGCTACCAAAGCGCGGCTGCCCTTGTCAGCGATCTCGATGCTTACCTTGGCGGTGCGAGTCCACAGGCAATGCGTTCGGTGCGCCATCGGCAAACGATGTATGCCATGACTTGCCTGTTATTGCTGGCTATGGCTGGCGGTGGCGGCTGGCTTTTGCTGACCAACAAAGAGTCGCTGTTTGGCAAAACTCTCGCAGGCAAACCCGATAACAGCGTCACTAAACCGGTTACACCGGTGCCTGACAAGCCACCGGTACCAGACAAACCGCCCGTACCAGTGCCGGACAAACCACCCGTACCAGACAAACCGCCCGTACCAGTGCCGGACAAACCGCCCGTACCAGACAAACCGCCCGTACCAATGCCGGACAAACCGCCGGTGTCTCTACCAGCAAGCAAACTGGCGATCAGCGGCGAGGCGATCATCACTTCTCTGCCTGCCACCATAACCGGAGCGTTGAGCGAATCACTGCCGGCGGATAGTAAAATCTGGTTGCACTGTAAAACGAGCGACAAGCAAGAAGTGAAAAAAATCGCCGCAACGGTGCAAGAGAAACGATTCGATGTGGTATTGAGCGACTTGCCGGAAGGCAAATACGAGCTGACGCCGGTAGCTGTGCGTATGGGCGACAAAACAAGCGAACAAAAGGCCGGAGAAGGATGTTTGCTGGTGTTCGACGCCAGCAAGCCGCGCCTGAAAATCGTAACTCCTGGCGATCAGGCCGTACTCGATGAAGCAAAGCAGGGTAAACAGCTTGTAATTTCAGTCAAGGCGGCAGATATTGTTTCCGGCATAGCCTCCTTGTCGCTTTCCTGCGGCGACCAGCAATTACCAATGTCACGCGACAAGTCCGGCTACCAGGCGTCTCTTGCGCTGCAGTGGGGCAAACAAAAATTCAAGGTTACAGCTAGCGACCGCGCCGGTCACACGGCCAGCGTCGAACAAAGCGTGTCGCTCATACCGACCGGCATGGTGCGCATCGCCCCTGGCACATTCACCTGGCAAGGCAAAAGTATCACGCTGTCGCCTTTTTACATTGAGCGCACCGAAGTGACGAACGATGCGTATGAAAAATATCTGGCCGTTTCCGGGACGCAGCCACCGACGCGCTGGCCCTCACAGCACGAACGTGCGGCGTATTGGCGCAGCTTGCCAGTGGTCTTTGTCAGTCAGCCAGATGCCATCGCTTATGCGCAGTTTTTCGGGAAGAGATTGCCGAGTGAAGCGGAATGGGTCGCCGCAGCACTCTTGCGCCAGGGGCAACTCAACGACTATCCGTGGGGCAGCCAGGGTGACATGGCGTGGCCCCAGGAACTGTCGCCCGTAGGAAGCTGGAAGAGCGACCAGAGTCCGTGGGGCGTGTTCGATATGGCGGCCAATGTCTCCGAGTGGACGAGCGACTTGCAAGGCGAGCAGGCCATCCGCAAAGGCGGTTACTATCAGTTGAAGCCAAAGATTATCCAGCGCCTCAAATGGGCGAGTACCAGTTATGCCGAAGCAAGGGAGACGCGCAACAACTGGCTCGGTTTCCGCTGCGCTCTATCGGAAAACAAGTAGCGATTTTCTGTTCCGGTCAACAGGATGTTGAACACGGAAAATTCAAAAAACTTGTAGCCGCAGGCTGCAGGCGCTTTAGTGCCAAAACCTGCGCCGATGATAACGCGGGCTTTGCGGCTAAGCCGCTGCAGACCCGCGGCTACGGATTTATTCCATATCCTTTGTCAACCGAATACGCAGAGCAAAAATTGTTTAACATCTTCTTGACCAGTACAGATTTTCGACAAAAGGGGCTGATATGGCCGTTCCGCTTTCGCAAATGTGGACTGTAGCCAGCTATGTCGTGCGCCAACGCAGCAAGGGAGTAAAACGCTATCCGCTGGTACTCATGCTGGAACCGTTGGTACGCTGCAATCTGGCCTGTGCCGGCTGTGGCAAAACGCAATACCCGGCGCATGTCTTGCGTCGCCAGTTGAGTGTGGAGGAGTGTTTGCACGCCGTGGCAGAGTGCGGTGCGCCAATCGTCAGTATTCCTGGCGGAGAGCCGTTACTTCATCCCGACATGCCCAGGTTGGTGCGAGAATTGATTGCCCGCAAAAAGTATATCTACCTGTGTACTAATGCCATGATTCTCAAAGAGAAGATCAACGACTACCGGCCGGACAAACATTTTACCTTCTCGGTGCATCTCGATGGCCTTGAACAAGAGCACGATGCTTCGGTGCGCCGGCCTGGCATGTACCAGAAAGCGGTGGCAGCGATCAAAGAAGCGATAGGCAGAGGCTTTCGTGTCACTACCAATACCACGGTGTTCGAAGGCGCAGCTGTACAGAAATTACGCCGCTTCTTCGATACCATGATGGCGCTCGGTGTCGAAGGAATGATGGTGTCGCCAGGTTACAATTACGAGAAAGCTCCTTGCCAGGAATTATTTTTGCAAAGAGAGCGCAGCCGTGAATTGTTTCGCCAGTTGCTCTACAAGCCAAGTCCACAATGGAAATTCAATCAGTCACCGCTGTTTCTGGAATTTCTCGCCGGCAGCCGCCATTTCGATTGTATGCCGTGGGGCACGCCGACCTACAATATATTTGGTTGGCAAGTTCCCTGTTACTTGCTGCAGGAAGGGTATGTAGAAACCTACGGCGAACTGATGGAAAAGACCGACTGGCAGGCTTACGGCGAGAAGAGCGGCAAGCGCGACTGCGCTCATTGCATGGTGCATAGCGGCTACGAACCGAGCGCAGTGAACTGCACCTTCGGTAGTTGGGAAGGCTTTTACGCCACCGTGCGGGCCACGTTGTTCGGCCCTAAGATTTTACCTCCCGCCCCTGCTGAAACCCCTGGGAACGCCGAGCACCAGCTCGGCCAAATCTGATGTTTCAGAGAAAGTCAATATGGAAAATCTATGTACAAACAAGGCAGCAAGGTGGGCGCTGAGGAACCCGATTTTACAGAGGCAATGCGGGCAGCGGTAGATTACCGTGGCGACGTCACGCTGGAACTCAAGGGTGGGGAAAAGATCGAAGGCTATATCTTCAACTTCCGCGCCGATAAGATTAGCATGTATCCCAAGCATGAGCCAGGCAAACGCCATATTTCACTCGGCGAAGTCGCGTCGTTACATTTCACCGGCATAGACAAATCGAGCATACGCAGTTGGGAAGATTACGAAAGAACACAGGGATAATTTTACGCAGCCTTTTCTGCGCCCGATATATAGAAAACCCGCCCATGACGGGCGTATCCAATAATTAGGGGGCAAAGTAACTTTTTGAAATAAGTACAAGAGTACGAGCCTATCACCTCTCCCCTGGCGGGCTGTTTTGTACCCACATCTTTGACTCACAGTTTTCATGCGATAACATAT
>JAGVGO010000098.1 GCA_020057085.1 Planctomycetota bacterium | reverse complement strand
CTGCGAAGGCAGGAATCCATACTCTCGAACTACTGGATTCCTGCCTTCGCAGGAATGACATCTAAAAATCTGTACGCAACCAAAGCGAGAAGCGCGGTAAATTACGGCTTTCATCAAATTTTATCTCTTTTTTCTTTCCATGCAAGCGTAAACTTAAGGTAAAGATGAGAGCAACCGGCCGTGAAATCCTCAAACCATGAGTTTTACCTTTAAAAAACAATGTTTTGCTCTTGACTTTGCCATTGCTCTTTATTACAATACAATCATTCCAATCAATTTGCCAAACATTTTTGTCGAACATTTTCAAGTACAATATACTATCTATTTTAAATCCAATGTATTACAAAAAACAATTCCGCTCAATTTGCCAAACACTAAAGATTTTTATGAAAAATGAATTGCAAAAAATTAGCAAACAAGCTTACGAATTTCTTCTAGCAGATATTCGGTCTATTCTGGATGCGCAAGCAAAACGCAATGAAAAGGCTACTAACCAAATTAAAGTGCAAACCTACTGGCTGATAGGCGAAAGAATTTATCGAGAAATCCTACGCTACGGTGAGCGTGCGCCTTATGGAAAGCAAATCATTTTCATGCTGTCCAAAGATGTAGGGATTTCTGTGAGCCAACTCAACTCCATAATCCAATTTTACAAAACTTATCCTGTGGTGCAGCATCTTTCACCAGAGCTTACTTGGAGCCACTATTTTGTCCTGATTAGCGTTCAAGATCGGACCAGTCGGAGCTTTTATGAAACCCAAGTGATCAGCAATCGCTGGAGCGTTAGAGAATTACAGCAACGCATCAAGGATAATGAATATGAGAATTGTTGTAAAGAAAAAAAATTGCCGCTTTCCCCGCCACGACGCATTCCCCAGATAACAGAGATAATCAAAAATACCTACGATTTGGGCTTTCTTGCATTATCTTCCGAATACACAGAACAAGATATGGAGAAGGCGCTAATCAACCACATCGGCCGCTTCCTGTTAGAGCTAGGTTATGGTTTCTCTTTTGTTGGTAGCCAATACAAAATTTTTATAGGCGATCAAATTCATAGGATAGACCTGCTTTTCTTTCACATTCCGTTATCTTGCTACGTTATTGTAGACTTGAAAATAGAAAAATTTTGTGACCTCTTTGTCGGCCAGATGAACAAATACCTTACCTATTTTCGTGAGAGAGAATGCTATCCTTATATGAAAGACCCTATCGGCCTTATTATTTGCAAAGAGAAAGAAATCAACGAAGTTCATTATGCTTTGGGCAGGTTAAGCGAGGAAATTTTTGTAGCTGACTATCGTTTGGGGTTGCCTAAGGAAGAAGAACTTGTGCAAGCTTTAAATCAATTCTCTGCTTTGCACAGTGATTTGCCTCCACGCCAGTCCCGAGTTATCCAGACTCTCCCCACTGATAAACCATTTTCCATCCATGATTATCAAAAAATTGCGGGTATTTCGCTGGCTACTGCACGACGCGACCTTAAAGAACTCAGCGAGGCACAAAAAATAACGCGTAGCGGCCAAGGCAAGAAGACGATATATCGGCATGTTTAGCCTACCGCGCTGTCGGAGCCGTTCTGACGGATATACTTTATTGATTTTTGTTTTATAGAAAGCTCTTTATGTCCTGGTTTCCCAAATACAAAAAAACTAGTCCGCGCACTGTGCGTGGCGGCATCAAGGCACACAATCGCCAGGGCAGCTTTGGCAAAAGCTGGTGGGCGAAACGCTGGCTCGCGGTGCTGGAAAGCTTCGACTTGGGAGCACGCCTGAGTCGCGGCAAATCTTACGCCCGGCGTGGACAAGTGATCTCTTTGCACGTCGCTAAAGGTGCAGTCACAGCCAAAGTACAAGGTTCCCAGGCGAAACCTTACGCCGTGACCATTACCATCACCCCTTTAAGCGACAACGATTGGCAAAAACTGGCACATCGGTTGCGCAGCCAGGCTATTTTCAGTGCCAAATTGCTGTCCGGCGAAATGCCAAATGAAATAGAGGCGGTGTTCAAGGAGGCCGGCCTTTCTCTTTTTCCCAGCAAAGGCAGCGATCTTCACACCAGTTGTTCCTGTCCAGACTGGGTACGCCCGTGCAAACATGTGGCGGCGGTCTACTGTCTCCTGGCCGAAGAATTTGATCGCGACCCGTTCCTCATTTTTACCTTGCGCGGCATCACCCGCGATGAATTTCTCGTTCTCTTGGAAGGTGATACCGCCGTTCCCTCCGTATCGGCAGATAGTCATGCCGACAAACCTTCGAGAGGCAAAGATAAGCCCAAGGTGCGCATTCTGCATACCGCGAAAGCTGCCATTCCGGAGCGCAAGCAAGAGACCGCTACCGCGCGCGAGAGTCTGCCGACAGACAGCGTGCAATTCTGGCGGGGTCGCCCGTTCTCGGCTGCAAGCGAGGGGAGTGCGCCTACTCCGGTAATGCCTGCCTCACTGTTGCAGCGACTTGGCCCATTCCCTTTGTGGCGCGGTGAACAAGATTTGCACGCCACGCTTGCGCCGATGTATAAAAAAACAAATGTTGCCGCCAGCGAATTGCTGGCGAAATTGTCGGAACAAGATAGGCATATGCCATGAAAGTGCTCAAGCTGCGCCTGCGCGGTTTTACAAGCTATCGCCGGCATGTGGAGATTGATTTTTCCGACCTGGAGCTGTTTGCCATCACCGGCTCTAACGGCGCCGGCAAGAGTTCGCTCATTGATGCCATTATCTTTGCGCTTTACGGCAAAGTGCCGCGCCCTGCGCTCGATATGTCGGGGTTGGTATCACAAGGCAGCAAAGACTTGGACGTAGAACTGGAGTTTGCCGTAGGCAACCGCCGGTACAAAGCCTGGCGTCACATTGATATCAAAAACAGCAAGGCCAACAGCAAAGCCAGGCTTTACGTCCCGCATGACGACGACTGGCAGGCCTCTTGCAGCGGCATCAAAGAAACCAACAGCAAGATCGAGGAAGCCATCGGCCTCGATTTCGACTCCTTTGTCCGTTGCATTATCTTGCCGCAAGGTGCCTTTGCCGAATTTTTGCATGACAAAGCCGGGCGACAGGAAATCCTGACACGCCTGCTCGGATTACAAATCCTAGAACTCATGCAGCAACAAGCCGCTGAACGACACAAGCAGGTGGCACAGGAAATCCAACAGCTACAGACACGCATTGCCGAGGCCACGAACAATTCCAGCGTCGCTCTGCTGCAAACTTTGCACGCAGAAAGTAATAGCCTCGGCGACGCAATTACAGCGGCGGAAAGCAAACTACGCGGCTGCAAAGAAGGCTGTGGCGAGCTTGAAGAGATGGAGAAAATTCTGCTCTACGCGCGGCAACTGGAACAGGAACAGGAGCGGCTGTTGCCGCAACGCGAGCAGTTCGGCAAGCTACGCAGCAAAATTGCCATGGCCAAGAGGCTGTTACCGCTGTTGCCGCTGTTGCAACAGTATGAAAAATTGTACGAACAAAGCCGCCAGTCGCTGCCGGCAGAAGAAAAATTGCGCCAGGAAACGCAGCTTCTCGCCGTGCAGGCACAGCACCTGGCAAACACCCTGGCGCAAGTAGCAGAAGAATATCGTTTGGTGCCCGAGATGGAGCAACAACTCGAACGACTGCAACAGGTGCGTCCACTGCAGAAGCAACTGCTCGATCTCACCTCCAATATGGAACAGCAGCAGCAGAGCCTGTCCCAGGAAAAAACGCGGCTCTCGCAAGCGCAAAAACAACTACGCCAGGTGCGCGAATCGCTTGCCCTGCTACGCCAGAGCGGGCAATGGGACGAGAAAATCCGCGCGCTGGAAGAAGCCAAAACATCGTTGCAGAAATTTCACGACGCGCCCGCCGCTCTAAATTTCCTGCAGCAACAGGAGGCTACTCTGGCGCGTGTCGGGAAAACAGCCAGGGATACGAGAAACACAGTACAGAGAAAGCAGCAGGAACTGGCCAAGGGCGAAGCGCAACTGGCGGAGCACGAGAAGCAAATGGCCTCCGGGCGGCGGCAGATAGAAAAATTCCCGAGCAAGGAAACCACCGAAGAAAAACTCGCCCGCTTAGAGGAAGCAGCCTATCTCATAGAACGCCGCCAAGAATTGGTGAAAATGGTCGCCGCCGCAGAAAAGACAGAAACTCAGGAACAGGCGGCCATAACACGGGTAAGTGACGAGAGAGAGGCCGTCCGCCAATACCTCATGCAGGAGGAAAAACGCCTGGCGGCAGCGAACGACAAGCTGGAGCAAGGCAAAGAAGCATACCAAAAAGCTATGGCTATGCACGTGCCGTATCAAGAGGCACAGCAACAATTAGAGGCCACTACGGGCAAGCGCGACCAGTTGCGCAAACGAGAAGAGCAACTGGGGCAGCAAGGCGATGAGCTGACGACGCTGTGTGCGCAGCTCAAACAACAAGAGGAACTGGCAAAACAAAACTGGGACAAGGCCAAGAGCGACTGGATGGCCGCCTATGCGCAAAATCTGGCCTGTTCCCTGCGCGGGCATCTCGTGGTCGGCGAGGCTTGTCCGGTGTGTACACAGAAAGTCAGGAAGCTGCCGCCGTCCGCTAGCGACGAAATTGGCGACGCGCCTGTCTTGGAACAAGAAGCCAGGCAACGGGAGAAAGAGTGGAAAGAGGCTGCGCGGCTATTGAACGAAGCCAGGAGCAGTCTCAGTTCGCTCGAAACCGCCCGCCAGGAAGTCCTGGCACAACGAGAGAGCGCCGAACAGGAATACCGGAACCGGCACAAAAAATACCAGGAGATTGAGCAAGCTCTCACGGGTTGTCTCGGTTCGCGCGACTACGACGACGAGCTGGCACACCTCTTGCAGCAAAACAAGAAACTGACGCGGCAGGTTGAACAACTGCGGCATAGCATCGTCGAGCAGGAAAAACCGTTGGCTGGCTGGGAAAGAGAGCTGCACACGCTAAACGACCGGCAACAAGAGCGGCAGCGCAATCTGCTGCAGTGGCGGCAAAAGATTGCCGAGCTGGCGATTAAAATCGGCGAGGTGGATATTGAGCGCGAACGTAAACTCGCTAAACAGCAATTGGTGACACTTACACGATGGCAAGCCGATATGGCGCAACTGGACAAAATCGTGGCGGCATTGGGCGCACAAAACCAGACATTGGCAGAGCAACTGGCGGAAATAAACCAGGCTCTCGACGCTGCTGAAGAGGAAGAAAAAGCAACACTTGTCGCCTGGCAAGAGGCGGAGCGACAGAGCCGCGAGAAGTTCGCTATCACTGCGGCAGATGTAAGTATAGCCTTAGCGTCCGGCTATCAGGAATTCATGCGCGTGTGCCAGGAACTGGAGCAAAGCAAAGCGCAAAAGGTAACGCAGGAGGCAAGCATCAAGAGCGAAGAGATGGAAGAGGTACGCCTTCTTGCCATCAGCGATGAAGTGCAAAATCTGTTGCAGCAAAAACAGGCGGAAATCGCTACGCTACAGCGCAACATGGAAAATTTGTACAAACAGATACATGCCGTCACCGCCGGGCAGGAAGTAGACACCTTACTTACCCAACTGCGCCGGCGCAAGAAGCAAACAGAAGATCGCTACCATCAGATCACGCAGGAGCATCTTGTGGCTACGCAAAAATGCGAACGTGCTCAGACCGAATGGCAACGCAGGCAACAGGAAAATGAAGAGCGACGCCGGCAGTTGGCAGAGCACGAGAGCGAGTTGCGTGAAGTGGTCGCAGAACTGCACCTGACAAACGCGCAAGAACTCCTTGCCTACAAGGTAACACCGGCAACACTGGCACAATGGGAAGAAGAATGGGCGCAGGGCGAACGCGCCTGGCAACAACTGGAGATCCGTCTTGAAGAGTGCCGTGCGCGTCTTGCCCGCTATGCTCAACATCGCCTCACGCTGCCGCAGGTGCAAAAAGAGCTGACGCAGAAAAAAATTTTGTGCGCCGAGGCGGAAGCTCTGCTGGCGCAAAAACGGGAAGAACGTGGCCGTGTCCTGCAAAAAATCCAGCGCATGGAGCAAGATTTGCACGACGCGGACGATTTGCGCCAGAAAATGCACACGCTGCGTACAGTCGAGGCCGGGCGCAGCCAACTGTCCCTCGATCTGCACAGCGACCGTTTCCCCAGCTATGTACTCGAATATGCCATGCAGACATTGGCCGAGGACGGCACCGGCCAACTCGATTTACTCTCGTCCGGGCGTTACGCTTTTGGCGTTGACAAACGGGAGTTCGTCGTCATTGACAACTGGTATAACGGCGAAATGCGTTCGGCCAGGACACTCAGCGGTGGCGAGACGTTCCTGGCGTCGCTTGCCCTGGCCCTGGCGCTGGCAGAGCGCATCTATCAATTCGCCAATAAAAGCGGCGCCACCGCCACGCTCGACAGTCTGTTCATTGACGAAGGGTTCGGCACGCTCGACGACGAGCATCTCGACCTGGTGGTCAAGGCGCTACAAAACCTGCAAGGCACCGGACGCACCGTCGGCATCATCAGCCACCTGGCCAGCCTCAACAACTACATGCCGGTGCGGCTGGTGGTGCAGAAGGACAAAGACGGTTCCAGCGTACAGCGAGAGATGGCCTAAATAAAGGAAAGAAATCAGTTATGCCAAGTTATTTTTTTACTGCCGATGAACATTACGGGCACAACAACATTATCACCTATTGCAAGCGTCCTTTCGACAACGTTGAGCAGATGGACGAAACGATCATCCAGCGACACAACGAAGTGGTGAGAAAAGAGGACATCGTGATCCACAACGGCGACTTCACCCTGCTGCCCAAGATCAAAGCACAAAGGTACATAAGCCGCCTGAGCGGCCAGCATATTTTTCTCCACGGCAGCCATGACCATTGGCTCGAAAAACTGTGGCTAGACATCTGGGAAAAGAGTATCGAAGAACAGCATATCGTGGTGTGCCACTATGCCATGCGGGTGTGGCCGCGTTCGCACCACAATAGCTGGCAATTGTATGGCCATTCGCATGGTATGCTGGAGCCGCTAGGAAAACAGTGGGACATCGGTGTGGACAACAACAATTTCTACCCTTTGTCGTTTGCCCAGATCAAAGAGATCATGAGCAAGCGCCCGGACAATCCCAATCTGGTAACCGGGCGCGATTAAAGGGCGTATCCAATAATTCATTCATATTTTAGGGCGCGGATCGGATCGAGTTTGGCCGCCTTGCGCGCCGGATAAATGCCGGCGAGAAGCCCGACGATACAGCCGAACAGCATGAGCGCGGCGAGTACCGTAAAATCACCGAGCCAAAACAGCATGTGGGCACGCCAGTAGCCGGGATAGAGATGGGCAGCCACCACATTGCCGATACCGCCGACCGCCATACCGATGGCAATGCCGCTTATGCTGCCGCAGAGGCCGATGGTCGCCGCCTCTACCGCATAGAGGAGAGTGATTTCACCTTGCGTCGCGCCGACCGCCTTCATCACCCCGATCTCACGCCGGCGTTCATGGATGGACATGATGAGCGTATTGATGATGCCAAGACAGGCCACGACGATAGCGATTACGCCAAAGAGCGACAATACCCCCTCGATGGTGAGAAACAGCTTGTTGATCGCTTCGAGTTGTTCCAGCACTGAGCTGGCGCGGAATCCGAGTTCTTCGATGCGCGACTGCACCTGTAGCACGTGCTTTTCGTCGTTCACCACCACACGCGCTATGAAACCGTAGTTCTGCGGTGTAAACAGATTGTCAATGCCAAAGGAAAAGCGGCCCATCTCGATAGCAAAATTTTCCGGAAAATAGGCGGCGGTCGAGAGTAGCCCTTCGCCGACAAAACCGACAATCTTGACACGGAAATTCTTGAGCTTCTCCTTGAGCATACGGGCGAGAAAGAACTGGGCCGGCGGCACGCGGGCGACCGAGACCACCACCTCCTTGCCGAGTAATTCTTCCGGTGTTCGGTAGCCAAAGGCCGGTACATAGCTGTAGGAAAGAATCACTTCCGCCGCAGCGGCAGAAGAAAACTCCCGCCCTGCTACCAATTCTAGCGATTCGCCGGCGATGAACGGCAGTTGCACCACGTCGAATCGCTCCTCGCTTTGGTACAGGCGAATCGAGTTGAGAATGGCAAATACCATCGGCCCGACGCTCTTGACACCTTCGAGGCTACGGATTTGCTGTAATTTTTCCTCGTCGAGCATCTTCATCTCGAAGCGGGTAGACTCATCCTTGAGAGGTTTCGGTGTCTGGCCAAGCCCACCCATGCGTGAGTGGAGCATCCGCTCAGGGCTAAAACCACCCTTGAGGTGGACCTGCAGCACCTTGGTGTTGCCATAGGTACGCATCTGATAGGTGAGAAAATTCTTGATGCCGACAGCCAGCGCCAGAGTGAGAAAGACGGTGAAGATGCCGATGGCCACACCGGCGGTGGTGAGGAAGGTGCGCAGTTTCTTGCGTAGCAGATTGTGTGCCGCGTCCGTGAAAATATCTTGCCACAACATAGTAAACCTAAGCCTTTCCGCCTGAAGCGGCTGATAGTAACTGGCAGTGCA
Organism: Planctomycetota bacterium; assembly: GCA_020057085.1. Lineage (GTDB taxonomy): Bacteria > Planctomycetota > Uabimicrobiia > Uabimicrobiales > JABWCH01 > JAGVGO01. The sequence continues at coordinate 6,253 of JAGVGO010000098.1, read as the reverse complement.
CGATCTTGCCGTCCTGGATGGTGTAAATTTTTTGCGCCGTCTGGGCCACGCTGTGGTTGTGCGTTACCACCAGGATGGTGATGCCGTTTTTGTTGAGATCGCTCAGGAGCGAGACGATCTCGGCACCGGTCTTGGAATCGAGGTTACCGGTCGGTTCATCGGCAAGAAGGAGTTGCGGACTTCCGCACAAGGCACGCGCCACCGCCACTCGCTGTCTTTCGCCACCCGACAATTCGGACGGTTTATGGCGAAGACGCTGGCTCAGTCCTAGGCGTTCGATGAGCGACATGGCAATCTTCTCCCGCTCTCTTTTAGCCACTTCGCGAAACTTGAGCGGTAGGACGATGTTTTCCAATACATTCAGGTGGTCTTGCAGGTTGAAATCCTGGAAGATAAACGCGACATTCTGGTTGCGATAGCGAGCCAGTTCTCGTTCCGAGAGTTTGGTGATCTCTTTGCCAGCGACGCAGATTTTTCCCTGCGACGGACGGTCCAGTCCGCCGAGCAGGTAGAGGAGTGTGCTTTTGCCTGCACCCGACGGTCCCATGAAGGCGATATATTCCCCTGCCTCCACTTCGAGGTTGATGTGGTCTACGGCGACAATGGTCTGTTCGCCCATGCAGAATGAGCGTGTCAGATTTTCACTGGATAGAAACATAAGATTTGGCTTCCTAGACATGCGTCCTGCTTGAAACTACCGGTTGATCTACATGGAACTTGCCCATGATGATAGGTATGGCAATCTTGACCATGAGAGTATAGACCAAAAATCCCACGGAAAAGATACCGGCGGCAATCAATACTTCATTCAGGCTGGGCGTGTATTCGTAGATTTCGCCCAGAGTGTCCGGCGTGAAGCCGGGGATAATCAGCGTCATGCCTTTTTCGATGTAGACGCCCGAATAAATCAACAGGCAGCCGATGTTCAGGGTATAGAAATTTTTGCGGGTAGCCGGGATCATGAACAAGAGAAAGGCTGTGATGTTGCAGAAAAGCGACAGCCAGGCAAAAGGCACGATAGCCTTGTGTTCTCCGATGCCCCAGAACATGTATTGGTGATAGAGCAGATGATGGGTGCCGGAATAGTACTCTTTGAACACCTCGGCACCAAACAGGAACAGGTTGATGAACGCGGCGTAAGCCATGAGCTCGGCTATCTTCCAGATGCCCTCATCCTTGATTTCCAGGTTGCTGGTCTTGCGCAGGATTTGCAGCAGGATCAACAAAATGGCGGGGCCAGAGCAGAAAGCAGAACAGAGGAATTTGGGCGCCAGGATGGCGGAGTTCCAAAACGGCCTGGCGGAGAGGCCGTTGTAAAGAAAAGCTGTCACGGTGTGGATGCTCACGGCCATTGGAATGGCAAAAAAGACGAGAGGTATAATGAATTTTTTGTTGTGTTCCTCGTTGGAAAAGGATTTGTAGAGAATATAGGCGACAATGACGACGTTCAGCACCAAGTACAAGTTGAGCACGATAAAGTCCCAAGCCAGCAGCGAGCTGGGAAAATGCAGCTTGCCTATGAATGGCAGCATGTGCCAGACGCGCTCGGGTCTGCCGATGTCAACGGTCACAAACAACAGGCACATGATAATGCTGCTGATCGCCAAAAGCTCTCCCAGGATGACGATTTCCTTAATCGGTTTCCAGTGATAAATATAGGCAGGGATTACAAGCACGACGGCGGCAGCCGCCACGCCCACCAGGAAGGTGAAGTTGCCGATGTAGAAAGCCCACGACACGGAATCTCTCATGTTGGTAGTGATGAGCCCGTACTGCATTTGCCGAACATAAGCGCCGACCCCTATGATAATGAGCAGCAGCAAAAAACCCATCCAGGCATAGTAGGCTGCGTTCCCTTTGATGACCAGATGAAAACAGCCGCGCAAAAATTTGACAAGTTTGCTGTTGTGCATGGTTTATTGACCTTTACAGACTGTAGAAATAGAAAAACGAGGGCTGGGTGTTGAGTTCTTCTTTTAAGATAAAAACGCGCTTGGTTTCCATGGCATAGCGGATCTCGCTTTCGGGGTCCAGCAGATTACCGAATTTACGGGCACCCACCGGGCATATTTCGACGCAAGCCGGATAAAGCCCTTGGCGGGTTCTCTGGATGCAGTAGCTGCATTTTTCCACGATCCCCTTGTAGCGGGGACGGTTACCCAAGTAGTGGGTGTTGGTGTTGATCTCGTTGGGCGGTATTTGCGGATCGGCCCAGTTGAAATGGCGCGCCCCGTAGGGACAGGCTGCCATGCAGCAGCGACAACCGATACACCAGTTGGAGTCAATCACCACGATGCCGTCGGGTTCCTTCCAGGTAGCGCTCACCGGGCAGCTTTTTACGCATGGTGGGTGTTTGCAATGCTGGCAGGCTACCGGCATGTAGAAATGTCCCTCGCGCGGCACGGTTTCGGCGTCGTAGTACGAATTGGCGTGCGCCAGGTCAACGCCCTTTTCTTTGTCCAACTCCAGCACCCGAATCCAGTGAATCTGCGGCTCCCTGGGCAGGTTGTTTTCTTTGACGCAGGCGTAGACACAGCGGCGGCAGCCAATGCAGCGGGAAAGGTCGAGAGCGTAGCCGAAAAGCGTATGTTCCATGGGACCGGTAGCGTCTACCTTGATGGCCGTTTTGTATTTCTCAGCGTACTCGCTTTCCAGTCTGGCGATGGCCCTGGCCAGTTCTTCTTTGCTCATTTCATGGAAATGCTTTTGCATCAATTCTTCTAATTTCTTGGCATCACAGGCGCCAAGGGCCAGCGCGGAAATTACCCCGGCGGCGCCTTTGAGGAAATGTCTTCTGCTGACAGGGCACTGCCCGCTGTCTGTCTGCGAATGGTTCTGTTCCATTGTGTTCTCCGTTATCTAGTGGCTCAATATTTTGGGTTTGTTAAGATGCACAGGGGGGGGCAGCGGCTGCAAAGGCTTGAAACGCGGCGAGTGTGGGTTGTGACAATGGACGCAGAGCAGATAGGTCTTTTTGCCGTTCCAGGAACCCATCCTTTTGCCGTGTACGCCCACTTTCCAATCCCGCAGCTTGTCGCCGTGGCACTGGCCGCACAGAATGTACGACTCTTTAAAATCAACCAGCGTGCCGTTGGCCAAGTGCAGCTTGTCCCTGTCTGTGGCATTGTGACAGTCCAGACACCAGCGGTGTTGTGCGTCATGTTCGAACACGATATTGTCATGAGGCTCGTCCAGTTTGCGGCGCTGGGGGTTCGTCGCTCTGCCACCGTGGCAATCGGAACAGGGGAAAATGTCTTCCGAAAAAGGCGGGGGCGGCACGGCGATATTCTCTTCCGCGGCTTTGTGCAATTTAGGTAGTATTATTGTCTTCTCCTCGGCAGTGTTGCCGATATTGGGGAAAAGAAAAAAAGAGAGGCAGGTGAAAGTGATCACCAGCAAAATCACTATGAGAGTGATGACTTGGTCTTGTCGGTTCATAGAAAATATGCGGCAACAAGCCGACTCCTTATTTGCAATAGAAATCAATAGTTCCCGTGAAAAACTGAGTCGCATTCGCTCCTAACGTAGTCCGAGCCGTACTCCGCCAAGCAGAGTACGGCTCAGGCTGGTAACGAGCAGTCTAAGGCTACCCTCAAGCCTCTCGTGGGGTAGTTGGCGCTCTAGTGTGCCTCTACCTTTTGCGCATGGTCGCTCGAAGGTTCCAGGTTGGGGAATAGCTTCTGAAACACTGCGATCGCAACAAAAGGAAGCAGGAAGATGAGGAGAGCCACTAAAATCCCTTCTTTTTCAAAAAGTCCCGGGCTATAGTTTTCCCTGAAACCACGCATACTCTTGGAAAAAATTTGCCCGCCGATGACGATATTCCAACGCATGGTAAAAACCTGCATCATCAGCAGCAAAGCGGCGATAAAGGCAATGGTATTGCGCAACGGATTGGTCAACAATGACCGCAGCAGGACAACTATGCCCAACAAAATGATAGGAATCAGCGAACCGAAGACAATCTGTATGCCGATAAACGAGAAGGCGAGCTGGTTGCTCAACAACGGGGCAATGACCATCCATGCTTCACTTCGCTCATAAGCCAGAGTGATGATTTCCAAAAGTTCCAGCGTGACGGTGACAATGATGAACAGCCATTCCCACTGGCAAAGGGCTTGGACGCACTCCGGCTCGATAGGTTTGTTGGCGAATTTCATCAGCACCAGATACAAGAGAATGAGCAGGGCAATGCCGGAGACAATGGCTGAGAACAGGAATACGATGGGCATGAGAGGCGTTGACCACCACGCGTTGGCTTTGATAGCCCCAAAAATGAACCCGACATAACCGTGCAGAAAACAGGCCAACGGTATGCCGATGGCAGCCAGTATGGTAACCGTTTTGTGGTCTACGGCAAGCGCCGGCTCAGAAATGTCATAAACGCCCAACGCCAGACAGGCATAAAAGGCACGCTTGATGCCACGGCTGCGGCGGGCCAGTAAAATAATGTCTTTGCGGTAAATCAGCCAGATTTCGAAGAGTACCAGAATGAAATAGGCAGTGTAGATAAAGCCAAACCCAGCCATAGCCGAAGAAAAATTCGGCGTAAACACGATGTTGAGGGAACGCTCCGGATGGCCCAGATGGACGAGCAAAGGTACTGTGGCAAACAGCAGGAAGCCAAACGATGTAACCAGTGACAAACGACTCACCGGCTTGAGGGCAGTGATGCCAAACACATGATACAAGGCGGACACCATAAAGGCACCCGCAACCAAACCGGTCAAGTAGGGGTACATCGCGATCATCAGGCTCCAGGTGACATGAATATCGTTAGGAAACGAATATCCGATTATTTCCGGCGACATTAGTATACCTCCTTGCTCAAGTTCTTGTAGTAACAATTGGGCTCTGTCAACAATTCAGGCTTCAACACCCGCACGACTTTGCTCGTGGCAATGATTTCCGCCACTTTGTCGCCGTTCTTTTTGCGATCTCCCAGCATGCGGGCTTGCACCGGACAAGACTGAACACAGGCAGGCAACATGCCCTTGGTAATGCGGTGATAGCAGAGGGTGCATTTGCTCGCCACATGGAGTTCAGGATGGATAAAACGGCTGCCGTAAGGACAGGCCTGCACGCAATAGCCGCATCCTATGCATCGTTTCTCATCCACCAGGATCAGCCCGTCTTTGGTTCGGTAGGAAGCGCCTACCGGGCACACCTGGACGCACGGTGTATGGGTGCAATGGTTGCAGAGCTTGGGTACGAAAAATGCCTTGGCCACGTTGTAGTCGCTGACAACGGGCGGGAAACCGTTTCTGGCGCCATCGGGAGAATCTATATGCGTGTGGCCGTCATGCGAAACCACATATCGTTCCACCCAGGTGCGAAAGCGATGCGGCGGCACATGGTTTTCTTTTTGGCAGGCACGAACACAGGAGCCACACCCTATGCACTTGTCCGTGTCTACCAGATACACGTAATCGTGCTGAGACCAATCATATGCTTGAGGATTCTTTTTGATTTGCTCAGACTGTTTGCTGTCGGCAAAAACCGTGGTGACGCCTCCGGCGACTACAAGAACGGCGAGTCCGCCTGTTTTGCCCAGAAAAGACCGCCGTGACATCTCAGTTTCTCTATTTTGCATCTTTTTTGCCCTCATCTTTTTTGCCCTCTTCCTTCAGGGAAGGATTGTGAGGGTCGTGGCATTTAACGCACACTTCCTCGGAAAATTCTGCGTCCTGGCTTATTACATGCTCTTTACATTTGACCTGAGGAAAGGCATTGGGCCTTGCCTCCAGGTACTCGTGACAATAGGCGCACAGGCGGTAAGAACGGACGATGACCATTTTTTCGATCTTCACCAGTTCCCCTGTTTTGCTGTCCGGCTTTACGTGAAAACTGACCGCATCATGGCAGTTCTCGCAAGGAACTGTAGCATGCTTGCCTTTTGCTTTGTTGGCAAGCAATTCTTTATTCTGTTTTTCATGGCAACTCTGGCATGATTCCCTGTCTCCATGAATTACTGGTGTATCCATAAATTCTTTTACGCTGTCGGCGCGATAATGCCCATAAACCCCAAAAGATTCAGGCACGGCGATGTGGTGTATGACGACATAGGATATAGGCACCAGCAGAATGATCAGCACCGCACGCCAGATGTGTTTAGTATGTTCCATAATTACTTCCTAACGAGAGTTTTTTTGTCTCCGGTTCGTCCGTCGCTAACTCTTCCCGGCTAAAAAGCCATGAGAACAAGCCGGGCTGAGAAGTTTTCTGTTTTTCCGGTTCGTCCGTCGCTAACTCT
>JAGVGO010000167.1 GCA_020057085.1 Planctomycetota bacterium | reverse complement strand
TAATAATATGTTATCGCATGAAAACTGTGAGTCAAAGATGTGGGTACAAAACAGCACTAAAGTGCCAGGCTTTATAACTGTGCCGCATTCGCGGCAGGGAAAAATTCGACTCTTTACACAGGCATCAATATTATCTCTGCCTGCAAAGCAGAAGAAGATGTTTCAAAGCTCAGATGAGTGCGATTCAAGGTGAGACAAAGTGACACTTGTAAAAACTGCGGTCGGTTATGTCGGTGTTTCAAAGCTCAGATGAGTGCGATTCTTTGTAACCTCTTGTTATAGAACGTGTTAATATGCCTATCAAAAATTTACAACCCCAACAGATGTGAGTTTTCGCTATAACATCTTGCTGTACAAGAATTTGCGAGAAAAAATTGCAAATTTTCAAATCGCATTGACAATCCGTCTGTGTACACTCGCTGGTGTATATCGTTTTCACTTGCATGCTGCGTCAACTGCAACAACAGCATTCCATGAAAAAGATACGACAGGTACATCCGTCTTCTTCTTGCCCAGCCCATGTATTCAGACTTACAAGTAGGGAGGATGCCTGATTGCCAGAGAACAGGATCAGTGTAGCACACAGCTTGGCGGTTGTCAAATTGTTTCTCGTAATTTTTGTATTTTTTTCGGCAAAAAAATGGCCGGATCATTGCTGCAATTTTGCCAACCGCGTCTGAAATTCAGGCAGATATTTGGCCTGTTTGAGAAGTTGTTGCACCTGGGTCAGTTGGTTCAGGTCGCTGATAAGGCTGCCTTACTCTTTATCTTCTCTTGCGGCTATGGCAAACTTCGCTGCTCCCGCTTCTTTTGCTATTTTCATGATCTGTACTGCCCGGCCAAGTGTCGCTTGCCTGTCTCCTTCAAGAATGACGGAAGAGTTACGACCCTCTTGCAAGGCTTGCTGAATAACAGTTTTGAGATTGGCAACATCAGTCTTTTTTCCATCTACAAACAAATCGCCCATCCGGTCCAGAGATACCTTGATCGGGCTGCCCGCAGGAGTTTTGGTCTTACCTGAGTTGGCAGAAGAAGTGACTTCGTTTACCCCTGATTCCAGGCTGATAGATGAGGTAATCATAAAAATAATCAACAAAACGAGCATAATGTCTATCAAAGGGGTCATGTTGATTTCCGCAATCGGCTGACTTTCTTCACTTTTCACGCTGACACTCATACGTCACCTCTTTCTCTTTTTACGTCTTTGCAGCTTTGGCGATTACCGCCTGTTTGTTAAGAGCATCTTGCAAATCTTCAAGACTTTGTTTGAAATGCTGGTAGATGTGATTGGCTCTGACCAAAAAATAGTTATAAAAGATCAAAGCTACAACCGCTACTAGAATGCCGGCAGCCGTTGAAATTAGTGCCTCGGAAAGTCCCGCAGCGACAACGGAAAAACCGCCCTTGCCTGTTTTGGCCATAGCATCGAAAGCATTTATGATGCCTATTACTGTGCCAAACAACCCTATGAAAGGAGAGACAGACGCGACGGTGGCCAGAATCCACAGTGATTTTTTCAATCCCGCCAATGTTTCACCTAAACGTACGCCCAGTTTTTCATCGCACAATGGCTTGTTTTTGTAAGTGACTATTAGCGTTTGAAAAGGTCCGGCAATAAAAATATCGGTATTGTCAAAAAGGTGCCTGGCCTCATCAAATTTTGATTCCATGACAAGAGTTGTGGCTTTTTTGCTACATCTGGTATAGCAAGATCGAAACTCAAACAGGGTCCAAAACCTTTCGATGATGATGGTCCAGATAAGTAAAGAACAAATCACCAGGGGATACATCACTATGCTGTCTGTGAAATATCTAAGCATCCGATTCTCCTTCTTTGATGCCTTGAGACAATTGAGGGTGTTCCATTTCGTTTTTTCCAGCCACCCAACGTCTTGCCGATAATTACCAGGGTTTTTGCCATTTTCCCACTCTGGCTGGTATATGTCAACACCTTAAAAAAATACCTACCAGTTCAACTTTTGGTTGACAACTGGCGACGTTACCTGTAACATGAATAGGCATTTTGCCATTACGGGTGTACGGCTATTATACGTAATCGGTTTTTTTTGTTGTCAGGAGACACAGAAAAAAAGTGTTTTCTATGAATTTCAGCTCTGATAAGACGGATGACGGCAAAAACACTGCCGTACATGTGCGGTTTATGGAGATGGCGTTGGCCGAGGCGAGAAAAGCTATGTCTATTGAAGAGGTGCCGGTAGGGGCGGTCATCGTCTACCGGAACGAGGTGATAGCCAGAGGGTTCAATCAACGCGAACAGCGGCAGGAGCCGACCGCCCATGCCGAGATGTTTGCTATCCGCGAAGCGGCTGTGTCACTACGACACTGGCGGTTGCAAGACACTACGCTCTATGTCACTCTGGAACCTTGTGCTATGTGCGCCGGGGCGATGGTGCTGGCGCGTGTGGCCACGCTGGTGTTCGCTATCCGTGACGCCAAAAGCGGTGCCTGCGGCAGTCTTTGGAACATCGCGCAAGATCCGCGTCTTAACCACCGTCTGGAGGTCATCGAAGGTGTGTGCGGTGAAGAGTCACGTGCGCTGCTCAGGTCGTTTTTCCATGGACAGCGCCGCAAACCGAAATATGCCGGGCCGCCAAACTCACCGTGATTTCATAGCTGTCCTTCCCTGCTTGGGCAATCGCTCGTGCCAGAACTGATAGATTCCCTCGGTAGCTGTGTCCTGGTAAGTGCGGAGGTACAAAAAATCGAGTGCCTGGCGGAAATAATTTTTGCGCATGAGCTTTGGCCTGCTGCCGCAGTTGCCGTTGCGCATCGCTCTTTCCAGATACAATTGCAAGGAGATGATGCGGCTGATGGTGACAATCAGTCCGTTGCACAAGTGGAGACTCTCTGCAAACTCTGCCAGTTGCTTTAGACAAAAATTTTCTTCGAGAGTTTGCAACGGCTTTTGCAGATTGTAAAATACGAGAGGTAGACACAATACGGCAAACAGCGTAGCGTCGTTGAGCTGACTCCTGGTCTGCGCCGGAATTTTGTCCAGTTGCTGCAGACATCGGCACAAAAGCTGTTGACAGGGATTTGACGCATCGTTCCATATGCGGGCGACGTGTGGCATGATAACAGGGAGTACCTGGTATTCCGCCATTTGTTGCAGACAGGCAAATGCTGCCCCGCTCTGTAATATTTTTATAACCTCCAGCACGATCCTTTCGGACGATGCCTGAGCCAGCCGCGCACAGTTTTGCGGAATGGCTTCTTTGACCTCGGGTACCATGGTAAAGCCCAGTTGTGCTGAAAGTTTCAAGGCACGTAAGATGCGGATCGGGTCTTCCTGAAAACGCACCGCCGCATCGCCAATAATGCGTATCTTGCCTGCCCGCAGATCTTCGATACCGCCGACATAATCAATAATCTGTTCTTCGTAAGGATCATAGAACAACGCATTGATGGTAAAATCGCGGCGCAACACATCTTCTTCATCAGTGCCAAAAAAATTGTCTTGTTTTACCGGCAAATTTTTTTCCTCATGCGATGGAGCACGGCGGAAAGTAGCTACCTCGACGATCTTCTCGCCGAATACCACATGTACCAGCAGAAATCTTCTGCCAATGATGCGGCTGTTACGAAAGATGCGGCGAATTTCCTGTGGCCGCGCAGCTGTGACGATGTCAAAATCTTTAGGCCGACGACCAAGCAACAGGTCCCGGATGCACCCTCCAACAAAATAGGCCGCGTGCCTGCACTGGCGCAAACGCCGGACTATTTTCACCGCATCTCTATCCAAAAATTCCGCAGACATGCGTTGTAGCCAGGGAAATTTTTTGGCATCAGAATAAGAATATATACGTTTCATGTACATTGCCAATCAATCATCTTTTTCTTTGTTTTGGCCGGCAGCAGAACCTTCCCCTTCATTTTTGGCAGCCACTTGCTTAGCCAAAACTTCACGGCGTCGCAATAAGGCTTGCAGGTTCAAGCGCACGGAAGTGAACTGTGGATCAAGGCACAATGCCGTTTCCCAGTCGGAGACGGCCGCATCATACTGTTTGAACAAGGTATAGATGACGCCACGATTGTTGTAAGCGTCTGCCAGGTTATCATCCAGCTCGATGGCTTTGCTGTAGTCATGCAAAGCAAGCTGATATTGCTTTTTGAAGTGGTATGCCACGCCGCGGCAATAAAATGGTTTTGCATCCTGCGGATCCAATTCGAGCGCTCTGGTAAAATCCTGGATGGCATAATCCACCTGACCCAGATTGTTATAAGCAAGGCCGCGATTGGTATAGGCTACGACATGGTTGGGCTCGATTTCCAGCACTTTGCTAAAATCGCTCATGGCTTTATCGTATTGATGGAGACCGATATAGGCATTGCCTCGATGTAGCAGCGCTTCGACATGGAAAGGATTGTTCTTGAGTACCGTAGTGAAATCCTGCACGGCTTTTTCAAAATCGTGGTTGGTTTTGTATTGGTAGCCACGTTCCAGAAAAGCCTGAATATTGCGTTCGTGGATACTGAGGATTGTCTCGAGCTTCTGGTCGTCCAGATAACCTTTCTCGATCAGGAACACAGCCAATGGTTTGGCCGAGTTCTCCAGTTTTTTGTGCTTAAGACATTCCTTGATTTGTACTCGCGTGAGAACGCCGTATTTGATTGCAAGTTTGCAAAACAGTCGCTCTTCAGGGGTAGGTTCGTTTGCCATTATTGTTACCTGGAGGAATACCTTTCTCTGGCTTTGCTCTTTGCATGAGCGCTTTCTCATTTACAGATCCTTGGAAAAGCACTGTCTATATAGTACTATGCCGGCGGCGAATTGTCAATAATTTTATCGGCGCCAACGCATGGTAAACCGCAGCCAGTATAAACCAAAAACCCCACGAACATTCTGGAGCAGGCGATAAAATACTGGCCGGTCAATGCAAAGACGGATGCATTTCATGGGCATACCCGCATACCCGAAAACTGTTGGTGGAAGCGAGAGAAATTAGGTATAATTAAAGTAACCAAAAAAAAAGGATAGATAAATGGCTTTATCCATCCCCTGATGTGGAGCGGGTGAAGGGATTCGAACCCTCGACAGCCAGCTTGGGAAGCTGGAGCTCTACCGCTGAGCTACACCCGCAATTGGCAGCCATCATAACAGAATCGCCAGTGAATTGCAAGAAAAAAGTTTACCACTATGCACCATCCTGTAAAAATTTTTGCCATCTCTTTTGCCTGTTCTTTTGCCCTCCTTTACCTGTGCGCGGGCGGCATCTGGTCCGATCGCCAGAAATCGCCGCTTACGGTTGCGACGGCCGGCGACGAAAAACCGGTGACGCGCCTGTTGTTGGGTCAGCAAAGAATGGAACTCTACCAGGAACACAAGGTAGAACAAGGCCATTACGTCAATTATGTACCCGATACACGCGACAAGGAGTTTGAAATACACTGCGCCGAAATCGCGCCGTGGAGCCGTGACGAGCTTGCTCTCAAAAGGCCGCGCTTTGTCTATTACCCGCAAAAGAGCATGCATGATGTGCCATCCCCTTCACTCCTTGAAGTGACCGCCGAGGAAGGTATTCTTCACCGTGGCAAGCCGCGCTTCGATCTGCTCCGCTTCAACCGCGAGGTGCTGATGAAAGGTTTTGACCGCGTGGCGAACTATACCACCGAAGGCAAAGTGATGTCTACGCTCACGGCACAAGACCTGGAGATACATTTGTTGCACCGTACCATGAAGAGCAGCAAGGTAGTACATCTGGAGCACAAGGACGTGCTGCTGTTGCAAGGTGAAGGCTTCGACGGCGATGTGCGGCAGGAGCACCTGGTGCTGCACAAAAATGTAGTGGTCACTGCGTTTTCCGCTCTATGGCAGAAAAGAAACCGCACCCTGGCAGCCGACCGCCTCACTTCGCGCAGCAAGGGGCGCACCGAAGTGAGCCGTTTTCGTACCGCAGAAACAATCGAGGTGACACAAGATGAGTCTGTCGAGATGGCAGGCAGTGAGGCGCGCCTCACCTGTGACCACATTCGGTTCTGGCTGCGGCGCAAGGACAAAGTAGCCGACAATGCCGACAAAGATGCCTGGGAAATCAGCAAAATCGAGGCACATGGCAATGTCTGCCTGGTAGATGGAGCGAATACGGCAAACAGCGACACTCTGGTACTGGAAAACAAGAAAAACGTCAGTGAGGCTGTGATGCGCGGGAACGCCCGTATTCACATCGGCGACATCCACAGTTTTACCATCCTTGACGCCGAAAGTCACGCTCGTCTCATCAAAAGCCAGCGCAAGATATCGCTCAAGACGCTCGATGTGACGGCGAGCGAGCGTCTGGTGTGGCGCCGCGAAATGGACCAAACATCGCAAAACGCACGCGAAATATTCGATTTCTGGGGTCGGGTGGATCTGGCGCAAAGTTCGCACAAAATTCCTTTCCTGCGTCTCACCTGTGATAAACGGGCACGCCTGATTCTGGCTTCGCCCGCCGGCCACGAAGATCGCCGCGAACCGACGTGGTTCAAGGCCGCTGCCGCAGTAAAAATCAATCACGACAAAGTGGAGGCCACAGGCAAGACACTGTTGTGGCGACGCCTCAATGCCACCACTTCCGAAACTTTGTTGAGTGGTGAGCCGCGCCTCAAGCTCAAAGAACTGGCATGGGGGGAGGCGCAAAATCCTTTCGACACTTTGGGGCTGATGGACGAAGTCAAAACAAACGCCACCACACGCGCGAAAAAAGAGGCCGCCCCGCATGTTGAAGACATGGTCGTAAGCGCCCAGGAACCCATGCGTTTGCTGAGTGAAGAACAAGAACGAGGCGACAACTTGTTGCGCTATTTTGCCGACAAGGAGGTGACTGTGGTGCGTTACCGGGCAGGCAGCGATGAGCGCGTAGGCCATGTGCGCTGCCGGCGGCTGCAACTGACGGCGCACGGCGCATCCGGCGTGTTGCACGAACAGAAAGATGCGGCGACCAAGCAACGCCTGGAGGTCAGCCAGTTGGATGCGTCCGGCGATGTGAACTTCTCTTTGCCGGAAGGCGAGGGCGGCGGCGACAGGCTCTTGTTTGCACAAACGGGCACGGACAAGACCGTGACTCTGGCGGGCAAGGCATGGACACAAAACGAACAGGGGCAACTGCGCGGCGACCGCTTCTGTTTCGACAGCAAGAGCGAAATCTTTCATGCCGTGGGCCGCCCTGTCACCATGTCAAGCAAGGAAATGGCCGGTAACGGCGATAATCTCTATTTTTACAAAAAGGAAGGCCGCCTGGAGCTTATCGGGCAGCCTGCACGGGTGTGGCAAAACGACGAAAAGGGCGCGCAAAAGCACACGCTCGTTGCCAGCGAAATCAATTACTGGAGAAACAGCGGCAAAGCCACGGCGGTGGGCAAGGCACGGTTGACATTCACTGCCGACGAGGGGCAAAACTTACGCAAGACGCAACCGGCCGCGAACGCCGGCAAAAAAACGGGCAAAGAGAAACCGCCCGCACGCTACCAGCTCGACACGGAGGCGCTGCGTGCCCGCTTCTCGCAACAACAGAAGACTCTGGACTTTTTCAGCGCCGCCGGCGGCGTCCACATCATCAAACTCAATCCCGCCGATGCCGCACAAAAACAGGAAGCGACGGGCGACTGGCTCGTTTACCGCGCGCAGAAACTGACGCTGGTCGGCAAGCCGGCGGTGATCCATTACGGCGACAACTCTATGACCAGCGCCCAATTCACCTTTTACGAAAACGAGAAAAAAGCGGTGTGCGAAGGCCCGGCCGAAGTGGTCTTGCCCAACCTCAAGTCGGCGCAGAGCAAACTCACTGGCGAGCTCGACCTCATGCGCAAAAACGAGAAACCAGCGTCCAGCGTCGGCAAAAACAAAGAAGAAACGGCCAATCCTCTGCGTATCCGCTGCCAGGGGCAGGTTCATTTCCTGGATGCTAGCAAGCAAATTCTCTTCCACAAAACGGTGCAGGCGAACATGGCGCAGGGAAATCTCGACTGCGAACTCTTGCAGGTGAACTTGCGGGAGCAAGAGATCGAATCGCTCATTGCCCACGAGCAGGTACGTCTCACGGCGTCGGATAACGTCGCCCGTGCCGATCAACTTTATTGGCGTGCGACAAGCGGCATTGCCTCGCTCACCAGCCGCCGGGCAGTGGAACTGTCAACCCGCGAATTTCGCCTTTACAGCCCGGTGGTGTGGTACGACATACAAGAGCGCCACTTTTTCACGCGCGGCCAGGAGGTGCTGGTGGAACGGCTCGGCGACAAAGAGTCTGCCGTTCCTAAAAATATAGAACTTTATAGAAAAAAATAGAATTTGTGTACTGGTCGTCTACTGGGCGTATCCAATACTTCGGGGGATAGAAAAATTATGGGTAGAGTATAACCTCTCCCCTGGCGGGCTGGCAAGGGGATATTTTTTTATTAACCGATTGCAATACAAAATGATAACTTACCTCTCCCGCCAGGGGCTGTTTTGTACCCACAAGTTTCGTGGCAGTTTTATTGTTCGCTCACGGTTGACAGTTGGTTGATGCGTGTGTAGAAATCCCG
>JAGVGO010000217.1 GCA_020057085.1 Planctomycetota bacterium | reverse complement strand
TTTGCCTTCATCCCATCTCTCGGATGTCCTTTTTTACCTCAACTGCCCTCGCGCGCCCACCAAATCTATCGGTCGGCTTTTAAAGCCGACTAAGCTCAGGAAGCAGTTTCAACCCGCGCGCCCGTGTGAGGGCGCGACTTGGCAAGGTAAGTATAGGGCAAATTGAGATAGAGTTTCAACCCGCGCGCCCGTGTGAGGGCGCGACGACGTTGGCATTTTCTTATGGATGTGGTACGGGCGTTTCAACCCGCGCGCCCGTGTGAGGGCGCGACGCTTGAAAATCTTATGGCGTCAGGGCTAACAAATGTTTCAACCCGCGCGCCCGTGTGAGGGCGCGACGACACGCGAAATATTGCAAGCTGTCTGCTCACACATGTTTCAACCCGCGCGCCCGTGTGAGGGCGCGACGATTTGTGGGCCGGTTATAATGCCGGAGTAGAGCGGTTTCAACCCGCGCGCCCGTGTGAGGGCGCGACTCTGGTGATGAGCCACGAAAGGTCGTAACAGCATGGTTTCAACCCGCGCGCCCGTGTGAGGGCGCGACCAATGACCGTCAATACAACATCGGCATTAAGGATGTTTCAACCCGCGCGCCCGTGTGAGGGCGCGACTTCCTTCTCGCAAGCGCTGAGTTTCATGTTGCAGGGTTTCAACCCGCGCGCCCGTGTGAGGGCGCGACGTCCATGTTGATTTCACGTTCACTCTGGGCATCAGTTTCAACCCGCGCGCCCGTGTGAGGGCGCGACCCCACGAGCGGGCAAGGAGAAAAAAATGAAGGATGTTTCAACCCGCGCGCCCGTGTGAGGGCGCGACTCGTATCGGCTAGTTTTTGCCGGAGAAGAGCTGGGTTTCAACCCGCGCGCCCGTGTGAGGGCGCGACGAGAAGAATTGGGAAAACGGTGGGGATGCGATGTTGTTTCAACCCGCGCGCCCGTGTGAGGGCGCGACCTCCTTTGCCCTCGCGGGCAAAAACCTAACCTTAAGTTTCAACCCGCGCGCCCGTGTGAGGGCGCGACTGAAAGGTCCAGGAGCGCAAGCCGCTGAAAAATTGGGTTTCAACCCGCGCGCCCGTGTGAGGGCGCGACTCGGCCTCGTAGCCTTGCGAAGTAAGAGTGTCGAGTTTCAACCCGCGCGCCCGTGTGAGGGCGCGACGTAAACACTTAACCTACAATGACTTACACCAGTTTCAACCCGCGCGCCCGTGTGAGGGCGCGACGCTCTGTGGTGTCCAGCTCCAGCAGCTCAACCCCAGTTTCAACCCGCGCGCCCGTGTGAGGGCGCGACGCCGCAAGTAATTTCCATGCAATTATTTACAGCAGTTTCAACCCGCGCGCCCGTGTGAGGGCGCGACAGCCTTTCGGCTCAGATAGATTTTATCGGCCTGCCAGTGTCTATTTGTGCGATCTCCAGGTAAAATTCAAATACAAGACCACTGGCGGTGCTAACATTATACACAATTGATTCGTTAGCAATCAATTGAAAAAATCGCGAATGTTCTGGCTATTTCATGTGAGCTTATGGTTCGCGCAAGCAACTTCACACAATCAGAGTGCCTTCAAAATCGAAGAAAACTTTAGCCCCATGATATTCGATTCGTTTCTGCCAATTGGCTCCGAGAAAATAAAATCGCAGGTTATCTTCTTTTAGATTCGCTTCATTGAGAAGCTGGTATCGTAACGCTGTCCATTGAGCTGGTTCCACGGTACATTCAAACACTGACTTTTGCACTCGCTGGCCATAATTTTTGCATATTTTGGCGATATGGCTCAGACGGCGGCGACCTTCGGGTGTCTCGGTGCTGACGTCATAGCACACAACTACCATCATGTTGATCTCCTTTCTCCCATCTTTACGAGATAGGTGAGATGTCTGCACTGACAGCGCCCTATTTCCAAACAAAAGGCGGGTAACCGTCGAGATCACCGCGCAGAAATCTGGCCAACATGAGTGCCTGGAGATGTGGCAGCAAACCAAGAGGGGCATGCTCGTCTAAAAACGTTACCATGATTTCTTCTCGTTTGCGTTCCTGATAAGCGATCAGCAGTTTCTTGCGGGTTTCGTCGTCCATTACCACTGCACCCGATTCGACATGGCGGAATCCTTTGGGTTGTACTTGTTGCAGATTGACGAGGGAAAGCGCCAGACGATCGGCCAGAATCGGGCGAAACTCTTCCATCAGATCAAGAGCAAGGCCAGGGCGGCCCGGTCTGTCGCGGTGAAGAAAGCCGACAGCAGGATCAAGACCTACAGATTCAAGTGCTGAAGCCACATCGTGCATGAGAATCGTGTAAAGATAGGAAAGCAGGGCGTTCATATTGTCCTGGGGCGGACGGCGGTTGCGTTCGTGGAAATAGAAAGACTCTTTTTGCGCTGTGATCAAATGATCGAAAACAGAAAAATAGAGGCTGGCTGAATCGCCCTCAATGCCACGGATTTTATCTAAGTCGCTGGTATCTTTCAGTAGTTGCAAATTGGCTTTCAAGCGAGCGGCGATCGGCTCGATTTGTTCCATGCCGGGCTTGTCTCCGTGGTCACGCATTGCCCGCATCAGCACGTTGCGAGAATTGGTAATTTTGCCGGCGATGAAGGCCCGCGCAAGTTCGCCGCAAAAAATAAGATCGTCTGCTTTGCGAAATTGTGTGCGCCTGAGCAAGACGTTACCGGAGACCGCCCCCTCGACTCGCGCCAAAAATTTGCCGTGTTCGGTCAAGAAACTCAGGCCAACGTTATTTTCGCCGCAAAATCCCATCAAGAACGGGCTACAGGAGATTTGGCCAAAGCAAATGATCGAACCGATGGTGTGGATGGGAAGACGGCGGGTTTCCACGTTTTCTACTTTGATCACAATCGTTTCGCCTTCTTTACAAAGATAAGCACCCTGTGTCGTCACGTAGAGTGTATTGAGAAATTTTTTCATCGCTGGCTCCGATGCTTACTGGTTCAGCAGGGAATGTAAATATTGTCGTGCTGACTTCTTTCCACTGGTAAATCTGGGCAGGCACACTTCCGCCAGCGAGCATTGTTCGCATCTTTTGGCGTATTCGGCGCGCGGAGTGATTCCCGATGAGAGCAATTCATGCAGGCGTATAGCGGCCGATTTCGTTTCTTCCCGCAGGGCGGCATCGAAAGTGACATCGTGACGGCGATGGGTCTTGCCGTAAAACAGTGCGCCGCCTGGCACAGCAGCGCCCAGCATCTCTTCCAGGCAAATGGCTTGAGCGCAGACCTGGACTTCGTCGCACCGTTCGATTTTGGGCTTGCCGCGCTTGTATTCGATTGGAAAGGGAAGCCAGTGGCCTTTTTTCAAGGCGGCTGGCAGTCCGGGCAAGTGTTTGAATTGAACGCCTTGAGCGGTATCGCCATCCGTTAGCTGGAATTCGACGGCATCGGCTTTGCCGATGAGGCCGAGGTTTCGGCTATAGAGCGGCAGGCTATAAGCGATGCGTACCTCTTTCCTGGTTTCTCCTTCCTGGGAATGTACTTTTTCGTGCAATTGCTCACCCTCGACGGTGAGTACATTTTCTTGCCAGTGCCCTTCGATGTGGATGAGAGCGCACTGGCGTTCGCAAAAAAGTAGGTGCTGTAAAGCTGAAATTGGCAGCAAATCGTCGTCTGTGAACATAGCAGTATCCTTGGTCATAGTATTTTGTTAGCTTGTTTCATCCGGTCAGCAGCGACATTGAACACGCTCTGCTACAGCGACAATCACATCCAGTTTTTCAACGACTTCGGGAGCAATTTGGTCTTTGGTGACGAAATGCGCAAGGTTGTGATAATCCGTTTTACGCATCAGATTCGGGAGCTTCAGTTTTTCAAAATATTTGTCGAACAAGGGATCGAGAAAATCATCACTGGCCTTGATGTCGGCTGACCATGGCTCCGGCTTGTGGAGGGTTTTCAGTGCCGTTGCAATCTCGGTAATGGACTCGCGCATTATTTTCTCGCGACTATCTGCTTCAGTAGCCCCAAAGAGATCGTTAGGTTGGCCTGACCGAGCATAGCTAATCAGCACAGATTCAAGACATAAATAGTTTTCGATTTCTTTCCGCTGCCACATCAGCTCGGCTAGCGGTGAATTGGGTTGCAGCTCTCTATCCAAACGGTCAAACAATGCCAAGCCCACCAAGTCGGTTTTGGCTTCGCGCAAACCAAAAAAGTGGTCACGCGCTTTTTGCGGGAGGTTTGTGGAAATATAATGCACAAATGGACGTTCGAGATAATCTTTTGCCCGATGTTCCAACGTCGCAGCAAACGTTTGCAGAATGGCGAGATCTGTTGCTCCTTCGAGGTAGAGTACCCAGCCCATTTGTTCGGCTTGGTAATATTGTTCAAAACCCAGATCGCTAAGTGCTTTGAAAACTTGGCTGCCACGTCCGGTGATGGTGTGAGGCTTGCCGACAAACGCAACGACCAAATCACGGCCGGCAGCTTCATTCAGTACGACTTCCGAATGGCTGGCAGCGATTATTTGTGAGTTTTGGCATGCTGTAACTTCTGTAAGCAATTGATAAATTTGCCGCTGGCGAAGTACTTCCAGGTGCGCGTCCGGCTCATCGAGCAAAAATACGGTGCCTGGATTGGAATAAAGATGCGCCAATAGTAATAAAGTCTGCTGAAGGCCACGTCCAGACGAAGAGATGTCTAATCTGGCAAACTTTGCCTCTGTGTTTGGTTTTGCTTCTTTGTAGGCCATAGTTATTTCACTGCGTTCCTTGATATATTCCGGCGGCAATAGTTCGACGCCGAATAAGTTGCGAATGTACTTGGTTACCGTTTGCCATGTGCTATGATCTTCTTCTTTTTGGTAAATTTGCCAGCACAAATTTCTAAGCACTTGAGCGGTTTGTCCTTGTCCGATCAGCACGCCGATTTCTCCGGGCTGCTTAATAAACTCTCGATCCGCCAGTCCCGACATCGGTGGCAAAAAGGCGATTTGTACATCCTCCGCTTCGGCAGGAATAGGCATGCGTTTGGGTGGTTTATCTTCTGTGGTACGTAAAGGGCGGCAGAAGAAAGCTTCTTCATTGCTATAATCGAACTCAAGCCCACAAGACCATTTTTTCCCTTCGGTTACTCCATCAACAACAATATCAATGCGAATATTTTTGGTCTGGGTTTTGTCTTTGACCTTTTGCACATTGCGCACATGCAAGTCTTGCCACAAAAGGTTGGCGGCGGGAATGGGAATAGCAATCAAGTCGCGTCGGTTGATCGTCACACCCGGACGCTTTTCGGGCGAAGTTTTGCCTTGCCGTTTCTCATTCCAGCGGCGCAAACCAATATCCCACAGTGCCAGTGCTTGTAACGCCGTAGTTTTGCCGGAATTGTTCGGGCCAATAAACACGACGATTTTGCCCAACTCGATAGTTACGTCATCAAGCTTTTTGAAATTATTGATATGGATTTCTGTAAGCATGTCTGTCCTGCCTTTCTGCATGGTTGATTTGTTTTCGCCCCGCGCGTCCGCGTAGGGCGCGACGACATCTCATCCTCGAAAGCGATGTCGTAAAGCATGTTTCAACCCGCGCGCCCGCGTGGGGCGCGACACAAACTGGAGCATTGCCAAGCGCCGATTCGTGCTTGTTTCAACCCGCGCGCCCGTGTGAGGGCGCGACACATGGCTGACTTACAGCTTGACTTCGATTGTGACACCGGGCACTGGGCAAACAATGTGGTCGCTAGCCGTTACTTGTTTGCCGTTCAGGGTCACTTGGTAATCGCCAAATTGGCGGGCGGGAGCTTCTTCGTCTCCCACTCGTGCGATCTGGACCAGATCGAATAGCTTGTGAGCCGGAGCATTGCCAAGCGCCGATTCGTGGCGGAAAACAATGAGCTTGCGTGCGCTCATCTTGCCACGAGCGGCGGAGTGGTCGTGATCAAGCATGTTGGCAAGCGACTCCCACAACAGTGCCAGGTCTTGGTCAGCAAAGCCGGTCTTCTCGGCGAGCTTGGCCGAGATATAACCTTCGGCACGGTAGAGGCCGTAGGGGATGATATGTTTACGTCCCATCTCGCGATTGTCGCCCTTCTGGCTTTCGGCCTTTTCTTCAGTAGTTACGGCCATGCGAGTGATGGTGATTTCGAGAGGCGTCACTGGGTCGAGGCTTCTGGCGAAGTTGATCTGGACCGGCCCTGTTACCTGGCCGCAGTTGACACCGGTGGACATGACCGCGCCAAACGTGCGGACGTCGAAGAAATTCTGGCACATCCACGCGCGCGCTTTTTCCACCTCGTCACCAGAACCTTTGCGTTCTTTTTTCTTGCCTTTGGCCTCTTTTTTTTCGTCAGCTCCAGTCACAGCGGGTTCTGGAGTAGCACCGATTGCTTGTTGGGCTTCTTCATGGGTTTTATTGAGGATCGCCTTCTCTTGGATGTAGATGCGATATGGCGGTTTGTTATCGTTTTTGAACATCACATAGTTGCGTATCTTGCGTTTGAGGCATACGTCGGTCACGAGGCCGTGGTTGGTTTCTGGGTCTATGCGCGGCATATTGCCGGCATCCGGGTCGCCGTTAGGATTGCCGTTAGTCACATCGAACAGATAAACAAACTCGTAGCGGTTTTGAATGATTGCCATGTTATTCCTCTTTACTTACTTGAGTCTTTGGGGATTCATTTTTTTTGTAAAAATCGTTGCGCTGGTGGTAGTAGCCGATAGTGAACATGCCCTGATCCTTCAGGGACAGATGAGCCGGGAATTCACAAATGGCTTGCATAATTTCTTCGATTTGTTTGTCCCTAAAGCCTGCGTCGGCTTTTTGAATATGATGCTGTGCCAACCGCAAAAGAAGCGGAAATACGGCTCTAGGGGTAGCGGAGGCAGAACTAAAGAACCGGTCGCGGATGGTAGCCTTCAATTCGACATCTGCCGCTTCTCTCTGGGTTTTTTCCAGAACGGCAAAAAGGCGGCCTAACAGATAGCCGATGTTGGTATTGTTTTTGTCGAGGGTCATAGTGATCTCCCTTTGATGGTTTCTGACCAAAACGCCTTTGATGATATAGGCTCGTAGGTAGCTGATTTCACTGCCGGCACGGATTCTGCCGATGACGGCAGAGAGCAGGCTTTCTGGGTAGTTCCCGCCGATTAGGATCGCACGCATGACTTCGCCAGCCAGAAGCGGGGAGATATTTTTGGTTTCGCCCTGCACAGCCGTTTCCTTGAGCAATCGCCAGAGGGGCGGGTAGTCGAATTCACTGTCGAACTGTTTTTCGATGCGAAGGTGAGCAAAGTGTTTTTTCATTTTGCCCAGAATATCCGCCACGGTCGAGGCGTACCAGAAGCGCACAGACAGACGCGAAGCATTCGGAGCGAGGCCAAGGATAAAGAAAGGTACACTGCCGTCAATGTCATTGGGCATGTGGACTTTAGTGATCGCGTCCAGAAAATCTTTGAGCGCGACAGCTTGTCCAATTTCAGCATCGCTTTCGCCAGGGGGATCTAAAATTTGCCCAAAAAAATCTTCGACCGGAGTCGTTTGTGCAGCCCAAAACACTGTAGTGGCATCGCCGATCTGGACTCTCTGTTTGCTATCATAACGAAGAAGGTAATTAAGAGCTGTGGTATAAGCAAATGTGACGGGGACACCCACAGGTGCATTGAAATTTTGCTCTTTGCCGTAGGAGCAAAAAGCATCCAAATTGAATGAGACAATGGCTGCGCCAGACGATTGCGCATCGCGTACGCCTTTGATAGAAGGGTGGAGCCGAGCTATCGCCGATTCCTCACCTGTGACCAGGCAGATGCCTTTTCCCTCGTTTTCCGGCTGTGCCAGATGCCTGGCCCAGGCTTCCCGTATAGCCGGACGGTCGTGAAAATATTCCATCGCGCCGTCGAATTTAAAGACGACGTTCTTGCCGATCATATCGTCCCAATAGCGCAAGGCAGCGGCCCTGGCAGCGTCCCAAGAGTCCAGAAATTTCAACAACGCCTGCATTGCCTCGTCGTTCAAGCCATCGCCCAATTCGTGATGAAATTGCCGGAATGCCTCAAATTGCTTGCGTCCACGCAGGGCATCTTTCTTTTCCTTGCCGTCCACGCCCAGTACGTAGCCGGTGTTGTCCCACATGAAGTTGGGCGCAATGCCGACAGTTCGCTTTGGACTCTGAGGGACATTCATTTCTCGAGAGCGGGGTTTCTTGTCTTGTTTGTCCCGCAAATCTGCAGTATCCACATAGCCGCCGTCTTTATTCAGAACGATGGCAAAATCAATTTTTTCGCGAGAGAAACCGAAAACAGGGATACCCTTGTCAGGGTCGGTATTGAGCCGGTCGTAGTATTGTTTCAATGCGGTGAGTATCATCGTTTTACCTCCTCGCTCTTTGGGTCAGGGATATGCACACAACCCTGATGCAAGCTGGCGCGAAAAAACATTGGCTTCATTTCATCCTCGAAAGCAATGTCAAAAAGTATGAACCCAAGATCACCGTCCGGCACAGGGGGCTGGGCAATTTCACCTGTGACAAGCTCAAAATGCGCCGGAAATTCCCGACAGCCAAGATAGGGCTGCTTGAAACATTGGCCTTTTTCGGCGCGGCGCTCGAACATGGCCAGGTGCTTGGCCGGATCGGTCTCGCCTTCCAGAAGCGAAGCATCACAGCCTTTGCGTGTTAGTTCCCCCGCGCTCAAAATACGGAAATGGGCAACGATCACATACTCGACATTTTTAAGTACCGTAGCCGCACGCTGCTTGCGGTCGTCTTCGATAAACAAGGATGGTACTACTCCTCCTTGCATAGCACTGACAAGATTGCGTGCCGAGATTTTGCTGCCCAATTCGTTTCTCCGAACGTTGGTAAACTGAATTGGTTTTAAGACATAAATTTTATCTACCACCCACCTTAACATGGGTTTCCAGTAGATTGCCTCCAAAATGGCCCGTGCCGCAGATGGGGTCATCACGTCGTAACTCACACGTTCTACCTTCATTTCTGGTCTGGTAAAGCAGGCGTAATCGCCCCAAACTCGAAGTTTTATTCCGTACATACTCATAGCATAGATTCTCCTTAATCCAAGTATTGAGTATTGTTTTAGCCTAGAAATATAATGAATAATAAATATCAATAATTGTCAAGAAAAATTTTACAAAAAAAAATACTACATACTGTAACAGCACGTAGTATTTAAAATTACAAAATTTTTAGATTAGCCTAGAAAAATAATGTTTCAACCCGCGCACCGATGGGTGCGGCAAAAATCGTTACTACCAGACCAAGCTTTCCGCCTCCATAAATGTCGGGTCTTCGGAGCACAGGCCGACATCAGGGTGATAAACGCCGGGGTTAGTCAAAACTGCATAGCGTTCGCAATAGACCTTGACTACGCCCGCCTTGGCAAGTGTCTGGTAGCTCCACTGTCTGATAGAAACCGTATATCGCTGGAGTTTTCGCAGCATAGCCGCCGCAGGATATTTGTATTGCCGGGCTAACTCTTTCAAATCGTTGACGAGCCGCTGCCCTTCTTCTTCCCAGGGCACGACCACCGCCTGCATTTCTTCTTCGATGAGCTTGAATTTTTCGGCAATGTCACGAAAGGCTATGTCGCATTTTACCATGCCATAGTTCTCTTTATCAAGGATTTTCTTGCAATCCAGCTTATCACCTGCCTGCCAGAACAGACTTTGAAAGAAATCTTGGACTGCATCCAAAGTCAGCACATCTGGATAGCGACGCAGGACGGAGCACGCGACATCGGCGGCCATACGTAGTTGGCCAGTCGGAATTTTGTCCGTTTCGAAAACAAATACCTCGCCGCGAGAGAATTTTCCTTCCCTGTTGCAACGGCCGGCTGCCTGGGCAATCGAATCTATGCCAGCCATAGCGCGGTAGACCACGGGGAAATCAATATCAACGCCCGCCTCGATAAGCTGGGTGCTGATAACACGGCATGGTAGCCCTTTGTCTAACCTCTCTTTGATCTCGGCAATTTTTTGCGAGCGATGTGCAGGGCACATAAGCGCACTCAGATGATAAGCGCCCGGTGTACCACGCAACAGTTCAAACAACTGGCGGGCGTGACCGCGCGTATTGACGATGCACAACACCTGCTCGTGCTGTTTGAGTCGCTGCACTAGATCCTCGTCTGTGATAGTTCCTTCAAGTTTGCGGATATTCACCCGTTTGAGAGATTCGTAGAGATCACGAGGTTTAGCAATTATCTCTCGTACATTGTCGAGTCCATCTTTGAATTTATCGCTGGTGGATAGCGCCGGTTGGGTAGCGGTGCAGAGTACGATCGAAGCACGATAGGCCGATGACAACTCGCGCAATGAGGCCAGGCACGGCAAAAGCAGATCGCGTGGCAACATCTGGGCTTCGTCGAGGATTACCACGCTATTCATGATGTTGTGCAGCTTGCGGCAGCGGGAGCTTCGGCAGGCAAACAGCGATTCGAAAAACTGGACATTCGTGGTTACAATGATCGGCGCGTCCCAGTTTTCGATGGCTTGCAGGTATTTCAGTTCGCCGTCCTGTTCGTCGTCATCCGCTTGGGTCGGATCGAAATTACAATGGTGTTCGATTACAGCATTATCCCCCAAAATACCGCGGAATACCTGTGCATTTTGTTCGATGATGCTGGTGTATGGGATAACGTAGATCACCCGACTCAGGCCATACTTGATGGCATGTCTTATGGCAAATGCCAAAGAAGATAGCGTCTTGCCGCCGCCCGTAGGGACAGTGAGCGAAAAAAGGCCGACTCGTCCTTCCGCCGCATTGAGGCACTGCTGGAGTATTTCCTGGCGATATCGGTTGATATTCTTCTCCGTCTCTTTCTGGCTCAGTGCTGCCAGACGTTGTTCTAATCTTGGCCACAAATCCTGAAGCGCCGGAAAGTCGCCGCGCAGTGACGCTTTGTCTGGCTCCATGAACTTCTCAGTGTCGAGGAAATCGGCGTCCACCAGGGCAGAATAAAGCATTCGAACGAAGAAAGCCACACCAAACCCCAGGTCTTTTCTTTGCAACGAAAAAGGTAAATCTGTAGCATTCAGCGGCAACCGATCCTTGATTTTATCTAGCAACATGGGCGGATAAAAATTGTAGTCAGGTATCTGGTGCTTCTTATTGTCGAGTCTGTAGTCCAGGGCGGAGCGGTCTTCTGCGAGTTTACTTTTGCCATTGGGAAGACCGGCATGATGGCCGGTGATGGCATAGGTAATGATCTTGCCCGGTCGCTCTCCGTACAACTCGATTAATTTACGCGCGCCCGCGGTCGAGTGTTCTACTGCTTTAGCTGGCTGCCCTGCAGATTTTTTGCGGATTCGCTCCTGAAACTCGGCTGAATATTTGCCTAAATCGTGAAGTAAGCCTGCTACATAAGCCCATTTCGCTATCGCTGGAGAAAAAGAGAAAGCAGACTGTGCCTGGTTGGCAGTGTCTTTCAGATGTTGCATCAGATCATGTTTTCTTATGTGCGCAATGTGTTGGTTGGTCATTTTTTTTCTCATCCATAAATCGCCTCACAGTGTTCGGTTTTTTCAAAATATTAAAGTTTGATGCCTGTGTAAAAACTCAAATTTTGCTTGCCGCGAATGCGGCGTAGTGATAAAGCCTGGCAGTTTACTGCCAGGAACAAGGCAATATAAAGAATTGCGACCCAGCGGGTCGCGGGAAGACTGATTAC
>JAGVGO010000184.1 GCA_020057085.1 Planctomycetota bacterium | reverse complement strand
TGGCTTTGGCCAGTTGCAATGCTTGCCCGATAGCCAGATGTTGTTATTCACCCACCAGGAAGATCAGCAGTTGGCAACCGAAGCTATGCCACTCGGCACAACGATGTCGCGACAAAATGTGTGGCTGTTATCGGCGCGCCCCGAACGACTGGCTGTGGCCAAAGAAATACCGCCATCACCAAACGAAGCATTCAGTGAAGCCGGCAAATTGCCTGCTACCGGTGAGAGCTACAAATGGCTGGCGGTGAGCCTGCCTTATACCATAGAAGCCCAAACCACGCAGAGCTGGCGCATGGTGCGTACGGTGAAACCGGGCAGTGAAGAGCTTGGCCAGGCGATCAACGATAGCCAGAATCTGATGCGGGCCAACGTGCAGGTTTTTGTTCGCGCCAACGAGGAGCTATACCGTCGCGTGCCCCGTTTCCGCAGCCCGCACAAGCTACAGGCGCTGGTCTACTACAGCGCCGTCAACATGATGTGGCAACAGATACTGCCGCCGGAAGGCAAATGCCATACCAATTACCATGTAGTGTCTCGCGAACCTGTATGGGGATTGGGCCGTAGCGGGCAAACGATGCACGAAAGCCTCACCATGCAAGCGTATGCCGCCATTGACCCGGTGAGCGCCATGAATTGCCTGCGCACCTACCGCGAGCGCCAGACAGATTCGGGTTATCTCTTCTATCGCCTTGGACCTTACCTCGACGACAATGCTTTAGGGCAAGAACGAGCGACCACCGCTTTCCCACTGTATGCCTCAATCGTCTGGGAAATATACAAGACAAGCAAAGACAGAAAATTTTTGCAAGAGATGTACGATTCGGCCAAAAATTTCTACGAGTATGTAGTGAAACAGCGCGACAGTGATCAAGACGGCCTGTGCGAATGGAGCGGGCAGGCGGCAAAAGAATCTGGACGCAACAACAAATCGGTAATATGGGAAGAAGTGGGGGATGCCGGTGAAGTGGAGGCTCTGGATATGAACTGTCTGTTGGCCAGAGAGGAAGAGTCGCTGGCGGCAATGGCCAAAGAACTGGGGCTGGAAGCAGAAACAAAACTGTGGCGTGAAGCGGAGGCACGGCGTGCGCAAAAAATCAACACCCTGTTTTGGGACGAGGACCGTGGTTTTTATTTTCACATCGCCAAAGATAGCCACACCTTCGGCCTGAAAAAAACGGACGATCTGAAGCGCGAAGAAATCATAGGATTTCTGCCGCTATGGGCCGGCATTGTCACACCGGAAAGAGCGCAGCGACTGATTGCTAAACTGCGCGACAGTGGCAAATTCTGGCGACGCTACGGCATACCCAGTCTCGCTGCCGACGATAAATCTTACGACCCGAAAGGCTACTGGAACGGGCCGGTGTGGATTCCCTGGAACTATCTTCTGGCACAAGGTCTCGCTCGCTACGGCTACAACAGTGAAGCCAAAGAACTCACCGGCAAAGTAGCGGATGCGGTAGCGGCGCAGCTCACGAAAAACCACGACTTCTGGGAATGTTACAGTCCGGACAGCGAGTGGGCCGGCCATCACTCTACCTGTCTGTGGTCGGGTATGATCAGTAAAATGTTGCTCGATTTTGCAGAAAAGGAAGCTGAAAAATGAATCTCGACCAATTACACAGCCAAGGAGAATAACATGGAACAAGATTTCGCCAACAAAATCATCGGCGGCTGCCGACTGGAAACACTGTTGGGGCGTGGTGGCATGGGCAGCGTCTACAAAGCCCATCACCTGAACCTGGACATTCCTATAGCGGTAAAATTCCTCGACAAGGGATTGGCCAATTCACAGGAACTGATTGATCGCTTCATCCTGGAAGCACGCGCTGCGGCAAGGCTCGACAGCCCGTATATCGTACGCGTGTTTCAGGTAGGAGCCGAAGAAAATTTGTACTTCATCCAGATGGAATTTGTCGAAGGAGAAAGCCTGGCGCAAAAGCTCAAACGCGAGGCACCGTTGCCGCTCGAAACCGCGCTCCTCTATCTCTACCAGATATCCATGGGACTTGCTGCTGCACACCAGGCCAATATCGTGCACCGTGACATCAAGCCGGAAAACATCCTCATCAGCAGCAACAAAGGACTGCTCAAGATTACCGATTTCGGCCTGGCTAAATCGCTGCAAAGCTCCGCCAATCTGACTCGCTCCGGCGAAATTCTCGGCACACCTTATTACCTGTCGCCGGAACAATGCGAAGGCGGTTCTACCGATGCCAGGAGCGACATCTATTCGCTCGGTGTCACCTTCTTTTACATGCTTACCGGCAAGCTACCGTTCCAGGGGGAAACACCGATCGGTATCGCCGTAGCCCGCCTGCGCTTCGATCCGCCGTTACCGCGCGGCCTGCGGCCGGATATACCCGAAGATGTCGAAAAAATGATCATGAAAATGATGGCGCGCGCTCCGGAAGGGCGATACTCCAGCATGGAACCGATACTTCAGGAAATCGTTGACATGATGCCTCGCTATGGTGTTACCTTTCCACGCCAGGCTACCGTGGCCATGCCGATGATGCCTTTGCCTGCATCTCAGGACACCAAGACAGGGGTCAGACCTGTCACGGAACACAGGACGGCCAGCGCCCACAGTCTGACGAGTGCCCAGAGCAGCGATCCGACGCTGGTGGGTATTGAGAACAAGGAAAATTCGCTGGCCACGGATGCAACAGATGCAGAAGATGTGATTCCATCAAGCCCGACGATGGCTCTTGGTACCGCGCCGGCCAAAAAGACCGATGTCACGATATTGGAGGGTGGCGGTCAGCAGGCAACTCTCGCCACCGCAACGCCGGTGCACACCGTAAAACGTGAGGTATCACATCGCAGCGAAACCCGCGCGGCAGCCAAGGCACCCGTGCAACCGGTGGCAGCGCCGGTAAAAAGGACACCGGTACCCACACCGGCAGTCGCAGCAGTTGGCGCACCAGCGTTGCCTCCGACAGCTCCGGTAAAGCGTACCGGCTCATGGTTTGGCCGTTGGCTATTTGATATTGCCTGCGTTGCCGTCATCGGTTTTGTCCTGTTTGCCGTAACCAAAAAACAGATAGTGGCACAAGTCTATGCCCTACGTAACTATTACGCACCGCAACTCAACAATGCCGAAGATTGGAGTGGCTATCAGAAGATTGCCGCCAGTTTGCCATACAAGAATGCGAGCGAGATGGAGCAAGCGGTGAAAGAATTTCTGAGCCAACACGCGAATAGCCGCTATGCCCACATCCTGCGAGATCTCGACAAGGAACTCAAGGCCGTTGTCAAAAACAAACCGGAAAATGTGGAACCAGGCAAAGAAATAAAACCGGACAATCCGCCGCAGCAACCAGATAAACCGGATGAACCACACAATCTGCGCGACCTGATTCGTGACAATATCACCGGCGAGCGGTTGAAGGAAATTGTTCATATATTGACAGAAAACAACCGCAGCAAAAACCATGCAAAAAGTTTGGAAGCTCTCGAAAAATTTGCCGAGCAGCCGTTTAGGGTACAAGCATTATTGCGTAATAATGCGAAAATCCAGGAGGAAATGATTAAGTCGTTTAACGGTTATAACACTACGGTTCTCAGGATGATGAAAAAAAAGTCATCGCAGGACGCCGCTCCACAGTTTGAAAAGATGAAGGTTTTTTTCAACAAAACCAAGCAAATGATGTCTCTCGGAACCAACCAAAAGATTAACAATATGCTCGAAGAAACCAAGAAGGCGTTGGAAGCGGCGAAAAACAAGAAACAGGGACATCCCAAAGAGCAAGACCCGGATGAGGGAGAGTAATTATGACAACAAGCTGTATCCGTCCGCTGGCTGTGTGCGGCGAATTGCCGTTGGAGCTGGTAGGCGGCAAGGCAAGAGGCCTTGGCATGTTGATGGCCAAAGGCTTTCGCGTGCCGACCGGTTTTTGTTTGACGAGTGAAGCGTACCACGATTTCGTGCGGCAAATTGACATCGCTCCGCTCGTCGCTCAAATCGCCGAGGCCGATCTGGCTAAACTGGGCGAAATCGCCGCCGCAATAGAGCGCCTGTTTATGGCGGCCTCTCTGGCTAAAACTTTGCAGGAAGAAATACGTCGCACTACCGCCGATCTGTGCTACACCATGGTCGCGGTACGCTCTTCGGCGATGGCGGAAGACCTTGCCAACGCTTCGTTTGCCGGGCAGCAAGAGACCTTGCTCGGCGTCAAGCGCGAAGGGTTGTTTCCCGCTATCCAGCGTTGTTGGGCCTCACTGTGGTCGGCGCCGGCCATGTCTTACCGCCGCGAACGTAAAATGCCGTCCGAGCAAGCGGCGATGGCAGTGGCGGTGCAGCAGATGGTAGCGGCGCGTGCCGCCGGCGTATGCTTTTCGATCAATCCGCTCACCGGCCACCAGGAGCAGGTGTGGATCGAAGCCAGCTACGGACTGGGTGAAAGTGTGGTGGCGGGTCGGGTGAACCCCGATCAATATCTGGTGTGGTATCATGAAAAACCGCATATCACACAAAAAACCATCGCTGACAAAGCACACGAGGTATGTCTCAAAGATGAGAGCGGCACCGAACATAAAGAGGTGGCAGCCGAGCTGCGGCAGGCCGCTGTGTTGCAAGATGCCGAGATACTGGAAGTAGCCGACAGGAGCCGCGACATCCAGACCGCTTTCGGCATGCCGCAGGACATCGAGTGGGCTTACGCAAGCGACGGACTCTTCATCCTGCAAAGCCGTCCGGTTACCGCCACTGGGCAAAGCGAAAAACTCGATGTGGTGCGTGGCAGCGAGGCGATACACCAGTTGTTCCGTACCACACCCATCATCTGGTCCAATTTCAATGTGCGCGAAACCATGCCATTCCCATTGCCGATGCTGTCGTGGTCGCTGTGGAACGAACAGCTTTTCCCGCACTTTGTCGAATTTTTGACCGTCGCCCATCCCAAGATGCGGCCTTACTTCCACCTGCTCGACCGCATCAACGGCAAAATGTACTGGAATTTCAATATTCTCTTGCACATGCCGATCATGGGTAAAGTGTTCCGTATAGGGTTGCGCCACATTGATGCAGCGACCGATGCCGTGGTCCGTCGCCTGGATAAAGAAGGCCTGCTTCCCCCTGTCACCTGGCCTAGAATCAAGTTTCGTCTCTGGTATACGATAAAACTGGGCTGTCGCCTGTTGGCAGCCGGACATGAGGCTTTCAGGTGCGCCATCTCCTCACGGCGCATGCAAACTTATGAAGATTTTTTGCAAAAAAAAGTGGCGCAGCAGAAAGAGCGTTCGCTTGTGTATCTGACAGAGTACGAACTGTTGCACGACCAGGCAGCTCTTGCCTGTGAAAAAGAAACCATGCCGACAATGGAAAAACTGGTGCAGTCCATGGGGCTTGGCCTTGCTGCCTACGCTGTTTTGCAGGTATGGTGCCGCAAATGGTCCGACATTCCGTCGGCGGCACTAGTGGCAGGGCTGCCTGGCAACCCCACCACCGACGCGGCGTTTGCCATCTGGGAACTGAGTGTATCTGAGCCGGAAGTGCAGGAAATTTTGCGCAGCACACCGTCCGCGCAATGCCAGGAGGTTTTGCAACAACACCCGAAAGGGCAGGAGTGGTGCAAACGCCTTGCTGCATTTCTGGCAAAATACGGCCATCGCGCGCCGCGTGAATTCGATCTCGCCTGCCCTCGCTGGAACGACCAGCCGGCAATCATCATTGATTTGCTCAAAATGTACCTCAAGGCGCAGCAAGAAAATGCCGACCCGCGTGAACATTTCCAGCGTCAAGCCAAACAACGCCAGGAACTGGCCAAAAAAGCCTGCCAGCGTGTCTTTTTCCTGTGGCGGCCGTTATTCCGTTTATTGCTGTTCCTGGCACAAAAATTTTTGCCGCACCGCGAAACACCGAAACATCTCTTCATGATGTTTTTCCAGCTTATCCGCAGACACGTCGTCGAGTTGGGAAAGCGACTCAGCCAACGTGGTGTCATCGCCGATAGCGACGACATTTACCATTTGACACTGGGCGAACTGGAACAGATCGTGAGCGACAAGTGCAAATCTGGTAGCGCCGATCCCGCCGGCAACGACAAGTGGCAGAGTCTGGTACGCGAGCGCAAGGAGCAGTTGTTGCGCTACGAAAAGTGGCAGGCGCCGCTCTTCTTGCGCAGCGACGGCATGCCCGTGCCTGTGGCTGTAACCAATGCGGAGGGCGATACGCTGGTCGGTACCGGTGTTTCATGCGGCAAAATTACCGCACGTGCGCGTGTTATCAGCGACTTCAAGGAGAGTACGACACTACAGAAAGGTGAAATTCTCGTGGCACCGGTCACCGACCCTGGTTGGACGCCCTTGTTTCTCGTCGCAGCGGGCTTGGTGATGGAGGTAGGCGGCACCATGAGTCATGGCGCAGTGGTGGCGCGCGAATACGGCATTCCGGCAGTGGTGTCGGTAGAAAAAGCCACTTCGCGCATCCATACCGGAGACATGCTGAGCATAGACGGTTTTGCCGGTACGGTGAAGATAGAGACGGTAAAGCTAGGAGAAAATGGGTAGCAAGAGGCGGAGCTGCAGACAAGTGAGAAAAAGCGTATGGAAAAACACAAGCAATCGCAAAGTCAAGGTAAACAGAGCCAGCCAGTGCCCCACGCATTGAACGAATTTCCACTCGACAATTCGCTGCTGAAAAACTTGATGGTGAGAGCAGCAACAAACGCAGCCAGCACGACAGACGGTAATTCTACCAACAAAAGCCTGGCAGACGACTCGCTACTGCTGGATATGGTGCAACAAACGGATGCGGAAGCAGGCCAGGCAGTGCTAAAGGCGATCGGGCGCTATGAGATCCTTCGCGAGCTAGGCACAGGCGGCATGGGCAAAGTGTACCTTGGCTCTGACCCGCAAACCAAGCGCCAGGTGGCAATCAAGGTACTGCAAGATGCCCGCAGCCAGGAAGCCCGGCAGTTTCAACGAGAAGCTCAGGTGCTGGCGAGAGTGGAGCATCCGCACATCGTGACAATCTACGATTGGAGTGAGGACCAAGGGCGTAGCTTCATCGTCATGCAGTACATCGAGGGCGAATCGCTGGCGAAGAAGTTACAGCGAGGAAGGCTGCCGGAAGAGTACACGCTGACAATTCTGGCGCAGGTGGCAGAGGCAGTGGCTTATGCCAATGAGCAGGGCATCATCCACCGCGACCTCAAGCCGCAAAACATCATGCTCGAAAAGAGTAGCGGTCTGGCGTATGTGCTGGATTTGGTCTGGCCAAGGACCTGAAGGCGAGCATGCACACACAGTCCGGAGTACTGCTGGGAACATTCCGCTATATGGCTCCCGAACAGGTAGATCGCAAGTTTGGGGAGATTTCGCCGCGCACGGATGTGTGGGCGTTAGGGGCGGTGATGTACGAGATGCTGACCGGGCAGCCAGCAGTGCCAAAGGAAGGCGCGATGAACATATTCGCCTACATCCTGCAGGAAGAGATAGTGCCGCCGAGTAAACTGGGAGTGGCAGTATCGTCGCCGGTCGAGGAAATTTGCCTCAAGGCGATGGCGAAAGAGCCAGCCAGGCGATTTGCCAGCGCCAGGGAGCTGGCAGCGGAGATACGCAAGGTACTGACGCCGAGGCCGCAAGCAAAGAGAAGGACGCAACAGTTAAAGCGGCAGGCGTCGGCAAATATCGTCTACCGCATGAAAAAATGGGTCAAACAACATCCCGTGCCTGTAGCTATTGCGGGAGTGGTGGTGCTTTTGTTCTCATGCGCGTTTATTCTCTATGTCAAAATTCAGGCCAAAAAACATGAAATTATGACAGCCAGACAGAAGGTAAATGTCGCGGATGCCAAGAAACCAGGGGTTGAGGACGAACCTACATCGTTGTTCTGGTTAATTTTCTTGACAGTCCAGCACCCTCTACCGGTTGCGGACGAACCTACTGGAGGGTGAGGAACCTATACTGGGAAATGTGGGAGCTACGAGCCCATTTCCGGCTATCGTGAGTACTGGTGAGGACGAACCTATATTGGGAAATGTGGGAAAAAGCAGTGAGACGAAACAACCTGTAGCGGCTGAAGATAAGCCTAACCTGGGGAATGGCACAGCGGCTACCACTACAGAGAATATGGAAAAGCCCAGTGAAACGAAAGATGAGATTCCGAAAAGTATGCCGCCTGACCTTTGGCAAACTTGCTGGAGCGGAAGTTGCTTCGATTTCACGCAAGACGCCTGGGTAAACCTTGGTCACAGCCGGCAGTTCGAGTATGGCAAAGCGTACCAGGCGTGGTATGCAAAGACGAAAGGCTTGAATCTGGACAAAATTGTCGAGAAAAACGGCGCACGCTTCGAGTTCCGTCTGATCCCGCCTGGGAAATTCTGGATGGGATCAAATGATGCTGTGGTGCAGAAAATCAAAGAGTTTTGGCGGAAGAATAATTTTGGAAATTATGATGAAACACGGCATCGGGTGCTTATCAGCAAACCGTTCTACATCGGCAAGACCGAGGTGACGCAAGCACAATGGCAGGCAGCGATGGGCAACGACCCGCCGGACGCGCCATATTGCAAGAATGTTGGCAAGGATGCGCCGATAGAAAATGTATCGTGGGAACACTGCCAGAAATTTTGTCAAAAGGCTAAGGGGTTGTGCTTGCCGACCGAGGCGCAGTGGGAATATGCGTGCCGAGGGGGAGTGACGGCGGCATACTGTTTTGACGACAGCGAGTCCGAGGTGGGAGATTACGCCTGGTATAGCAATAGTACGACCCATCCGGTAGGACAAAAGCAAGCCAATGCCTGGGGTGTGTACGACATGCACGGAAATGTATGGGAGTGGTGCCAGGATTACTATGGAGATTATGCGGAAAGTGCGGATTTATCGGGAATTGCGGAAAACCCTGCCGGCCCGCAAAAAGGCTCCCTTCGCGTCTCGCGGGGCGGCTCCTGGCACGACAGAGACGGCGACTGTCGCGCTGCGCTCCGTGGCGGGAACGAGACGAGGAGGCGCTACGGCAACCTCGGCGCTCGCTTGGTGCTTTCCGACCATTGAGGAGCGGAAGAGCCTTTACCAAAAGGGCAAAGGTAACCGCAACATGGATAGGGTTTTCGTTACGACTGGCTGGCGGAGCATGGGCGCGAATTATAAGTTATACAAAAGGTAAACTGCCAATTCTGTTCTGGTCAACGACATGTTGAACACACTAAACGTCGGGCATATTCGTTAGGAGAAAGCCCTTTGAGCTCACGTCCTTGATGAGGGCGGTCGTT
>JAGVGO010000042.1 GCA_020057085.1 Planctomycetota bacterium | reverse complement strand
CTTCTACCGCTTGTTTCGCTTTGTTCTTAGCAGAGCGTTTCCCATACAACCGCGCACAAAAGGAAGTCAAAACGCTTATCATATCTGCCACTAGGTCATCTTCTACTTCTGCATTGTCCATTATCACAAGCCGCCGCCCTTCGCTTGCCAACTTTTTATTATATATTACCTTCTTTGTCTATTTTTGTCAATAAAATTTTTACCAGTTCTCAACCCTATTCAAGCAATCTTTTGAAGCCTTCCAAAGTCGGCACCGTAGCCGCACCATTTATCACAATATCCAAAGCTTGCAGCGAATCAATCAACTCCAACTTATCTTTTATTTCTTGGGGAACCAAACCGAAACGGGCATGAAGAACTTTGATAATCGTTTCTCTCATACCTTCATTTTTCTTTTTTTGCAATGTCTTCGGGAATACATCTCTTGCAATTTCTTCAGTATCAACTGGCATACCTATCTCCTTTTCATAAAAATCTGGCTGTAGTTTTTTCAGCCAGAATAAAAACATGGCTTTCTCTTTGTCTCCAGGTGACTGTTTAGCAATCTCTCTTATTTCCTGTTTAGCCGCCTTAAGGACAGAAACAGGCTGGAACGGCAGAAAATACCAATATTCTCCACTCTTTGGTAATCCCTCCAGCACATAAATGTAAGCTGATATCTGGGCACCGATCTGGAAGAGAGAAGGATTTTCCGTAGCCTTAATTTCATAGATCAGCCCATTTGTCACGCTAGGTAAAATTCTTTCGGCACTCAGTATGATTAAGCTGGCACTCTTCCCTTTTGCCTTCGCTTTCATGGCGACAAGGTACAACTCGCCCAAATACTGAATCACATCATCTTGGGTTAGCCGGTCGTTGACCGCTTTAATATGTACCAAGCTCACCTCTGCCAAACAAGGCAAATGGCTCATCTTGGCTTGCGCTAAATTCTCCTTGGGAATCTCAAAGAGCATATCTGTGCGGATCCGCGGCGGCGGGACTTCTGTCTCTTTGCTAAAGTCTATCGTAACTCCATAGTCCCTCTGGACAATATAGGCCACCAGTTCCTCGTAATACATTTGCCTTTCGGTCTTCTCTGGCCTGCCTTCTTCTTTCCCCATGCTCTCCCCTTCTCATTTTTGCTGTACGTACAGGCTCACACCCATGGCTAACAGCGACAATCCCTCCGCGACTGAAAAACCTCCAGCGCGGCGATTTTTTCCTGCCACTCCTGGCACACCACTTCTGTCTTCTTGATCGCTAGGCCGAGGTAGTGTTCCGGCCCGCGCAAGGTGTTTTCTTCGCTGGCGGTCAATGGGCGTACCAATTCCTTGCTCAGCCAGGCCGACAGGTTCTCGCCCGACTGCACCGCCTTGCGCACTCGTTCGTGCGCCCCGACGTGGCCGTTGCGAGCGAGAATGAGATAACATGGCTCGGCGATGGTCTTGTGCCAGTTTTTCTTGAGGTTGACCTCCAGCGCAGCGCGATTGACGCCGAGACGTCCCAGCGTAGCGTTGAGACGCAGCGTAGCGATGTAAAGGG
The DNA here is from genome assembly GCA_020057085.1 of Planctomycetota bacterium. Taxonomy (GTDB): domain Bacteria; phylum Planctomycetota; class Uabimicrobiia; order Uabimicrobiales; family JABWCH01; genus JAGVGO01. The sequence continues at coordinate 1,687 of JAGVGO010000042.1, read as the reverse complement.
CACACAAAATTTCGCCGACGAAACGCGACGAAGCCGAATTGGTGAGGTCGCGCTGGTGCTCGGAAATCTGGTCGAGATAGGCGGTGAAGACACGCGGCACAAAAACTTTCCACAGCGATTTGATGTTTTCAAAGCTGATCGGATTTTGTTTGTGCGGCATGGTCGAGGAGCCTACCTGGGCGGCGGTGAACTCTTCGGAAATTTCGCCGATCTCCGATCGCTGCAGGTGACGCATGTCGTCGCTCAAGTTGGCGAACACGCCAAAAAGCGACACCGCCGCGTGCAAGAGATCGAGGGTGTACTCCGGCTCGATAATCTGCGTCGAGTGGTCGGCAGGCTTGAGGCCAAGAGTCGCCAGAAATGTCTTTTCAAACTCCAGCGGGTCGGCGAGCAGGAGCGACTGGGCATTGTAGGCGCCCACCGCCCCAGAAAACTTGCCGCGCAGATTGTCGCTGCATTCGCCAAGGCGCACGATGCGCCCACCCAGGCGCGACACGTATTCGCACAGAGCGAAGCCCAGTGTCAGCGGCACGGCATGTTGGCCGTGAGTGCGGCCGATCTGGCAACTCTCTTTTTCACGTAGCGAGAGTGAGATGAGGGTCTTCTCCAGCTCGCACAGCGCCGGTAGGAGCATGCGTCGGCAAAAATCGCGGTAGCGCAGGGCATTGGCCGTGCCAATGATGTCTTCGCTCGTAGCTCCCAGGTGAATCCATGGAGCGGCCGTGGCCCCTGCCTTTTGCGCCAGGCAATTGACGAGCGCACGTGTCTCGTGATGGATGCGCTCTTCTTCGTGGTATACTTCGGCGGCCGTGATCCGGCTGGCCGCCTGTGCCACTGCCTGAGCGATCTCCTTGCTGCAGAGCCCTTCCGCTGCATACGCCTCTACCAGCGCCGCCTCCACTTTCGCCATGTAGCGAACAAAGGCTTCTTCGGCAAGATAGGCGCGCACCTCTGCGGCCTCTGGCATATGCAAATAGCGGTATTCCAGCGGCGAAACGCTGGCAAAAATATCCAAAGTCGTCGTGTCCATGTGTAATCCTAACGCGGACAGTTGTGTTTAGTGTGTAATGGGGCGTATCCAATAATTAGGGGGCATAGTAACTTTTTTGGAATAACCACAAGAGTACAAGCCTATAACCTCTCCCCTGGCGGGAGAGGTTATACTCTACCCATAATTTTTCTATCCCCCGAAGTGTTAGATACGCCCTGTGTAATGGCTAACGTATAAAATTTTATTTTACAGTGTACAGAGAAGCGGGCGAAAATGCAAGAGGATTGTGCGTGGATTTGTCCATGATGGCCCGCCCGAAACCCAGTCTTAACATTGTGTCTGCACCTGGCTGACCAAGATTTACAGGATTGCCAGGATAGCCCATCCCATAATCCTGTCATCCTTCATCTCATCCAGGTTCGGACTACTCCTGTCTTCCTGAACGCGCCGCAAATGCAAGGAAGCCGGTGATCGGTCAGGTTTTGGCGATGTCGCGGCGCATCTTCTCGATCTCGGCCAGCGGGATTTTGGTCAACTGGTGCAACGTCTTGACATCCAGTCCCATTTTCAAGCCCTGGAGTACCGCTTCCCGCCTTTCTTTCTGGATGCCGATTTGCTCGCCTTCCTGGCGGCCTTCTTCTTTGCCTTTCTGGATGCCGATTTGCTCGCCTTTCTGGATGCCGATTTGCTCGCCTT
>JAGVGO010000057.1 GCA_020057085.1 Planctomycetota bacterium | reverse complement strand
TCAGTCTTCCCGCGACCCTCTGGGTCGCAATTCTTTATATTGCCTTGTTCCTGGCAGTAAACTGCCAGGCTTTATCACTACGCCGCATTCGCGGCGGGACTTTTTACACACGCATCAACCTTATGAAAAACCAAAGCAGAAAATGCCGTAGCACAAATAGGCGCAGGGAGGAGCATAGATGAAAGCGTTTGTGGCCATGCCGTTCAATCCCAAATTTCTGCCGGTGTGGAAGGCGATCCGTCGGGCATGTGAAGCAAATGACATAAGCGCGTGCCGAGTAGATCAGTTGCCGCAGGTGGGTGATATTCTGACAACGATCTACAAGGAAATCGAGACGGCGGATATCATCATCGTCGATTTTTCAGGAGACAAACATCCAGAGTCGCCTAATGCCAACGTCGTCACCGAGGCTACTTACGCCCGCACAAAGAAAAAGCCGACCGTCATCATGACGCAGAACGTCCAAGGGCTGCCTTTCGACTGGAAAACCTACCGCGCTGTGGTCTATGAGAACAGCCCCAGTGGACTCGAGTATCTGGCGGAAGTGTTAGGCGAAAATCTGGCTGGCGTGAAGAAGCGGCTGGCCGGTTCTCCAGTCTCCCATGTTACATCCGTACCTCGCGTGTCTGCAAATCCCAAGCACGAAGAAAAATGGGCTGAAACCTCGTCAGATGGCCGCTACAAAAAGTCGCGCGTGGGCGTGATTCTCGATACCAAGACGAACCTTGAGTGGTTCGTTGGCCTTGATGAAGACACGACGTGGGGCGCGGCGAAGTCTTGGACGGACAGCCTGACGGTAGACGGCGGCGGCTGGCGCATGCCGACCATTGAAGAATTGCGTGGCCTCTACCAAAAAGGCAAAGGCAAGGGCAATATGGACCAAGTTTTTGTTACAACTGACTCTAGTAACTGTTGTATATGGAGTTGTGAAGTTAATGGTATTCATGCGCGCATCTTCACTTTCTACCACGGCAGCGATATGCTGATCGCCCGCACTTTCTTCGCCGACAATATCCGTGGATTCGCGGTTCGCTCAGGAAGACGTGAATAATCTGAACCGCGATGAGTTGAAGGATGACAGGATTATGGGATGGACTATCCTGACAATCCTGCAAATCCTACCACTCATCCTGGTGCAGACAGTCCGAGAATTAGGGCGCGACATTGCCAAAGTGAGCCGGCTGCAAAAAAATAGTGTTTTTCATTGCAATTTGCTGGGCGAAAGTTTACATTATTTATAACTTGTAGCTATCTTGTGCCGGTAATAGCAAACTGCGGTAGGAGGACGTGTGGCATGGCAACTTCTCAACAAAAACCTAGTTCCAAGCGTATGGCATCTTGGGTGTACCATATCATCAACCCCATTCTGGATGCGATGGCGACCGAGTGCCATCTTCTGCAAAATGAAAACTTAAGTTGGCAGTTTTACAATAAACAAACTGAATTCATTTCTCGCATAGAAGAATATATAGATTTTCAACAGCATCATAATTATCGCCATTTTCTCACAGAATGCCCCCATTTTGCCCAATTATTTAAGGAACACGATGAAGTCTTGCGGGAAGCAGCAAATTTGGCTGCTGAGATTCTTGCCTCTTTGACCGGCGTAAAAATATTTACCGATTTAGTTTACAAGAAGCTGGCTGAGTACATGCAGACAGAAGCCTACCCCGGTGGTGCAGTACCTCAAGCAAAATTTCATGAACTGATGGTAGAGCATCTTGTCAATGGCGTGGAAGAGCTGCTAGTGGAGAGTGACAGTGAATTTTGGGCACAGTACAGCGACGCTCTGAAAACCACAGCGAGGCAGTTGTATCCACAACTGTTTGCAAAATTAAAAGAAGCCAAACAAAAGCTGTTAGGCCATGCTCAAGCCATTCAGCAAAAATTGGAGGGTTATAGTTACTCCCTTTGCAAGGAATACGACATTCCTGGCGACCCGGTGGTAGCGAGCTCCAGCCATGAAAGATAAGCTGCTGGTGGACACTCGCCCACTGGTAGAATTTCTTTTTTGGCAATGTTCCCAGAAGTTAGGTCGGAAATTTTTGCAAGTGGGGAAGGAGTCGGAAGTCTTGAAGACCGAAGAGCCAGTGAAGCGGTTTGTGGCATTCCTAAAAAAGTATCAGCTTTTTATAGCGAGCGTCGTCATCGCAGAAATTCAATGCCATCAAAGAAGGAAGGTTAAAGGATTCCACCAGCAGCGAGCCTTTTGGAAGCTTACACTAGACCAGCTTTACCGCGTTTTCCTCTTTCAAGAACAGCATAAGCCACTTTCCGATATAAAGGATGTTTCATTGATTCAACAGTTTGGGCCGGTGGATGCTATCCAGATCAGCATTGCCCAGGAAGAACAAATGATGTTGCTTTCATCTGATACAGAACTTCTGAGCTATTGCGATTCCCAGAAAATCCAGTACAAAAACTTTGCAGACTTCAAGTATTAGCTGCTGCAATAACGCTATTGTTATTTGGTGAGTAAATTATGGTAAAAGAATTCCAATTCGAATCCCAGACTACCTATACGTTTCTCGAAGAGCTGGGGCGTGGTGGTATGGGCATTGTCTATCTGGCAGAACGCAATTCCGGCGGTGTCATTGATTATGTGGTATTGAAAACGTTGAAATCGCTCACCAAGGAAGACGAGGATGCGTTGCGCCAGGAAGCAAGCCTGGCGGCGCTGCTGCGCCACGAAAATATCGTCAAGACCTATGGGCTTGAAGCGATCCCATTGTCGGGTCTGCCGCACACTTTTCTAAAAAGCCTTGGCGCACTTTCCTATATCCGCGACGAAGAAGAAGAACGTGGCGGGCTACGTCGCCTCAATTTCAAGCGCATGCGCAGTGGCAAAGAAGGAACCACTTTGCTCAAGAGCAATAAAGACGAAAAAAATCTCCTGCTCATCGCTATGGATTATATTGACGGCACCAATTTGCGCTCCCTGCATTACGAACATCTTTATCAGTCATTGCTGCTGCCTGTTCTCATGTCCGCTTTCATCATCAGTCGTATCGCGCGGGCATTGGCCTATGCGCACCATTATTTGATCCATCGCGATATATCACCGGAAAACATTCTGCTCAATACGCAGGGAATCTGCAAATTGAGCGATTTCGGTATCGCCGTAGCCAGTCATCAACAGCCAGATTACTGGGCTGGTAAGCTCTCTTATATGGCGCCTGAGCAGATTTACGATCAGCCTATTGACGAGCGTATCGACATTTTTTCACTCGGTAGCCTGGCTTATCAATTGCTTACCGGCATTCCTCTGGTCGAAATGCCGCAAGACGTGTCGTTTGAAGAGCAGATCAAGGCGGTCAAACAGCAGATCAATGATGGTTTTGTCCCGCCGGCGATGGTGCGGAGTGATATTCCCGAAGAATTATCGCAGATCGTTATGAAAATGATACAGCCCGTTCCTCAGCGACGCTACCAGCGGGGGAACGAAATCGCCAACGATCTGGAAAAAAAATACCTCTACGCCAAAGGCTATGGGCCGACCAACAATAGCCTCGCTACCTATCTCAATATTTTCGAGAATCGTTTTGCTTCCTACAACGAAGGGCAACTGGAACAACTTTCGTTTCTCAAGAATGACAAGGGTGAAACCCAAATCAAGCGTACCTTGCAGCTCAGCGACTATCTTGAAACGGGTCTCAAGCTGCTCGACAAACGCCGGAACAGCGAAGTGTACAAGCGTCTCAAGGCTACAGCCCACCTGCGTCAGGTGCAGGCAATGAACCGCGAAGAGCGACTTGCCTATCTCAAAGTGAAATATCTGGATAATGTTATCGAATCGTTCCCTGTCACCAATGCCCTGACCATCGGTTTGTCTGAAAATATGGACGTGTGCCTCAACGACAAAGCCATTGCTCCACACCACTGCACTCTGCACAGGTCTGGCCAGAACCTCGTGCTCAAGGCTGCCCAACGCGACGCACAAATGAATATCAACGGCGTGGCGATGCAGGAGCGTGAGCTTAAAGATGGTGACAAAATCAAGATCGCCAGCTATTTTCTCTTCTTCATTAACCAGAAACCGAGCGAATGGCAACCAGGACACCGCTTTTCTCTGGATCATGATGTTGACATGGCGACGGAATGTTTGCAAGCCAAAGATTTTCTCGTCACCTTTACCCCACAGCCGGAAGCATTCACCAGATTGGCACGCCTGGCCGACTACATGCTTTCCACCACCGATTTGAACGAACTCAAGCTCGGCATCATTCCCACCGCTTTGGTGGAGAGTGTGCAATTATTGCAAGGCGAAGCGAATAATGAATCGTTCCAACTGCATGTGATGCGACGCCCTATCTATCTTATCTTCAATTGCGTGAATGTGAGCGAGAGAGGCTACTGCGCATTTTTGCAAACTTTTAAAAAGCATCGGGAACATCTGGCGCAGGAATTGGAACAGAAAGAGAAGAAAGGGCTGGAAAAAGAGAGCGGCGATGTGGAACTGTTCAATGAGGATCATCGTACCGGCAAGACCGGCAAGATACCGGTAGTCACCGGCAAAGATCCGCTTGCCGATATGGACATCGGCGAGGATTTCGACCCGTCGAAATTGGCAGCAGAGCTCATCGTCCACAGTTTCGATCGTATCGAGCTGCACAAGGAAAAACGGGAAGTGGAGCTAGTGGTCTACATCTGATGACACAGAGAGCGGCGTGCATCGGAACAACGAACGTTTGCAACTCTCTGTGCTCGATAGCGCAACAGCCGATCGTCGTTGCGCAGACTTACCGCTTCGCTCCAGTTTCATCTTGAAAAAAACCGGCCCATCCGGATTGGAGCCTTATCTGAAACTTACCTCATCACCATTGCCAAGAGCCCTTTCTGGGCGTGCAGGCGGTTTTCCGCCTGCGGATAGACAGCAGAGCGCGGATCGAGCTGCATGTCAGCGGCAATCTCTTCGCCGTAGTGGGCAGGCAAGCAATGCAGAATCATGGCATCAGGCTTGGTGACTTTGAGCAGCTCCTGATCAATGATGTAACCCTTGAACTTTTTTTGCCGCTCTACTTTTTCCGCTTCCTGGCCCATCGAGGCCCACACGTCGGTGTAGACGATATCGGCATCCCTGGCCGCTTCTTTGAGGTCGTGGAACTGTTCCACTTTACTGCCAGTGCAAAAGGTTTTGGCATCGGCCAACGCCATTTGTATCACTTCCGGTTTCAGCTCATAGCCAACAGGCGAGCCGATGGTGAAATTGAGGCCGAGTCTGGCTGCGGCAAACGCCAGGGAATTGGCGACGTTGTTGCCATCGCCGACAAAGCAAAGTTTCAACCCCTGGAGGCGGCCCTTGCGTTCGAGAATCGTGAGCATATCGCCAAAAATTTGGCATGGATGCTCGAAATCGGAAAGGCCGTTGATCACCGGTACGCGGCTGTATTTGGCAAGTTCTTCGATCAGGTGGTGGCCAAAGACCCGTACCATGATGGCATCAACATAGCCGGACAGCACATTGGCCACGTCTTCCACCGTTTCACGTTCGCCCAGATTGATTTGATCCGGGCCGAGATAGATGGCACTGCCGCCGAGCTGATTCATCGCCACCTGGAACGACACCACCGTGCGCAGCGACGGCTTCTGGAAAACCATGCCCAGCGTGCGGCCTTCGAAAATCTTGCAATGCTCACCGGTGAGCTGGCGCGCCTTGAGTTCGCGCGCCGTGTAAATGACGCGCATGAATTCTTCGGGAGTGAAATCCCGTACCGAACGGGTATGTTTACCCTTGAGACTGTAACCGAAATTGGCCATACTTTTCTCCATTCTTTTTGGCTAACACCTTTCTTTTATAAATCAACTTAATCATGCAGTCTGCGCCTTGTCAACTGGTTTTTCTTTACGCAGCCAAATCAATTCTTGCTTCTTCTTTCCTGTTCGGCGGCGGCGATGTCGCGTATTTCCGGAAATTCGCTTTGCAATTGTGAGGACACCCAGTCGTCCGACTGCGTGGCGAAGATAATCTGCATCACGAGCATGCACACAGGAATGAAGGTGGCGTTCACTTCTCGATGCAAATGACGGTTGGCATACAGTAACGGCACTACCTCGGTCCCTTGTTCAATCAAATAACGTGCGGATTGGGTATATTCAAAAAAAAGGGGCGAGGCCAATTGAGAGATGGCTTTTAGCTGCAAACGTTGGGCATCTTCGGGCAATTCACCTTGTACCTCGGAAGACGAGGCGGCACACTCCAGCTTCCTCGGCACGGGGATGGACAAGACAGACATGGGTGCCACATTGGCGTTGGCGCATCTCAATAACAAGCACAGTGCCAAGCAAACCACCCATCTGGCGGAATTTTTTTTCAAGAAGTAACTCATGCCGCACTTTCGCTGTGCTGCTTCTTTTGTGTCGCCACATGATAGATCGCTATGAGCAGCAAAACACAGCCGACGACTTGCGTCCACGTAAAAGTCTTTTTATAATAAAGAAAATCGATCCACATGGCGGAAAACGGAAAAAACAATTCGCAGATCGTGGACACTTTAGCCTCTACCTGTCTGAGGCCATGATAATAAAAAAGGATAGAAACCATGCCGGCGGAGCAAGCAATCGCTACAAAAAGGCCAAGCTGCTGCATACTCAATTGATACACCGGCACGCATGGCTGACAAGCGAGCAGTACCGGTAAAATAAAGACGACTGTCAACAAAAAACGCAGGGCCGTTCCTGTAGTCGGACTTACTTTCTTGAGCATATGCTTGCCGAAGACGGTGGAAGAACCCCAGGCAAAAGCTGCACCGAGCGCCAGAAGTGAGGCTTTGACTGTATTGCCGTCTTGGCCCCACTTGATGTAGAGATCCTTGAACGAAATGAGGTAAGCGCCGATGAGTGAAAGAACTGCCCAGCCGACAAACGCCGGTGGCAGTTTTTCTTTCAGCACGAACCTGGCCAGCAAGATGGCAAAAATCGGCTGCATTTGCTGTAACAGCACCACCACGGAAAAAGAGATGTACTTTACCTGCGCCAGCGCACTGGTGTAGCACCAGGTGCCGACAAAACCGCCAAGCAACGCCACCCAACTCAGCGACCAAAATCCCGCTGCCCCCAGATTTTTGTATTCATGTCTGTTTTTCACCAGCACGGGCAATAGCACAAGAAGCCCCAGTAAATGCTCATAGAACACGATACATAGGGGAGAAAGGCCGAGAGATCTGCGTAAAACACCATCCAGACTCCATAAAAAAGCGGCAAAGACGATAAACAGTGGTGCAAAATTTTTACTCATATTCTTCCCTTCCCCAACAAGCGATTCTGTGCTACAATAAGTGGGGATAACAAAAAAACAGCTCGACGATTAACGAAATAGTAAGGAGATAACAAATTCAGTCGCTGGAAAACAACAACTCTGTACCACAAAGTCAGTCGCCATATATGTCGTTTGCACATTGTGCGAAAGTGATGGTGGTGGGTAATCCGAACGTCGGTAAAAGTTTGATTTTCGGCCATCTTACCGACCAGTATGTGACGGTATCCAATTATCCGGGTACTACCGTGACCTTGACTCGTGGGCGTATGAAACTTACCGATGACGCATCCATTCTAGTGATTGATACGCCCGGCGTCAATAACTTTTTGCCTACCTCTGAGGATGAGGCAGTGACTCGTGATATCGTCATGGATATGGCACCCGAGGCCGTTGTCGTTCAGGTGATAGACACCAAGAACTTGCAGCGTGGCCTCTTTCTTACTCTGCAGTTGTGCGAAATGGGTTGGCGCGGCGTCGTCGCCCTTAACATGTGGGATGAAGCTCAACAGGCAGGCTACACCGTGGATGTAGCCAGATTGTCCACTGTGTTCGGTGTGCAATTTGTGCCGACGACGGCCATCCGCAAGGAAGGCATCGAGGCATTGAAAAATGCGGAGTGCCGGTTTTTGCATTACCATCTGGTGTATCCGCCGGCGATAGAGTCTGCTGTCGCCAAATTGACCGGCCTTTTGCCGGCCTCTACCATAACGGCACGCGCATTGGCTTTGATGGTACTCGCCGTTGGGACTGGGCCACTGGCGTGCTTCGCTACACTGTCGCCACACGAACGACAACAGATGGATGCCATCCGTGGCGAGACACGCGAGGCGCTGCAGGCAGACATCCTGACTGTGATCAACGAGACACGCGCACGTGAAGCAGAAAAAATCAGCCACTCAGTGTTGCAGCGGACAGCCCAAAGGAAAGCGCGGCCGCTATGGGAAAAAAGCGAGTCGCTGTCAACCCACCCGGTGTGGGGGTTTGCCATGCTCATCGCTATCCTGTATGCCTTATATCTTTTTGTCGGCGTACTTGGCGCAGGTACACTGGTAGGATGGTGCGAGAAGGGACTATTCAATAACATTGTCAATCCGTCCGCCATTCGTGCCAGCGACTGGCTGCTGCCATTCCCTCACCGACACGTTGTCGAGGAAGGCTCTATCGTACCGGAATACACTTTTACCGCCACGCTGACGGCAGGAGAAGGCGTGTGTCGCTTCCTGCACGATTTTCTGGTAGGCCAGTACGGCGCCATCACCATGGCTCTTACCTATGGACTCGCCATTATCTTGCCCGTAGTCCTTACTTTTTTCCTGGCGTTTGGCATCCTGGAAGACCTGGGTTATCTGTCACGCCTGTCCATTCTGCTCAACCGTCTGTTTAGAGTGATGGGGCTCAACGGCAAAGCGGTGTTGCCGATGGTACTCGGGCTCGGCTGCGATACCATGGCTACAGTTACGGCGCGCATTTTGGAAACACGCAAGGAACGCATGATCGTCACTTTTTTGCTGGCGTTGGCAGTCCCCTGTAGCGCTCAATTGGCAGTGATCATGGTGCTGCTGGCCGCCAGCGGTCTTGGATTCAAAGGTATCATCATTTGGCTCACTATCATTGCTCTCACCATGCTCATTGCCGGCGCTGCGGCCTCTCGTCTCATTCCTGGCGACGACAACCCGCTAATCCTGGAAGTTCCTCCGTTTCGTATACCGGAGCTGCGCAACATCGTCATGAAAACACTGGCCCGTGTCGAATGGTATATCTGGGAGGTGATTCCGGTTTTTCTCATCGGCACGGCCGCGTTATTTTTGCTCGATGAAATAGGGATGATCCATAAATTGGAAAAACTGTTGCATCCGCTCGTAGTGTATTGGCTGGGACTGCCCGAACAAGCTGCACAGACAATTCTCATGGGTTTTTTCCGGCGCGACTACAGTGCCGCCGGTTTTATCCACTTGGCCAAGGATGGCATGTTGAGCCAGGCACAGATACTCGTCGGCATGACCACCATCACGTTGTTTGTGCCGTGCATTGCCAATGCGTTGGTGATGATCAAAGAACAAGGCATCAAGGTAGCAATCGCCATGATTGCCATTATCCTCACCATAGCGTTTGGCATGGGTGGTCTATTGTACCGTCTATTGGAGTGGATACCATGGTTGGTGAAATAAAGGGCGGCCAGATGGCATATGCATCGGAGAAGCCTGGCGAGCCGTTACCAACAGACACGCCCGTCCAGTGTACGGTATGCGGACTCAAGTTTACACAAGGTGCTCGCGCCGTCTGCCCACACTGTCCGCTACAGCATGCTGGCTGCTGTTTTGTCAAATGCCCGAATTGCGGCTTTGACATTCCACAGAAGAGTCGCATATTGGAATGGCTCAGGAAATTGGTCGCTGTAAAAAAATAATTTGGGAAATTTTTGCCCAGGCAGCGTAAAAAAAATGGTAAAATAGACAAAATTTAAGAATCTGCTTTGTTTGTAGCCTTGAAACAAGGAGTTTCCATGTTATCCATAGATTGCCGTTGGTTGTCTATGTTTGTACTTTGCATTGTCCTGGTCGCTTCCGGCATGATGCGGTTGTACGGACAGCAAGAAGCACCATCGCTCAACAGCGAAGAAGCATTGCGCAAAGCGCTGGTCGCCTATTATCAGCACATGGCACAAGTAGCTCTACAGGTAGCCAAAACGGCACGGTTGAGCGACGCTTACAACGAGTTTTATAAACAATGTCGGACATTGCCTGAATTTCTTAAGAATGAAAATCTCGCCGGCGTTGACTCGGCAATTTTACAGAAAGTGCGCGGGCAATGCAAAAATAAAGATCGCTTTGCTTTTTTTCACCCGGCCGCTTTGTACGACAATTATCAGGAATTGCTGCTCGTCCTCAATCCGGAAAAGATGTACGCCTTGCAAAAAGAGATGGATGCAGTGAAAGCCGCTCTCGCGCCCACCCTCAAGCAAAAAGAGGCTTTGGACAAACAAAAACAGGAGGTGGAAGATCGGCTCGACAAGCAGCAGTCGGAACTGAACCGCATGCAAGCCGATGTTGACAGAAAAGAAAAAGAAATCAAAGAGGCGCGTGAACGTATCCGCCAGATTGACAGCAGCATCAGTTCTTGCCGGGACATCATCCGTACCAGGCAGGATCGCCTGCTCTCGCTGGATACGTCAATTCGCCAGGTCGAGCGGCAACTGAGACATGAGCAAGATCCTGTCAAACGCCGACAGTTGGAAAGCCGCTTGCAATCTCTGGAGCGAGACCGCGATAGCCTGTTACGCGAAAACACCGAGCAAGAACGGGAGATAGACAGGCTGGAGAACGAGAGAAGCCGCTCCGACACCAGCGTGGAAGACCTGCACCAGGAAATTCCCCGCCTGATGAGTAAAATACCGGAATACAAGACTGAGGTGAAACGTCTGGCCCATGAAAAACTGTTGGTCGAGCAGGAGTGGCAGGCATGCATGGAAAAATTGAAGCCGCTCGAAACTCTGCGCAAAAAACAGGAAATGCTCTTGGTTCGCCTCAAACAAATGGAAAAATGGTGGTTCGACGTGAACTTCGAGCGCCGTGCCAAGTTCGTACTCGCCTTGTATGTACTCGAAAACTTTCCGGCCGATTATTACGAAATCAAAACAAAAAAATGGTTCGGTGTCGGTGGTATTGTGGAAGTCTACTTTTGGTGATGCTACATTGGACCAGGAATAAACTATGGTAGAATACGACAATAAATCGGAACTGGCCAAAACGCAAACGTTCAACGAAAAAGGGAAGCAAATCGGGCGCTACCGTCTTATGTCCAAGATCGGCCAGGGCGGCGCCGGCACAGTCTACAAGGCAAGAGATACCAAACTGGACCGTGTGGTGGCGCTCAAACTGCTCTCCCTCGCCGGCTTCAACGAAAAAAGCATGCAGCGATTTTCGCGTGAGGCCAGGTGCAACGCCAAGTTGCGCCATCCGAATATCGTGGTATTGTATGATTTTGAACAGATCGGCAACGATCACTATCTTGTCATGGACTACGTGGATGGCCAGTCTCTGGAAAAATTGATGGGAAAAAAACGTTTGCCAATAGGACAAACATGCCAGATTATGCTCGATTTACTGAGCGCCATGCAGTATGCCCACCACCAGGGCATCATCCACCGTGACATCAAACCATCGAATATTCTCATCAATGAGGACGGCAAGCCATTCCTTACCGATTTCGGGCTGGCCAAGGCGCTTACCGAGACGGTCAAAATCTCGCAGTCGGGCGCCTTGCTCGGTACACCCGCCTACATGTCGCCTGAACAAGCAAGCCCTGGTGCCGGCAACACGGTAGATATCCGCAGCGATATCTATTCGCTTGGCGCAGTGTTCTACGAGATGCTGACCGGCCAACGCGCTTTCGATGGTGACAGCGTCTACAGTGTTTTGTTCAAGATCGTCGGCGAGCCGGTGCAAAGCCCGCGCGAAATCAATGCCGAGGTTCCTGCCGCGCTCGAACTGGTCTGCCTTAAGGCGTTAGCCAAAAAAAAGGAAGAACGTTATCCGAATGCCACCGACATGGCGGGCGCTATCAACAAATACCTGAGCGGAAAAACCACGCCTTTGCACTGGTACGTACCTGAATTGGGCATTGTCAAATGGGCAAAACGACTGGCATGGGTAGTATCACTGTTACTGCTTCTGGCTGCTACGGTCTGGTTTGTGCTAAGCCCGTTAAGCCGCGACCTTTGGCATCGTCTGGTGAACCCTTTCCAGAGCCAGCCGGACAAAGAGCAGTTCTTGCAGATCATCGCTACACTGGAAAAAGAATATTCTGCCCAATTCAGCGAAGATCAGAAGGACACCTTGCGTTTGGCTCGTGAATCTTATGGACGCAAAGAGTATGGCAAAAGCCGCAGTGCCTTGCGCGATCTGGTGCGTGCCACAGAGCAGCAGAACACGGTCAAGAAATATCTGGAGAATGCGATCAAATGCTTGTATTTGGCCGAATTGGCCGAGCTTACTGACCAGGAATCATGGGACAAGGCGCGCAGTTTTGTCAAAGAAGTGTACAGTCGGGTACGTGACGATGCGCTCATCAAAGAGATGGAAGAGTATATCGTCGAAGCACGCAAGGAGGCTTTTGCCGAGTATTATAGCCAGGCCAAACGTCATTATCAGGCCGGCGAATGGCAAGAATGTGCCAAAGCCCTTCAGAAAGGGTTCGAGTATCATCTGGTACATCCTGCGCTCCAGGATATGGCGATAAAAGTAGGCGAAAAAGTGACGCCATCGAAACCTTTTGAATGGAGCGAAGATCGCTGGCTGGCATGCTGGAACAAAAAGGAATCATGTCTCGACTTTACCTGCAAGGCGTGGACGACGATGCCACCCGCCTTACAAGCGAAGTACGCCCGCGCCTACCAGTTGTGGTATGCCCAGCGCCGCTGCATTTGCTGGGAGCACGAATGGGTTGCCTCCGGCACCAAGTTCATGATCGTGCTGATTCCGCCCGGAAAATTTACTACGGGTTCTTCGTCCAGTGAAAAAGATCGTGACAATGACGAAATCGAGGAAGTCATAACGATCCGCGAACCGTTCTGGATCAGCCGCTATGAAGTGACACAGGCACAGTGGGAAGCGGTGATGGGAGTAAATCCGGCGATGTTCCGCGGCAACGGCAAAGCACCGGTCGAAAGTGTAAGCTGGAACGACTGTCGCAAATTCTGTGAAAAAGTGGGCATGCAAATCCCCAGTGAGGCTCGTTGGGAATATGCCTGCCGCGCCGGCGTAGCCACACCGTTCAACAGCGGCGACAATGTCACGACGGATCAGGTCAACTACAACGGCAATTACCCTTATCTGAACGGCGCCCTCGGTGTCTACCGTGCCAAGACAGTGCAGGTGGGCAGTTTGCCCAATGGCAATGCCTGGGATTGCTTTGATTTTCACGGCAATGTGCGTGAATGGTGCAATGAATACCGCGGCAGGTCCTCACCCATACGCCAGTCGGTGCACCGCGGCGGCTCATGGGATCTCGGCGCCCGCGAGTGCCGCGCCGCTCACCGCAGGGTGGCCGAAGCGGATTACAAGGGAAAAAATGTGGGGCTACGCCCTTGTCTGAGTGGTAGATAGAGCGAGTAGGCACATGCAACATCCTTTAGTGAGTGTCATCGTACCTACATTCAACCGCGCTCATTCGCTTGTCCGCTGTCTGGATTCTATCCTGCAGCAAAGCGTTAGCGACTTCGAACTGATCGTCGTTGACGACGGCTCGGACGATGCTACGCCACAAACACTGGCAGCCTATGACCACAGAGTAAACGTATTACGCCAGGAAAACAAAGGTGTAGCCGCAGCCCGCAATGCCGGTATCGCAGTGGCACGCGGGCAATATCTGGCGTTTTGCGATTCGGACGATCTATGGCACGCAGAAAAGCTGGCGAAACAACTTCGCCTGTTTGCCGAAATTCCCGCTGCCATGTTGTGCTATACCGATGAAATCTGGATACGCAACGGGCGGCGTGTCAATCCGTGCAAACGGCACGGCAAAATGTCGGGATGGGCATTTGCCAAGTGTTTAGATATGTGCATCGTCAGTCCTTCTTCGGTAATGATGCCCTGTACTTTTTTTGCCCAGGTCGGTTTATTCGATGAACAGATGACCGTGTGCGAAGATTATGACCTGTGGCTGCGCTCTTCGCTCCTCTTCCCATTCCATTTTATCCCCGAACCACTTATCATCAAACATGGCGGGCACAGCGATCAGTTGTCTCACAAATACTGGGGCATGGATCGCTACCGTGTGGCGGCCATCGTCAAGTGCCTGGAAACGGCCCAGCTTGGCCAGGAACAGCGACAGTTGGCGATTGCTACATTGGTGCAAAAATGCAACATCCTCGCCAACGGCGCAGAAAAACGCGGCCGCAGCGAGGAGGCCGCCGCATACCATGCCCTGATGCAGCGTTGGTGATTCTGATTTTATGATAGAAAAAACGAGGTGGGTAATTTATAATAGGAAAAACTGTAAAACTGTAAATTTTTTAAGGAGATCGTGAATGAAAGGCAATGATAAATTGCTGGCAACCTTAAACGCGCTGTTGAGCGATGAGCTGACCGCAATCAATCAATATATCGTCCATTCGGAAATGTGCGCTAACTGGGGCTATGAAAAATTACACAAGACATTTGAGCATCGTGCCGTCGGCGAGATGAAACATGCCGAAAAACTGATTGGCCGCATTTTGTTCCTGGAGGGCGTGCCCATTGTGAGCAGTCTGGGCAAAATCAATATCGGCGCGGATGTAGCCAAACAACTCAACAACGACCACGCCGCCGAGTTTGGCGCAATCAAGGCGTACAACGATGCGATCAAGCTGGCTGCCGAGGTAGGCGACAACGCTACGAAAGAGATTCTGGACCATATCCTGCAAGATGAAGATGCGCACATTGACGAGATTGAGGGGATGCTCGATCAAGTGGCGCAGATGGGACTCCCGATCTTCCTGTCCATGCAGACCAAGTAACGGATGGGCGTATCCAATAATTAGGGGGCATAGTAACTTTTTTGAAATAAGTACAAGAGTACAAGCCTATTACCTCTCCCCTGGCGGGCTGTTTTGTACCC
>JAGVGO010000146.1 GCA_020057085.1 Planctomycetota bacterium | reverse complement strand
GACTGATTACACGGCCATAAATGGCCACTATCTTCTGAAATGCTTATTTCCTGGCACTAAAGTGACCAGGCTTTATTACTTTACCGCATTCGCGGCAAGAGAAAAGCCGAACCAAAATACCACGTGGGACGCAGCGAAATCGTGGACGGACAGTCTCACCGTGGGTGGCGGTGGCTGGCTCATGCCGACCATCGCGGAATTGCGAGGTCTATACCAAGAAGGCAAAGGCTCGCGCAACATGGATCCTATTTTTGTTACAACTTGCTGGTATATATGGTCTTGTGATGATGTAACCGTTTCTTCTGCGCGGTTCTTCCACTTCCGCCACGGCACCGGTCCCTCGAACAACCGCAACGACTCCAGCTCCAACCGCGCTTTTGCGGTGCGTCTGGGAAAACGTGGATAGTCTGAACTGTGATGGCTTTGATGAAATGATGACAGGATTTCTGGTTACGGCAAAATCATGCGATCATAAAAATCATGCGAATCACAGTTCCGACAATTAGCGTGCAAGCAGGAAATACCAGCAACAGAAGGCAGGTAAAGCATGAAAAAACAAACGACCAGCAAGAAGAAAGTCGCTTCGACAAAAACAAAAATACCGGCGCTGCCGCCCATGGAGGCATCCTTTGCCGAAGTAGTCGAGCTTATCGAAAAGAGCCGCCAAAAAGCTTATCACGCCGTCAATACTGCTCTGATAGACTTGTACTGGCAGGTAGGCGAATACATCAGCCACAAGCTGCAAAGCGCCGAATGGGGTGATGGCGTGGTAGATGAATTGGCTCGCTACATTGTCAAAACCCAGCCGAATCTACGCGGATTTACCCGCGCCAGTCTATTTAGAATGCGACAATTTTATGAAACCTATGCCGGAAACGAAATTGTCGCACCAGCGGTGCGACAATTATCCTGGTCTCACCACCTCATCATTCTTGGGCAATGTAAGCGTCCCGAAGAGCGCGAATTCTATCTCCGCCTCGCTTCCCAGGAAAGATGGTCCAAACGCGAACTCGAACGACAGATCAAAGCCGCTTACTTTGAACGAGCGGTACTCAATCCGCCCAAAGCATCGGCAGCGTTGAGGCAAATTCACCCGGAAGCAGAAGCCATTTTCAAGGATTCTTACCTGCTTGAGTTTCTTGGACTGACTGCCGAACACTCTGAGGCCGACCTGCACAGCGGTTTACTGCGTTGTCTCGGTCGTTTCCTCACCGAACTGGGCCGCGATTTTTGCTTTGTCGGTTCGGAGTATCCGCTGCAGGTAGGCGGACGTGATTTCGCTCTCGATTTACTGTTCTTTCATCGTGGTCTCAACTGTTTGATTGCCATCGAGCTAAAAGCGGGTCGCTTCGAGCCTGAATATCTGGGAAAGCTCGAATTCTACCTCGAAGCCCTCGACCGCGATGTGCGCAAGCCCCATGAACGCCCGTCCATCGGTGTCCTGCTGTGCGCAACCAAAGACAGTGAAGTGGTCGAATATGCCCTTAGCCGGTCTCTCTCGCCAGCCTTGATTGCCGAATATCAGGCGATGCTGCCGGACAAAAAAGTGCTCCAGGCCAAATTGCAAGAGTTCTACCAACTGCTCGCCCCGCCAGACACAGAGGCGGAAACGACAGCATCGTCCCGCGCCCCAAAATTACGCCGCCACAAAATTTACGGTCATGATCGCCGACCTCGTGCGTGAGGTGAATTCCGGTAACGTAAAAATGAAAAGGACCGAAAGACGGAAGGGAGCCGGATGGGCTGCCTTCAAAATGCAAACGGCCAAGTTTTACAGAAAACAATAAAGGAAGTTATGTTTCGTTTCAAAGCACTGGAACTGATGAACTGGGATTGCTATCCCCACTACCGCGTGCCGCTCGACGGCGAGATTATCCTGCTTGTCGGGCAGAACGGCAGCGGCAAGACGACGTTTCTCGACGCCTTGCGCGTGTTGCTCAATGGCCCGCGCCTCAGCAAGAGCCGCAATCTCCACCACTACGTTCAGCCGGATGTGGAAGTGGCGATGATCAAGGCGGTCGTCACCAACCAACTGGTGGGCACCAAACGCCCCTTTGCCCACCTTGGCATTTACGGCGATACCGACGTGTCGCTCATCTGCCTCTTGTACAACCGCGGGCCGCAGAAAGTGGAAAAAGAATATTTCATCCTCAAAGGCGACATTCCGAACGAGGAAGTGGCCAAACTCAAGAACGGCCTCAAACCTTTGCAATACTCGCGCCAGATGGAAGAAGCCGGCGTCTCGCGCTCGACCTTGAAACTCATCGCCCTTGAGCAGGGACAAACCGACCGTATCGGGCAACTGTCGCCTAAGGAACTGCTCGAACTTGTCATGGACATCACCGGCAACCGCGACATCATCCGCCGTTACGAGGAAGCCAAAGCCAATTACCGCAGCTCTTATCAGCAACTGGTGGAGCTGCGCGCCGAGTACAACAAAATCTGCTACCAGACACAGGAACTGGAGAAACAGGCACGCGAAGCGCAAAGTTTCAAGGAACTCCTGGCCGAAAAAACGGTGATCGAACAGGAAAAACTGCCGCTTGCCAAGTGGTACCAGATACTCAACCAGATGCATGAGGCGGAAAAAGTATGCCAGGAAATTATAGACAAACGCAATGCCCTGGAACGCCAGAACCAGCTTGCCTTACAGCAGCATGAAAAACTCAGGGCCAGCAAAGAAGAATTCGAGAAAAAACAGGAAAAACTCAAAAGCGAACTGATCGAGCAGGAGCGCAAACTCAACCTGATGCACCAGGAGATCGGCCAGTGCCACTCGGAATGGCAACGGCTCGACGAGCTGCGTCGCGCCTGCGAACGCATCCCCAAAAACCTCAGCATGGAAGCGATGATGGCAAAAATGGAGGAGGCGCAGGCACGCTACTATCAGTACAAGAACGAACTCACGCAGCTCCAGAAGAACGTCGAGGCTTGCCAGAAGGAGTTACAAGGGCTCAAACAGCACAAATTGCCGAGCTATCCGGGCGAAGTCTACGAATTCCGCGAACTGTTGAGTAACTCCGGCATCTCGCATCTCGTGCTGGCCGAGTGCCTGGAAGTCACCGACCCTGTGTGGCAACTGGCCATCGAAGCATTCCTGGCACGCGACCGCTTCACCATCTTCGTGGCGGAAGACAATTTCCTGCGTGCCAAGAAACTGGGCGAGAAGCACCGCTACGGCTTCTATGTCACACGCTTTTGTCCGACACGTCTGCCCAAGATACGCCCGCATTCGATCTTGTCTTATCTTGCGATCCAGGATGAGCGTGTCAACGACCGGCTGATGCAACTGAACGATGTCATTTTGGTAAAGACGGTCGAGGAAGGCCACGACTACCAGAACGACATCACCATTACCGTCCAGGGTTATCGCCAGGATCGGCGCGGCGGTATCTTCATCGCCAACAACATCAAGTTCTATTGTGGCGGCCTTGCCGCGGAACGGCAAACGAAAGAGCTTCTTGAAGAGATCGAGGGCATGAACCGTAAGATCGAGGAGTTACACCAGTCGCTGTACACCGCTTCTCACCAGATGAAAGAGGCGGAGGAAAATCTGGTGTTGCTCAAGAAGAAAGAGGAATGGGAAGGCGCACAAAGCCACCATGCGCAGTTGAAAACGCAAGGCGAGGAGCTGATCAAGGCGTCAGAAATTCTGGTACAGGAGCGCAACCGCATCAAAGATGATCTCGAAAAACTCATCGAAGAGCGCAACCAAGCCATCAGGAGCGAGCAGGAACTGTATCGTGAGGCGGAAAAATTTCAGCACGACCGCCAGCAACTGACAGACACTTTGCACCTCAAAGAACAACAGTTATTGCAATTGCGCTGGCAAAAAGAAAATCTGGACAAAACGCTGCCGACGACAAACAAAACCTACACGCCGGAGCAACTGGAGCCGACACCGTGGCTTGAGCACAAGCTGCAGGACCTGACCCGTCAGCTCGAAGTTTTCGGCGGCTGCCGCGACGCCGCTATGATCTTGCTTTACGAGCACGAGCTGACGCAACTGGAAGCCAAGCAAAAACAATTGACACGCCAGGAAGAAGATCAGCAACTGCGCTCGCAGGAACTCGAAAAATGCCGCGAAGATTACCGCCAGATGATCATGCACACCATCAATTTTTACAACAAGGCGGTGAAAGATCTGGCCGATCTGGCCGGCTGCCGTATGCGTGTGGCACTCGAAATCGGCGGCGGTGACAGCCTGATCGAAGAGGCGCAGTTGTATGCCAAAGTATCGTTCGATCAGAAAGCGGAAGTGGATATCCACGACAAGTCGCTCTCCGGCGGCCAGGATGTGATCGCCAGCTTGATTCTACTCGTGGCTCTCTCGCGTATGGAACAGGATGCTTCGGGTTTCTTCATCATGGACGAACACAATGCCCACCTCGATATGCTAAGAATCATGGAGGTCGGCCACTTCCTGCGCTCGACACGCGCCCAGTTCGTACTCACCACGCCAACCACAGAAAATATGGCGGCTCTCGCGGTCGCCGACCTTATCCTTACCTTCACCAAGCGAACGGCAGTTGACACAACCGCGCCCAAACCAAGGTATATCAGGCGGACATAGCATTTAACCTATTTTCGTTTGGCACGCACTGCAAACACGCTCACGTTTTTGCTGCGAGGCCAGGACCACTTGTATTCGTGGCCGTAATCTTCGAGGTCGAAAGCGAAGCACCACGCCGCAGGTGCGCCAGAGTGAGCTGATTTTTTGCCACTCCATACCATACGGGATAGCAACGAAAAGATACGGTCTATACTTGGATTTCCCGAATCGTATTTATCCTTCTCGTGCAGATCTTGCAATTCTTCGATGCTTGGCATGCGCCAGCCGCCGCCATCTACAGAGAGACTTTTCACCCAAGATGTG
>JAGVGO010000143.1 GCA_020057085.1 Planctomycetota bacterium | reverse complement strand
GACCTTACCAACTGCTGCATAGTAAACTATGCTCCCTAATCAACGTGAGGCTTTAGAATTGCTTCCAAGCCTCGCCCCTCGTGGGCGGGGTCATTGACGATGACATGATTACTCTCACCGTTTGTGCTTGCATAGCCAAACTACCATAACCATAAATCATGTAATCATTTCATCAAAGCCATCACAGTTCAGACTATCCTCACCTCCTCGAGCGCCGGTAATTTGTCGGTGCTGTTGTTGGCGCGGACGATCAACATTATAACCTCGCGTGCGAGGTTACGCAAGCAAGAACCGTGCGTAAATTTGTGGTAGCGGCTGAAATTGCTAACAATCTTTTCAAAATAGAGCAGCAAATCGAAGGCCGCCTTGTAGATCGGCAAATGTTCGTACTGTGCCAAGCGATGCCCCTAAAATTTTTATCGTCGTCCCCCGACAAGCGGGGGATATAGCTTTTGTTGACTTCTTGTATCGCCTTGGCTTTCTTTAAATAACCAAAGGACCAAAGGATCAAATTGTCTACGTCTTCCGGGAGCGCACAGAATAAGCGCGGGTATAGTAGGAGCCGCTGCGGTCGTTCGAGCCCACGGAGCCGTCGCCGAAGGCGAAGAGACGCGCAGAAGAACTGGTAATTTCTTCACAACTCCATATAAACCAACCAGTCGTGACGAAAGAAGCGTCTATATTTCAGCTACCTTCTCCATTTTGGTACAGTCCCTGCAGTTCCTTAATGCTAGGCATCCGCCACCCGCCGCCGGCGATGGTGAGGCCGTCCGTCCAGGATTTCGCCACGTCCCATGTGGTATCTTGATCGGGGCCGACGAACCATTCGAGACCGGTCTCTAAATCACAAATTACGCCACTCGAAGATACAGAAAATCAAGCAAGTCCTGTCTGTGGGTCTACCAGTTTTCCTGCCGAATTACGCGCCTGGCTTACTACCAAAGCCTCTTTCAACAGACTGGTTTCACCTTCCGGAGCCGTTCTTACACCCATCGTATCCTTGGTTGTCCAATTTTTATGCCAGACCGACAACGTATAACCAGAGTTCGGGTACAGTTTGCCGAAAGAAAATTTGCCATCCGCACCGGTCGTAGTCTCGAATTGTTCATAGCCTTTGATGGGCTGCGCCTGATTCGCTATCACTTTGAGACTGGCTATCGGTTTGCCTTTCCCATCCACGACCTTACCTTCCAAGCCTGAGCTTTTACCGCAACCTACAACGCATACACAAACTAAAATCAAAAACATTCCGTAAATCAATTGCATAGCTTTTTCCTTTCCTGCGAAAAATGTAGAAATAACAGAAACGAACGATCAGGCGATTGTAGCAAAAGATGGGGAGAAGGCAAGGAGAAAAAAGGCCGAGCTGGGGCTCGGCGTTCCCAGGGCAGTTTCACTTGAAAAACACGGCCCGCCAGATGGGCCAATCTACTTTTGCTTTAATATTTGCGAACATCTTTCCAGCGCCTCGATAAATTTTGTGTAGTCGTTCTGATTGGCGCTCTGTTTGGCCAGCATCGTCTTCATGCGGCTGATGACATCCATGGCAAAGCCAAAATTGTTCTGGCGATAATATTCTTTGGCCAGTTTGAGTAGTGCCTGCAACGCATCATCTACACGGCCCACTTTCTCATAAATTTCTGACAATTCCTGGCGTGCCGCGTTATAATCTGGAAAAATCTGCAACAATTTTTCCAGTTCTTCGATCTTTTCCGCCACCGACATGAGTTTCTTCTCTTCTTTCAGTTTGATGAGATCCATCTGGGCATGCAGGCGAAGCTTGAAATCGTCCAAATCGAGCGGCAGGAAGATGTAGTCGTTGATAGGAATAAACATAACTTCCACCAGCTCCTGCAGTTTGGCGCGGGGCACTGCGAACAAGAGCGGAATATATTGCGTGCCGGGATATTTCTTGAGGGTCTGGCAGATTTCAATGCTGCGCTTTTCCAGAATCTCGTGATCCACCAGAATCAGCCCGGGCGCTTTTTCTTCGATGGCGGTCAAAGTGCTGCGCAGGTCATTTGCCGTACGCACATTCACGTTTTCTTCTTTGCAAGCCCCCTGATACAGAGCCAGATGGGCTGCGCCGATCAACAAAACATCTCTTTCCATGCTCTACTCCTCTTCTTCTTCTTTGAGATTTCGTAAAACTCTTTCACGCACTTGCAGAAAATCTGCGATCCTTCGTTCAAAGGCAGCGACCACTTGCGGATCGAAATGGGTGCCGGAATATTCACGGATATAATCAATTACCGCCCCCAGTTTCCAGGCGTCTTTATACGCGCGTTTGGAAGCGAGGGCATCGAATACATCGGCCAAAGCTACAATGCGGCCAGACAATGGAATTGCCTCTCCTTTGAGTCCTTGCGGATAGCCTGTGCCGTCATATTTTTCATGGTGGCTATAGGCAATCTCTTCCGACAGTTGAATGATACGGGAAGTACCGTTGCTCAAAATTTTTTTGCCAAACAGAGGGTGTTGCTTCATGATTTCGTATTCTTGTTCATCCAGTTTGCCGGGCTTGAGTAAAATGGCATCGGGAATGCCGATCTTACCGACATCGTGCATGGGACTAGCGTAGCGAATGTCGTCAACGTCTTCAAGCGAAAACCCAAGTTCTTCGGCAAGGATGGCTGAATACATGCTCATCCTTTGCAAATGACCGGCAATGTCGTGCTCGCGACATTCGGCGGCCATTGACAAGCGGATTACCGTATCGAGGTAGGCTTCCTTCAGTTTTTGGGTCAGCGTGATGTTTTTAATGGCAACACCCGCCTGCGAGGCCAGACACAAAATCAGACTTTCGTATTGGCTGGTGAAAGGGATGATGTTTTCGTGTTCGTCACGGGCATTGAGAAGTGCCAATACGCCGATAATTTCGCCGCTCGAATCCGGCACCGGCACGCACAGCATGGATCTCGTTTGATACTGGTTCTGGCGGTCAAATTCGCGATTCTGAGAATAGGGAGCATCGGGCGGAATTTGATACACGTCGGGGATATTGAGCAGTTTGCCAGTCAGTGTTACGTAGCCGGCGATGCTGTGTTCAGTGAGCGGCATCGTACTCTGCGCAAAAGTGATTCTGCGGTATGTGCGATCCCGCCCCAACAATTCGTTCTGGCTTACCGTGAAACGCAGTTGATTGCCCTCTCTGATATACAGACTTCCTCCCTCGGCGTTCGTAAAGGCTCGCGCTTCGTTCAGGATTTTATTGAGCAGCGTTTGCCGATTGCGTTCACTCGACAGAGCAATACCTATCTGTGTCAGCTTAAAAAGCTTTTGTTCGAGATCCATGAAGCGTCCTTTAAAAGATGCTGAACCGCTTCCTGCAGATTGGGAAATTTGAACTTAAACCCTTGTGTCAAAAGACGCTGTGGATATACCTTGCTACCTTGCAGCAACAGATCGGCCGCCTCGCCCATAGCCAGTTCTACAACAAGGCTTGGAACTGTCAGAAGTGCCCGCCGATGGAACGCGTCGGCGAGTATTTTACCCAATTCCTGATTGCGCACCGACACCGGACTGCAGACATTGTAGATACCCTGGTAATTGGTGTTTTCCATGCAATAGACAATCGCGTTGAGCAAGTCTTGCATATGAATCCAGTTAAACCATTGCTGCCCGGAACCGATCTGGCTGCTCAAAAACCGGCGGTACATCTTGGCAACCTCTTCGAGTATGCCGCCGTGCCCAAGGACAATGCCCTGGCGTGCAATGACGAAGCGTACTCCCTTGTCGCCAGCGGTGGCGGCTTCTTTTTCCCAAGCCTGGCAAACGGTTGCCAAAAAGTTTTTGCCACAAGGTGATTCTTCGGTACACACCACATCGTAGCGGTGGTCGTAATAGCCAATGGCCGAGGCGTTATACAAAAACTGTCCGCTATGCATTGCCTGTACTACATGCCGCGTGGTGGCCACTCTGCTGTTGTGGATTTCCTGTTTCACCTTATCAGTCCATGTGCGGACGACGTCGATACCGGCAAGGTTGATGACCGCATCGGCTTGGCCAACTTCTTGTTGCCAACCGCCTTCCTGCATGCCATCCCCCTGGATGACCTCGATCTTCTTGCCTGCGCCGCTGGCAATTTTTTGCAACAGAGCGGCGCCTTTTGGTAAATGTGCCATTGCGGTAATAGCGTGTTCCTGTTGTAAAAGTAAAAAAAGTAAATGGCTACCGATAAAGCCGGTACCACCCAACACAAAAATTCTCATGCAAATTTCCTGTCGCTCGACGAATGAATAAGTCGTGAGCCAATATTTTTTTGTTAAACGTCAGTAGTTGCTAGTATAATCTGGCGTAACCGGTTTTGCAAGCTTTTTTCCAGGATTTCACCTTGTCAGCACGGTATTTTGAACAAATTTTGCACAATTTTGCTGGCCTCTGGAAAACTGTTCGATATAATTACATAGTAAGCGAACGATGAGTGATGAGTGAATAGACTTATTGACAAGTAAAACGGAATAAATCCAATGGAAGCCATCTCTGAAATCAAACAGAAACTCGAAGCTGCCGGCTATTTTGCCAACGACAATACGGCGCAGGCGATCCGAGCAGCTTTGCTCCTCGAAAAACCACTTCTGATCGAAGGCCCTCCCGGTGTCGGCAAGACAGCGGTAGCGCATGCCCTGGCTAAGATGTTCGGCGAAAAACTGCTCCGTGTCCAGTGTTACGAAGGAATAGAGGCAAGCCAACTACTTTATGAGTACAACTATACCAAGCAGCTCCTGATGATTTCTATGATCAAAGACCGCATTCATAAAAAAATTGCCCAAGCCAGTATTCGCCAGGCGATAGAGACTTTAGATCAGGAAGATGCCTTTTGGGGTGAACATTTTCTCATCAAACGGCCGCTACTACAGGCAATTTTGCCCGAAAACGGGCAAAAGCAGGTACTCCTCATCGATGAGGTAGACAAGACGGAAAAAGACACGGAAGCATTACTGCTGGAAGTACTTTCGGAATATACCATCTCGATCCCCGAGTACGGTACGGTGGTGGCCACGAAGAAACCGGTCATTGTCCTCACCAGCAATCGCACCCGCGACATTACAGAGGCCTTGCGACGGCGCTGTGTTTACCTCTACCTGGACTACCCGGACAAAGAGACGGAAAAGGCGATCGTGCGACTGCACGTGCCCGACGCCGATCAAACCTATCTGGACCGTGTCGTAGATGCGGTACACAAAATCCGTGAGTTGCCGCTCAAGCATCTGCCGGCAGTTGCTGAAACTATCGAGCTTCTAGAGCTTCTCATGGCGACCCAGGGCGATGACGCCGGCTGGCTCAATCTGATCGTGAAACACCGTCAGGATTACGAAATCGTGAAACGTTCCAAGATCGGCTTATAATATAGGCGTGCGCTATGGCGGATATCATTTTTGATGAATACTTTTCCCAGCAGGGCCTCAGCGAAAAAATTTTCTGTGCGGCTCTTAAAATCTCGACAGAGCCATTTCCATATCGCCTGCAAATCCGGCTCGTGAAGACACCGAGGACGCATTCCAAAAAGAAAAACCAGCGAATTTTTTGGGAGATGGTGGTATTTCTCGACAATAACCCCAAAGGCGTCGTCATCGGCATGTTCGGCTATGAGGAAGCCGAGATTTTGCGAACTGTCCAGAGTATCAAAAACGCTGCGGCCGGCAAAGGGAGACTGCTCGGCACATGGCCGAAAGACATGGGCTTCCTGGAGTGGTTGCAATTCGCTCAACTCACGCCGCAACAGCAAGAGCGGTTGCGCCGGGCACAATCTATAGATAAGCCCAAGCAACCTGCCAAAAAACGCAAGAAAAAAATTTCACGGCAACCAGAAGAGAAATTTTGGGAAGATGAGTGGGAAGACGAATTTCCAGGCGGATCTTGGGAAGATGAGGCGGAAGATGAATTTCCGGAGCGGTTCCCACCGCTAACGACGACACGCAGAAAAGGTCGTTCCTGTCCTGCCGTCGGGAAGTTTCAGACAATAACTGCGGCAACTCCTGGCGATTTGCCGCCGGCCAACGCTACTACCCAGGCCATACTTGGCCTCGTCGCCACCTCTCCCAAATATGGAGTGAAGACGTATGCCATGTGGCTGGGAGAGTCGCAGACCAAGGCGCTGGAAAGAAAACATTTGAGCCAAAAATTCCGTGGCAAACTAGCAGCCTACAGCATTGTGCAAATCGAACAGGAAATAACGGTACTTATCCACAATGGCTGGCTGCGCAAGACCAAGGTCGGCAGGCATGATTTGCCAGTGGTAGTGGTGACCAAAGAAGGTAACGAACTGTATGATCTGTTGCGCCGCCGCCCCATGACACCTGCTGCCCCAGAAGCTATGCCAACGCAAGCCACAGACGACCATAAGCAGAAGGAAACGGCAGCGGCCACTGCCCCCGGCGAAAATGGCGACCAGATGCCGGCATCTGAGCCTGCGACGCTGCTGCATATCCACCAGGAGTATAAGCAATTACTTCAGGCAGTACAGCAAGAGCAGCGTGCCGTCTGGATCGAATTTTTAAACACGGCGGAAGCCGTCACCGCTATTGCCAACTGGGAGCAAAAGCAGGTGACGGAAATGCAAGGAGCTTTGCAAAAAAATATGCCAGGGTGGCAGGTATTGGCTCAGTGGCAGCTGGTCCAACATCCTATCAAATATAAACCGTTAGAACGCTTGCTGGCGCAATGAGGATGTTCGTATGTTGAGCGATTTTCTGGTGGCACTGAGTGGCGCGATGAAAAAAGAAGGATTGGCGGTTGCGCCGGATCAGTTGAGCGATGCCGCCCGCTATATTGTGGCTTCACAGGCACTGTCGCCGGACGATTGCCTGGAAAACAGTCTAAAACCCGTGCTGGTACTGCGCCTCGAAGACGAAGATGCTTATACAAAAGCATGGCAGCATTTGCGCAAGCGATGGGAGCAAAAGGCAGGCACAAGCAAACTCAATTGGTATAACCTGCTCAAAGGTAAGGATGGCTTTCCGGCAACCGCGACCAGGCCGGAAGAGCATGCGGCTAGTGGGCTAGAGTGGGCACCCTGGCTTCGCTATCAGGAATACCAGAAAGGCGGGAGCAAAGATCGTTTTGAACATGCGGTCATGGAGGCACTGGCGCATGGCAAGAGTATAGAACCGTGGGAAGAGGCTGCCGAGCGAGAGCTGAGTCGGTGTTTTCTCGCCCAGATGCCGCCGACGCAACTGGAAAGCTTCCTGGCGCAGACGCTCAGTTTTCGTAAAGAGTTTGCCCGCTGCAAACGGGAATGGAACAAAGTTATGGCCAGCGTGCCAGAGAAAGCTAAGCGGGCCGACAAAACAGGCGAAAAAAAAGCACTGCGCCCGGAGTTTATTGAAGGCTATCGTGCCAATCTCATGCGTTGGGGAGATCCGAATCTATTTATGCGGCCAATGGAGCGACTCAACGACAAAGAGGTGCGGGAGCTCCAGGAACCGATCAGGGAAATGGCAGAACGTCTGCGCATTCGACTGCAAGGGATGCGCAGACGTCTCAGCGGCAAAGTTGACATGCACAAGACCATTCATGCCAGTCAAAAAACTTTTGGTGAACCGATGCGCATCATCCGTACATACCCCAGGCGCAAACCGGCCCGCTGGCTGATACTGGCGGATGTATCCGGTTCGGTCAAACACGCCACGCAACTGTTCTTCAGCTTTCTCTTTGAGCTGCGCAATGTGCTGGATGAAGAGTTGCGCGGATTTGTGTTTGTCAGCAAGGTACATGAGATTACCCAACTCCTGCAAGAAGCGCAATACGACAAGATGGTATCACGGGTTTATCTGGAAGCCCCCATAGACTTTCGCGGCTACTCGGACTACGGAGTCGCTTTCCAGGAGTTTGCCCCTATCGTCGAAGATGCTTTAGACCGTGCTACCGTACTCCTGATTCTGGGGGATGCGCGCACCAATAAACGTAACCCCCGCCTTGACTTATTGCAAAAGTGGTGTAGCAGAGCCAGAAAAGTGATCTGGTTCAATCCCGAAGTGGCGGACAAGTGGGATCAGGGCGATTCGGTGATCGGCATCTATGCCCAAGCAGTCAATCAAGTGTATGACATTTCCACGCCTGGCAGATTGATCGGAGCAATGGAAAAAGTAGTGATATGATGCAAAGGGTTTGAGAACTGGTAAAAATTTTATTGACAAAAATAGACAAAGAAGGTAATATATAATGAATGACCCTGCACTGAATCTGCAGGGTATCTAAACGACTGGAAGTCGAATTCAGGCGTAAAGCCAGCTAAAGAAATAGGCTAAAG
>JAGVGO010000178.1 GCA_020057085.1 Planctomycetota bacterium | reverse complement strand
TTGCTGAGGCTATTTCATGGTATTTTGTCTTGAACTTCTCGAATATCTGATTTTTCAAAGAACGTAGAGCAATTTAGATATTTTCCAAGTACTCAATTTTAGCACAAAAAAAAAAAATTCCAAGCACCGGTTGGCGGTTTTCTTTGGAGAAAAAAATATGTATCATTCTTTTTGGCCGTTTCTCCTTTGTCTGGTAATATTTTCTTCTTGTGCCTCAGAATATGCTTACAAACGTAATGAATATTGGCATAAAAAACCATTGAAAACAGGTTCCTATCAAATTCAGGAGCAGGGGCATACCATCGGCTATGCCCACAGATATGCCTGGGAAACCAAAGGCGGCAATGACCATGAATACTATCTGATTGCCGACCGCACGGGCTCGCTCGTGGGTTATCTTGCCGCCGATGGCACTGCCGAGAAATATCTAGCCGACGGCAGCACGCAAGTTTTAGGCAATTTTACCTTGGACAGCGCAGCCGCACGTATCTTTGAAACCGAGCATACAGTGCAAATTTACAGTGCCCAGTTGCAAGATGTGCCAGAAACAGTAGAACCTGCGATGCCGGTTAGAGATAGCCAAAAGAAGCCGATAGTTACCGCGACGCAGAAAAAAGAAAATGACAAGAGTGTCACCCCGCAAACTGAAAAAAGCAATGAGGAAAAAATGACTCCTTCTTTTGGTAGAGAAACAGAAGAGGAAGGAATGTCAAAAGAATAAAGGAAATGTTATGAAATATTTGTGTTTTTTGCTGCTGTTATGCTGGAGTTGCGCAGCCCCACCGGCTTCCGAGTCACCATCAGCCGAAACACAGTCGCCACAGGCGGTCAGCGGAGAACCGCAGCCGGCAATAGAAACAGCGATTGCGTCGCCTGACACCAGGTCAACTAGCTTGTCTGGTTCGCCGGTAAACGACGCGGCTACGACGATGCAAAAATCTACCCGCGATATGGCACAAACCATCCAGATGATAACCCAGGTACACATGGGTGATGTAGAACTGGATTATGCCGGCCATCGTGCTGAAGCATTGGCTAAACTGGCCGCTTTCTTTGCCAAGAACTATTTTGCCCATGATGGAGAGCGATTCTGGTTTTACAGCGTGCGTGGTGAAAAGGTCGGTGTGCGCGACCAGGCCGGCGACATTTCTCAATGCAATTACGGCTTGTTCACTTCATTCAAACGTATGACCGTGGTTCAGCGCAGCGAAAGCACCTTGACACGCAATGAATTTTATGTTGACGATACCAAAGGCGAACTGATCGTGCATCGTTATTACGCAAATCACCCAGTGCAAAGCAAAACCTACATGCTGGCCCGCTAATTATTTTACCTGGAGTTGTGTCATGGAACTGAGTGCCGAAACAAGAGCACGAATGTTAGCCCGTCACCAGTCATTAACTCAACTGGCACGACATGTGGAGGGTGACCGGCGGCAGTTTCTGTCTTTTCTGGAAAGCGTACTGTCGTTGGAAAAAAACCTCGAAGAAAAAGAAGATTCGGCCGTTCCCCAATGTTGCATAATGGCTCATCTTTTTAGCAACGAGAAACATCTCAAAAAGATTATGGTAAGCCAGGAATGGCAGCAGGCGAGCGAATATCTGATCGTGCCCAGCAACGAAGCGGCGATCCTCGATTTATATTATCGGTTGGAAATCGGCAACATACAAAGCAGTGACCCGGAGGTAAGCAAGCTGCGCCGCCAGATACTTTACAACGCCTTTTTCAAACCACCCGCCAACAAAGGCGAAACACGCGTCGGCAACGGTGTGATTAAATTTGTGCTGGCCGACAGCAAACGATGGAGTCTGGAAGCCATCGTTTGGGAAATAGAGCAGCGACCACAGGGCAATCATATCTCAGGAAAATTGCTTGTTTCCGTCGGCAAACCTACGCCTGACGGGCCACCGATATACCAGGATATTTTTGCCTTGTGTGGGTATGAGCTACCAGCGATAGCGACCATAGCCGTGCGCGGGCTTTTAAAGAACGACTTCGCGTTGAAGATGTTGTCCCAGGATTTGTTAAAACCTATTGCCTTCGATATAGACAAGTTATTGGACCTCTTCAAAGACGCCCCAGCTTCACTGCAAAAAAATTTACAGGATTGGGCCAAACAGGATACTCTGGAGCGAGAGTTTTCCAGTGGTGGGCTCGATATCTTCCGTGAACTTTTAAGCTTTGCCCAACTGCACCAGGAAAGCAGTTATGATTATTGTCGCAAAAGATTGCTCAACTTCGGCTTTGCCTTGCCCGATATGGAAGAAGTCAAGGTTTACGAATTTTCCGAAGAGGTGCCACTTGGGGAAATCATTACCCATCGCCCGACACTCCAATATTACTGGCCACCGGATGATGCCTGGGAAACTATATTGAAAGGTTATTGGAGTATTTCCGCCGGTCCGCTGCCTACATTTTTGGAAAAAATATACAAACTGGCTGAGGCGGGGTTGATCGAACCACGCGGGTCCGACGTGGAAGCCGTGCGCCAACTGCTTTTCTATATTCGGGTAGGTGACAAGAAGATGGCCAAATCCCCTATCTTGCCTGTTTACAATGCAGTAAGACGATGGCTGGAAAGCCTCAGCCAAAAAGGCGAACACAAGGCACTCGAAAGTTTATGCCACCATGGCAAAATCTTGCGGCCACATTTGCAAATTCCTTGTGTCGGCGAAAAGCCGTTGTCTTTCCCTGGCAAGCCTCACACCCTTCTTCCCAGGTCGGCACCGGAATTCGAAGCCGGAACAATCGTCGGTATCCAAGAAGCAGGATTGATGGTACCAAGCGATAAGATGCCGCTCTGTTTGCCAGGTATTTACTGGGTGGCTGCTGCAAAAAACGCATGACCCGAATTCGTTACAATCAGAGTTTATCTATAATTTTATGGACTATAGCTTAATTTGGTGCATCTGTTGCCCCCAATGTAAAATGCCAGTGCCGATCCGCGACTGGGAGGTAGCAACCTCATGTGCACAATGCAATTTTGCCTTGTCCCTGCCTAAAAGCTACACCTATCTTCATGTCTATTGTGTCTGCTGCCGGCATTGGCATATGTTGACACAGCCGTTGATAAACGGTTTTGTATGCCCCTGCCAGATGCATCCCTGTGCCGAGTCGTTACATTGGGCGCTTTGGTGTAACACATGCCAATTGCCGGTACCTGTACACGGTTGGGACGAACCAGTGTTGTGCCCCTGGTGTCATTTGCAACTGTCGCCGCCACGCAGTTGGCCTTGCGTCCTAGTCTATTGCGAAATTTGTCGCCAATGGAAGAACGTCAAGCAAGAGGCGAATTTCGATTACGTTTGCACCTGCCATAGTGGTCATCGTGATCCGCAAACAGCACAATCCATGCTGTTTATGGGGCGCTACCAGTTGCACGCCATCATTGGCCAAGGCCTGTGTGGCCGGGTGTGGAAAGCGTTGGATACCAAGAGCAACCCGCCTGCCTGGGTAGCCATCAAGTTCATCCAGGAAGACAGCGGCCCCGAAGGACAGATTATTCGCGCCAAGCGAGAGGCGGAGGCGCTTTCGCGTGTGAGCCATCCAGGCATTATAACTATTTACGGCTGTCTGCAAGATACCGGTACCCCTGTCGCTCAACCGGATGGCCATGTTACCTTTGATTTCTCGCACAATACGGCCTGCATTATCATGCAATACGTAGGCGATGGCAATCTGGCTATGTGGTTACAGGACAAACAGCTAACTCTTGGCCTGTTGTGCCACATCTTGTTGCCCATTTATGATGCCCTGGAAACGATTCACCAGGCTGGTATCGTTCACCGCGACTTAAAACCGAGCAATATCCTGATGGCGTGCGACCGTCCTATCATTACCGATTTTGGTTTGTCCCGCATCAGCGACGCAACGACGATCACCAAACCCGGAACGATCATGGGTACTCTCGACTACCTGTCGCCCGAACAGGCAAGAGCAAAGAAAGCGGACGTGCGCAGTGATTTATACGCTACCGGCGCTATCATCTGGAAACTCTTGTTCAAAAAGCCGGTATTTACAGGAGCCGGTCCGCTTATTCAGTTGCGACGTATTTCATGTGATCCACTGCCGCAAGATATTGAAACATTGCCACCCGCCTTTCAGTACATCCTGCGCCGTTTGTTGGCGAAAAATGTACAACTGCGTTTTCAGAGCGCCGCCGAGGTAGAGCGAGTGCTCAAAGAATTTTTGCGCCCGGACAATGCGGAACTGGAGTTCTCGCCGTTTACACATAAAGCGGAGCCAGGACGCTACAAAGGCATAAAACTGCCGACGCAACCGGTGGGAAACCCTGAATTGTCAAAAACGCAGGAAAAACCAAGAGATTTACCACACCGCCCGACACGACGCTCTCGCCGTTATCGCGAAACTTCCTCGCTGCTTCTGCGGTGCAAAGAGCATATGGCACGCCATGTTACGATGTGGACGATTACGTTGGTTGTTTTGCTCGTTGCACTGATACTTGTTTGTTGGCGGCTGCTGTGCTAATTTCGCCGTTTACGTCCGATTTCGGTTTCGCCTGCAAAAGAAGTTGTGAGAAGCCCCTTTTTGTACTCTGTCCGGCAGAAGCCGCTTTGTTACCACCTTATGCCGTAGCCTCCAGGAAGTCGTCGTTTTATCTCGGCCGTTGGGCGGCGCATACTGCACTGGCACAACTGACTTGCGACGACGGAGCGATTGTCAACGACAGCTTTCGTGCGCCAGTCTGGCCTCCTGACATAGTGGGTTCTATTTCACACACCGACGACATCGCCGTTGCAGCCGTAGCCAGGCGCACAACGGCTGCATGCCTGGGGCTCGACATTGAAAAAAACGCGCGACGGGTGGAGTGGGACGTGGCAAGAAAAATTTGCGACAAAGAAGAATTGGCCTGGGTGGAACAAGAGGAAATACACAAATGGCAACGTTTCATTCACATCTTTTCGGCCAAGGAGTCGGTGTTCAAAGCTTTTTTCCCTTTGCAAAAGATATTTCTCGATTTTCATGATGCCCATTTGGAGTGGCAGGAAGCATCCGGGTGTTTTCGCGGCTACCTGCGCAAACAGGCGGCCGCCGGATATAACGAAGGCTACGCCTTTGCTGTCGGCTGCCGTAACTGCGGCGAGTATGTACTCACCTATCTGGCACTGCCCGCAGAGCATTAGCAAGAGGGCGTATTGCCTGATCGTTTCTGGTATTTCCTACACTTTTCGCAGGAAAGGTTCTGTATTTTTTGAGTAAGACTGCAGGGACTGTACCAAAATGGAGAAGGTAGCCGAAATATGGACGCTGTTTTCGTCACAATTGGTTGGTATATATGGAGTTGTGACGAAGTTACCAGTTCTCGTGCGCGCGGATTCAGCTTCAACTACGGCACCGATGACTCTAGCCACCGCAGCATCTACAACTACTTTGCCCGCGCTTTTTCTGTTCGCTCAGGAAGACGGGAGTAGTCTGAACCGCGATGATATGAAGGATGACAGGATTATAGGATAGACTATCCTGACCATCCTGTCATCCTTCATATCATCGCGGTTCGAGATTCCTTGCTATTGCCATGCCGCTTGTGATATAATCCAGAGAAAAAGGAGACATCATGCAAATTGGCATTGATCCGGCGATAGATTGCGTGTTCAAGTGGCTGTTTGGCAGCGAGAAGAACAAAGACCTGCTCCTCGACATCATCAATGCGGTCATGAGCGAGAGTGGAGAGCAGCAAGTGGTAGCGGTGGAATTGCTCAGCCCCTACAACCTCAAGACCTCGCTGCAAGATAAATTGAGCGTGGTGGACGTGAGAGCCAAGAGCGAAAACGGCGAGTGGTATATTCTCGAAATGCAAATCGAGGTGCAAAGCTATTTTCCCAAACGGTTGCTCTACTACTGGGCCAAAATGTACCAGGCCCAGCTCAAGGAAAGCGAGCGCTACGACCTGCTCAAGAAAGCAACGCTCATCTGCATCACCAAAGAGCCGATGCCACTTTCTAGCAGAAAATACTACAATCATTTCCAGATTTGGGAGAAGAGCGAACAAATTCCATTTTGCGAAGATTTCCACATCCATACCATAGAACTGCCCAAATTTCTGGTATCTGTGGAGGAAGTGGCGACACCGCTGGAATATTGGAGCTACTTTCTCAAGCACGGCAAAGAGCTAGAGATCGAGACGCTGCCGTCAGTCTTTGAGCATACACCCGTACGTAAAGCTGTGGAGGAACTCAAGATGTTTACTCAAGACGAAATAGCCCGTGGTCTGTACGAAAGCAGATTCAAGGCCGCCATGGACGAACGATCCAAACTGCACGACAAATACTTGACCGGCCTCCAGGAAGGCGAGCAAATCGGCATCCAGAAAGGTCGTCAGGAAGGCGAACAAATCAGTATCCAGAAGACAGTGGTAAACGCCTTGAAATCGGGACTGGATGTGGAGACAATCCACAAGATCACGGGCGTATCCAAAGAAGAAATCCGCAAGTTGCAAAGAGAGGCCAAAGACCGGTAGACAACTCGGCACAGCCGCGAAGCCGCGATATTTTTTTTGTTTTTACTGAGTTTTTAGTTATAATGTTTAGGTTGACAATGTTACGTCGGCATTGCCAAACTCCATTTTGTTCAAATATCGGAGAAAATATGCTGTTGTTCACGCTTGCCGCCAACCCCATTCAAGAGGCCACCGATTACACGCTGAAGTGGGGTACTTCGCTGCCGCCATGGCTGATTGCCCTCATTGCCTTTTTGTTCGTATGCTGGGTGTATGGCTGCTATCGCCAGGAGGTGGCAACCTCCTCGCGTACCGTGAAATTTTTTCTGGGCAGTCTGCGCTGGATTATTCTGCTCGTACTTCTGGCTATCCTGTGTGAACCGATTTTGCAAAAACAGTTTTCCGAAATCAGCAAGTCGTATGTGGTGTTTCTCATTGACTCTTCGCTTTCCATGAATACTCCCGACGATTACCAAAATGCCGAGGAACGCAAAGAAATCCTGACTCTCCTCGCTATGGAACAAGATACGGCAGAAAAAACCAGGATCAGCCGCATGCAGATTGTCAATCATCTGCTCGCCAAGTCCAAGCGACTGCCTGCCCTCAAAGACGAGTGCGAACTCCGTTTTTTCACTTTCGACAAAGAACTTTCCGGGCTGCCCAATTTGCAAAAACTCGAAGCCAACGGCGAACTTACCAATATCTACGACAGTATGGTCAAGGCCATTGATTCGCTACAGGGTAAACGCATAGCCGCCATATTCGTACTCAGTGACGGCCAGCACAACACCGGGCGCAACAGTTGGCAGCAGGCGGCAGAATATGCCAAACAGCGTGAGTTTCCCATTCCGGTCTACACGGTCGGCATCGGCACCACCACCAAGAAACGCGACATCATTCTTGCCGGCGTCGAAGGGCCGGAAATCGCGCTCGTAGACGACAAGGTACGCTTTGATGTGGAAATCCGCCATGTCGGTTACAGCGGCGAAACTGTGCCCGTTTACCTCAAATGGGGTGAAACCAGACTGGCCGAGGAGATGGTGACACTGCAAAAAGAAGACGAGATGCAGAAAGTCGCGCTCTACCACACCTTCCGCATTCCGGACGATTATCAGATAACGGTGGTGATTCCTGAGCAGGCAGGAGAATTCACCAGCGAGAACAACATGCGGCAGCATAACATCAAGATCATCCAGCAAAAGCTCAAAGTGCTCTATGTGGAAAACCTGCCACGCTGGGAATACCGCTACCTCAGAAACGCCCTCATCCGCGACGAGACGGTGCAGGCCAACACCTGGCTGCTCTCTGCCGACAAAGAATTCCCGCAGGACAGAAGCAAAAATGCGCCCTCGATTTCCGGCCTGCCGACAACCAAGGAAGAAATGGCTGCCTACCATTGTGTGGTACTGGGTGACGTGCCGTCGGAGCAACTGGGCGAAAATTTCATGAAATTGCTCGTTGATTTCATCAAGGAAGAAGGCGGTGGTCTCGCCTTTATCCCCGGCCTTCACAACCCTGCCGAATATTGGGACACACCGCTAGCAGATCTCTTGCCTGTCATTGTCGAGCAGCCGGATTTCGAAGGCAGTTTCGATCAGCAACAGCGGCTGCGGTTGACTCCGGAAGGCAAGCTCCACCCGATCATGCGACTCATGAGCAACAATGACGACAACGTGCAGCTCTGGGAAAACGAACGCGATGGCCTGCCCGGTTTCTACTGGTATTTTCCTGTGTCACAGGTGAAACCCGGCGCTACCGTGCTGGCGGTACACAGCTCGCGGCGCAAGCCACTCATGGTGACGCAGTTCTACGGCAAAGGTAAGACTTTCTTCACCGCGCTCGACGAGAGCTGGCGCTGGCGCTTCCTCTACGGCGACCGCTATTTCTACCGTTTCTGGGGGCAAGTCGTTCGCCATGTGGCGATGGGACTTCTCACGTCTGGCACACGCAAGTATTATCTGCGCGTGGACAACACCCAGTACACGCTGGGCGAGGTGGTCAACGTCGTCCTGCGTGTGCGCGACCCCAACACACGCCAGAGCGACCGCCCGGGCGAGTGGGAGATTTTCTACAAAATACCGGCCGGCGAGGATGAATCGAAGAAACTGAAGAAAAACCCCAATGACCCGGACAGCTACGAAGGGTCACTTTTGGCCAGCCGCATCGGTAACTACAAAGTATGGATCAAGACCGAAGAAGGCAAGGAACTCAACACCATCTTCCATGTCGTAGCGCCGACCGCCGAGACGGAAAATACCAAACTGAACGAAGACGATCTCAAACACATCGCCAAGTACACGGACGGCAAATACCTGAAACCTTACGAACTGGAAAAATTCCTGAGCCAGCTCACCCCCGACACGCAGAAGATCACGAGCTTTGTGCGCGAAGAACTGCTGTGGGACACCCCGTCGCTGTTCTGGCTACTGGTCGGGCTTTTCACCCTCGAATGGATTCTTCGCAAACTGGCTCGCATGCTGTAACAGCGCCAAGTTGGCGCTGGGCGTAAGCCAGTATATCGCCAGGCAGACCCTGAAGCGCGGATTTTTCTTTCTGTAATTTTTTTTGGTTTTGAGAGATTGGTATGTGCCTATTTTTGCAAATAGCGTGGAGAAACCTCTGGC
Source organism: Planctomycetota bacterium (assembly GCA_020057085.1). Taxonomy (GTDB): domain Bacteria; phylum Planctomycetota; class Uabimicrobiia; order Uabimicrobiales; family JABWCH01; genus JAGVGO01. The sequence goes on along the minus strand of JAGVGO010000178.1, from coordinate 10,965 downwards.
GCAATCCCAGAAGAACGATAATTTGTGTTGCCATGTTTACCATAGGCGCCGTTTTTGGCATCCTTCTTCTTGCGTTTATCAGCGGCTACCACAAAGTGATGATTGCCAATTCGATAAAGACTCACAGTGGAAATATCCAGATTCACAAAAAAGGCTATCATGTCTACCAAAATGAAAAATATTTTATGCCGAAAAATCAAGAACTTTTGGCTGCTGTCGCTTCCGAAGAAACTGTGGGTCATTCTGCTACAAGGGTAAAATGCTCAGGTTTAATCTCCTATACCAATAAATCTACCGGTGTTTTGATCCTGGGTATTACACCGGAAGAAGAGAAAAAAATTACCTGGATGCATCGCAGACCCCAAAGGCACCAACCGGGAGCCCTTGCTGTAGGAAAATATATTGAGGCAGATGATTGGCAAGAAGGGCGGACAGAAACCGGCTATCGCTTACCCGGCATCTTAGTCGGCAGCCAAATCGCGGAAAAACTCGGGCTGGGAATTGGCTACAGAATCGTCCTGACTGCTCAGGCTATCAGCAAAGAAATCAACCAAAAACTTTTTGTGGTCAAAGGCATTTTCAGGACTTTAGATCCCAATTATGATGCCGGCATGGTGATTGTTCACATAAAAAACGCACAACAACTTCTCCACTACAGTGAGGGAGATTATATTACCGAAGTTGTTCTGTCACTCAAAGATGATGAGACTTTGGGAAAAACATCGGCCTCTTTAAAACAAAAACTCAGCCAACAAACTTATGAAGTGTTGACCTGGGCAGAAGTCAGCCCCCATCTATTGCAACTCATCACTCTGGATAATATTCAGGTCGAAGGAACTGCCCTGGTTTTTTTTATTGTCATCAGCATTGGCCTGCTGACAGCGATTATTTCAGCAGTTTTTGAAAGATTCTATGAGTATGGAGTAATGAGGGCGATTGGGACGACCCCATCTCAACTGGTAGGGCTTATCCTGTTGGAAAACTTCTTGCTGGCATTGATGGGATGTATATTGGGAACGATGATTACGGTTCCGCTCACTTATTATTTCCACATCCATGGCATAGATTTTTCATGGTTGACAGAAAGTTCACAATTTGTTGCTATGTCATTAGATATGACAGTATACTTTGATTTTAACTTTGGTATTTTACTAGGCCCATTGCCTTTTATTATTCTTTTTTCATCACTGATTACTCTATATCCGGCACTCAAGGCCGCCAGATTGAAGATCATTGAAGCAATATATTCCAGGTATATGTAGCCGTTAACTCGAGGCGAGTTATTGCCTGGAGGAGGAAGACGAATGGATAAAACAGAGCTTACCGATGCTATCCGGAACATTATTCATGATGTTGCCGACATTGATCCCGCTCAGATCAAAGGAGATACCCATTTTGTCAAGGATCTGGGGATGGATTCTCTGATGGGACTGGAAGTGGTTGCGCTTATTGAGAGGCGCTACAGCATTAAAATTTCCGAAGATGATTTGATGCAAATCCTTACTCTGGATAAAGCAATTGAAATTGCGATACAGTATATTGGCAAAGAAAAAGCCGGTGACAGCGCTACCAGTCCGAACAAGATACACGAGGTGCAGTAAAACGCTAGGCCTATGAAGATTTGCCTCATTAACCCCAAAAACCTTTTTGTCTCGTCTTATCAACCACTTTCAGATTGGTACTGGCAAGCCCCTGAAATGGAACGGATGCGTTTTTTCAGCACGGGACCCAGTCTCGGTCTTCTTACAGTTGCCAGCCTGACTCCGCCAGATATAGAAGTGGAATACATAGACGAGGTCTATGCTCCGATCGACTTCAAGCAAAATTATGATCTGGTCGGTGTCACCGGCATGCCAATCCAGGCGATGCGGGCGTATCAGATTGCCGAAGAATTCAGAAAAAGGGGAGTCAAAACCGTAATGGGCGGGCAGCATGCCACAATCATGCCAGATGAGGTTTCACGCCACGTAGATACTGTAGTGTGTGGGGAAGCAGAGCGGCAATGGGGCGAATTGATCCAGGACCTGAGAAAAAACCGGTTGCAACGTTTCTATGGCGATCCTCGGGCGGGGACCGTCGCTCTCTCCACCTCGCCGCTTCCACGCTACGAACTTTTAAACCCCGTTTTTTATGGCGATGTCCCGATTCAGATCAGCCGAGGTTGTTCACACGATTGCGACTTCTGCTGCACGACCCTGGTTTATGGGAAAAAATTTCGCCACAAAACCATTGCCCAAATCCTTGAACAGGTAGAGACAGTCCTGAAATTATGGCCTAAAAAGCCGTACATTTACTTCAGCGATGAAAACATGTTCGTCGCTCGCGGATTTGTCAAAGAGCTCTTAAAAAAATTGATTCCGTATAAACTGAACTGGCACACCAACTCCGATATATCCATCGCGTGGGACGAGGAGTTGTTGGAACTCATCTATCTTTCGGGCGGACGCCGCATCCTTTTTGGGGTAGAATCCATCAATGATAGCAGCATGGATGGGATAGACAGGCACAATTGGAAATTCAAGCAAGTCAAGAAATACAAAGAGGCTATCCACATTATCCAGGAACACGGGATTGCCTTTTATGGAAGCTTTATTGTAGGGCTTGATAATGATGGCACCGATATTTTTCAGAAGACTCTCGATTTTGTCCGGGATGCCAAAATTTTTTCCGGCCAGTTCGCTGTGCCTACTCCGTTCCCAGGAACGCGTCTGTACCACCGCGTGAAAGCGGAAAATCGCCTGCTTAGCGAAGACTGGAGTAAATATTCCGGCGTGGAGGTTTTAATTACTCCTAAAAAGATGAGCGTAGATGAACTCCAGGAGGGGATGTTCTGGTTATGGAAAAATGTGGTGAATTTCGAGTATTTCAAGCAGATGGCCGAACATTTTAAAAATATCATGGGCGAACTCGGGCACAAGATGAGAATAAGGAGAAAGCCCTATGTCTCTTAAAATTGCCTTAATCAATCCGTTCAATTCTTTCCTCTCGGATAATAAAACGGTAGAAAAGCTGTACCATCAGACAGAGGAATTATCGCTGGTCCGATTCTATCGGACTGGGCCTGTCCTGGCGTTACTGGCCTTAGCCGGCCTGGAAGATCGCGATATTGAGTACAGGTACATTGACGAAAGATACGAACCGGTCGTATACGAGGAAAAATATGATATTGTCGCCATGTCGCTCATGGCGCTGCAAGCGCCTAAAGCCTATCAGATGGCGGCCGAATTTAAAAAGCGCGGAGCATATATCGTTATGGGCGGGCTTCACCCCACCGTTTTGCCGGCCGAGACTGGTCAGCATGCCGACAGCGTATTTATCGGCGAGGCTGAACTTACCTGGCCGCAGTTTATTCGCGATTTTCGTAGCGGCAAGCCCCAAAAATATTATGAAAATAAAGAGACCGTTGACCTGGCCGTCGTCCCAGCGCCCAAATACGACATCATTGCCTCTATGACATCCCGTTATCCCGACGTGCCGCTTCAGGTCAGCCGGGGCTGTCCCCATGACTGTTCCTTCTGCACTGCCTCAAAAATATATGGTTTCAACTATCGCCAAAAGACAATATCCCAGACCATCAAGGAGTTAGAAAAAATTTTGGAGATATATCCCAAAAAACCTTCCATCTGGTTTACCGACGACAATATGTTCGCCAACAAAAAATTCGGCAAAGAGCTCATGCGGGCGCTCATACCATACCGTATCATCTGGCACACACAGACCGACCTTTCCATCGCCGAGGACGAAGAGCTGCTCAAGCTGATCTACCAGGCAGGCGGGTGGCGGATTTTAGTCGGTCTCGAAAGCATTATAGAAGGAAATCTGGAGTGTCTGGACAGCCGCAACTGGAAATTTCGCAAATACAAAACCAACCATGGCTACGCGGATGCTATTAGCAAGATCCAATCTCATGGCATAGGCATCATTGGTGCATTCATGATAGGGCTGGAAAAGGACACCAAAGCGACTTTTCAAAAGACCGTGGATTTTGTCCATGAAACCAATCTCTACGGTACGCAGATCACCGTCTTAACCCCGATGCCCGGCACAGATATATACGATGCCTATAAAGCGGCCGGGAGATTGCTGCACGAAGATTGGTCCAGATACACCTACGTAAATGTCAATTTTACCCATCCTAACCTGAGCAAACAAGAGTTGGAAGATGGATTGCTCTACATCTATTACAATGTCTACAATGCCGCCTTTTTTAAACAAAAAGCCATGTATTTCAAAAACGCCATTGCCCATGAAATCGAAACGAAGCAAGCATGAACGATGAACCAGCCCATACATCTTCGTACGATGTCATTATCATGGGAGGCGGCGTAGCCGGGCTCACCACCGGTATCCAACTTTGCCGGGACGGCACAAGAGTAGCATTGTTCGAAAAGAATCCGGGCGTGGGCGGATGCTGTGTTTCTTTCCGGCGACACGGATTTGTTTTCGATGCCGGCGTCCACGCTCTTGGTGGTGTGGGCAATCCCGGTAGTTTTGTCGGTCGCTTTATACATTCGATTGGCTTCGACCTCGGCAGGGACTTCGTGAGGTATGAGCCGGCAGAGCGGTTTTTTGTCCGTGGCGAGAAATATGAGGTGGCCCAGGATTTTTCGTGTTTTGTCGAAGGTCTCAAGCAAAAGTTTCCCAAAGAAGAGCGGGCGGTGGAAGAATTTTTCCGTCTGATCTTGAAAATCTTCCGCCGCCGCGCCGACTGGACCCGGCCTGTTTTTGAAGAGTATCTGCCATTTACGTACCAGGATATGCTGGAACGCTCGTTCACCGACCGCACTCTTAAAGATGTGCTGGCAGGTTTTACCGGCTATCTTGGCTATCGGGCGAGCGAGGTTTCCTTCATCGCTGTTTGCCTGATGCTAGGCTCTAATTTTTACGAGAGCTCCTACTATCCAAAAAATGGGATGGGGGCATTTGCCGTCACCCTGGCAGAGAGATTCCGTGCTTATGGTGGATCTCTTTTCACCGGCGAAGAGGTATGCGAGGTATGCTACGATAGTCCGTATTATCAGGTCACCACCAGCAAAAAAAAAGCGTATCGGAGTAAGCAGCTAGTAGCGGCCATCTCGCTCGACAGGTTTTGTTCCATTTTTCCGCCGGCGGCTCAATGTTTTCAAAATGCCAGAGAGAGCCTTTCGATGTTTGTCCTTTATTTGGGAGTCGAGGCGGACAAAGGCATGCTGGCAGAAAAGAGCGGATGGTATTTTGGCGAGTCCGACAGCTATTATCGCATCCATATCCCAACGCTCATTGCACCCGCTCTCGCCCCTTCAGGGAAACATGTTGTAGAGATTCTCGCGCCAATACCTGCCGGCCAAAATGAATTTGCGAGTTGGGTAGGCAACAACGACAAAAAACGTCAGTACCGGGATTACCTGCTAAATAAGGTAAGTAAAATAATCCCTGAGTTACCCAATTCCATCATCGTCGAGGAGAGTGCCTCTCCAGCCACGTTCCATCGGTACACAGGGAACAAAAACGGCGCTGTCTACGGGCTGGCTATGTGTCCCGAGCAAATGGTAAAGGGGCGGCCGAAAATCATGACCGAATTCCCGCATCTCTTTTACGTCGGACACTGGAGTACGCCGGGAACAGGCATTGCCTCGGTCATTTACTCGGGCTTGATTGCCAGCGAAGCAATCAAGATGTCAGGCTAATTTTAGTTGGAGGATGTTTATGCCGTCTGTTGTCGTCACCGGTCTCGGGGTCGTGTCCCCTTTGGGAAACGATATCGAGACTTTCTGCAGTAATCTGCACCAGGGAAAAAGCGGCATTGTAAAATTTTCGAGCTTTGACAGCACGAAGTTTGAACACCATCATGCCGGAGAAGTCTCAGGATATCCCAAAGACGTATATGAGGAAAAAGGTCGAACGATCGGCAAGGTGTCACGCTTTGCGATAGATGCTGCCAGACAGGCACTGGCCGATGCAAGGCTCGATTTATCTGCTACCCCTCCCCACAGTGTCGCAATTGTGATCGGCTCCACTATCGCGGGCGGGCGTATTTTCGAGGAGTTAGGCGCTGTTTTGGAGCAACAAGGAGCGGACAAGGTCGAGGTCGCCTTGATGCCGGAAATTACCGGTTACAGTTTGTCAGCCAATCTCTCCTATGCTTTGAACCACTCCGGCATTTCCTTGTCGGCTTTGAATGCTTGCGCCGCTGGCAGTACAGCAATTATCTATGCCACAGAACTGCTGTCACAGCATGTCGTAGATTACGCAATCGCGGGAGGGGCAGATGTTTTATCCAAAATCACTTTAGCCGGTTTTAGCCAGATGCGAGCGATAGATCAAATATGCCGCCCCTTTGACAAGAATAGGACCGGGATCGTTGTCAGTGAAGGATCCGGGATCGTCATTCTGGAGAGACGAGAAACTGCACGCAAAAGGGATTGTCATATTTACGGAGAGGTGTTGGGATACGGCATGACCAGTGATGGTACCCATCCGACAGCTCCCAATCCTGAAGGACTTTACATGGCCAAGGCCGTGCAAAAAGCGTTGCAAGGAGCGGCACTTCCGGCAGACAAAATCGGCTATATCTGTGCCCATGGCACAGGCACTCCTGCCAATGACGTTGCCGAAACCAAAGGTATTAAAAAAGCTCTCGGGGAGGCAGCCTATAAAATTCCGGTAAGTTCGATAAAATCCATGTTGGGCCACACCATGGGAGCATCGTCTGCCATTGCCGCTATCTCTTCTTTACTGGCCATAAATAGGGGATTCATTCCTCCCACTATCAATTACCGGACTCCTGACCCGGCGTGTGACCTCGATTATGTTCCCAATATCTCCAGACAACAGGAGATAAATACTTGTATGGTGAATGCCTTTGCATTCGGTGGCATGAATACGGTCCTGGTGTTAGGCAAAGGAGTCCAGCAATGAAGGGTCCAGGCGTTGCTATTACTGCGACAGGTGTTGTATCAGCCTGTGGGTTAGGAATCCAAGAGCATTGGGAAAGCTTTCAAACAGGGATTCCCCCGGTTTCAGAGCTAACCCACGTGAAGACAGGTTCTTTTCCGTGCAAAACAGGGTTTACCGTAAGGCTAGATTTAACAAAATACCTGAACCGCAAGATTCTGCGTTATCAGGATAGAATCACCCACTTTGGCATTCTGGCACTGGAGAATTGCTTAAAAGACTATGGGCCAGTGAATAAGGATGAGGTAGGCCTTATCATCGGCAGTCTGCTCGGCGGCGTATGTAGCCAGTCCAAATTAAACAATGAACTTCTCCAGTACGGCCCGCAATATATCACACCTTTTAGCTTTCCCAATACGCTTATCAATTCCCCTACCTTTGAAACCGGCATGACCCACGAGCTACGCAATCTTTATTATTGTCTGGCCACAGGATGTAGTGCCGGTGCGGATGCACTGGGTTTCGGTTTCTACTATCTGAAGAGCCATCCCGATGAGATTCTGGTAGCTGGCAGTATGGAAGATATCAATTTGTATAATTATCTGGGATTTACCCAGCATCATATGATGCTTCCGACCAACGATGCCGCTCTTTTCTGCCCGTTAGACCGGAGAAGGGACGGATGTTTGCTCGGCGAGGGGGCAGCACTCTTTGCCATGGAAAGCTGCGAACACGCAGGAGCCAGAGGCGCGCCCATATTGGCCGAGATGGCAGGATATAGTTCGCTAAGCAATTTGGGATCGCACAAAGAAGAATATCTATTTGCAGGCATGAAGGACGCTATGTCTCTGGCGCTTCGATCGGCCGAACTTGTGTCGGCAGATATTGATCTCGTTCTCGCCTCGGCCAACGGTTCGCCCTCATCCGACCTTGTGGAAGCAAAAGCCATTAGTGAGGTATTTGGCAGCCATAGTAAGGAAAATTTATGGGTTACAGCCCCCAAATCTCTCTACGGCGAGTGCATGAGTTTAAGCGCTCCTTTGGCTGTGTTGACCGCCATTCTCGCGCTCAACAAAAATTTTCTGGCACCCACTTTGAATTACCGGGAAGCGGACCCGCAATTCCGCCTCAATATTGTGACAAAACCTTTGCAACAAGTTGTGCGAACGGTCATGATAAACAGTTTTTCCTGTTATGGCCATCAGAGTGTCATCATTTTGCAGAAAGGACGACGTGGCTAACCAATACGATGTCCTGATTATAGGAGCAGGGATAGGAGGGCTATCCTGTGGCAATTATCTGGCCAAAGCCGGCAAAAAAGTTCTGATTATCGAACAACATTACAAAGTAGGCGGCTACTGTTCATCTTTTGATCGCAAAGGCTACCGGTTCGACGTCGGCGTACATTCGCTCGGCAGCATGCGTCCGTGCGGGCATTTTTATAGGGTTTTAAAAGAGCTGGAGTTGGAGATAGAAACGGTAAGGCCGGAGATCACCAATTATTTACGGTGTCCAGGCTACGAGATTCCCATTTATAAAGATTTTGCCCGCACCATTGACTCTTTAAAATCGTTTTTCCCAACAGAACAAGCCGGGCTCGACGCATTTTTTGCGCGAATGGAGCAAAGCTTTGCCTCGGTCTTTCCTATCTTGCGCGACAAGACTTTTAAAGATGTCATAGATGCGACTTTCCAAAGCCTCCCTTTAAGATATATTTTTAGCCTGCTTTTAGGCAATCTTGGCTCAATCTCAAGTTCGATCTCAGCCCTGGCTGCCTTGGGGATGTTTCGCGAATTTATTGCCGATGGCGGCTATTATCCCAAAAATGGCATGCAGGCTGTAGCAGACGCCTTTGCCAATAACTTTAAGAAGTTAGGGGGAGAGATCGTGCTGAATGCCCGCGTCGCACAAATTCTCATTGAAAACGGGCGTCCACACGGCGTACGTTGTACGGACGGCACTTACATCCCATCGCCCATCATCGTATCCAATGCTGCGGCGATCCATACTTTCAGGGATTTGCTCAGTGAAGCCAATCTACCTTCCCAGTACCTTGAAGAGTTAAGCAGATTAGCATATACGACCTCGGCTTTGCTGGTTTATCTAGGCATTGCCAAAGATATGAAGCGTTTTATCACACCACACTGTACCCAATGGATGTTCAAGAAATTAGATCTGATTTACCAGTCCTATCCCTTTGCCAAAGGTGGATTTGATGACTTTGTCGTGTGTTATACACCCTCTTTTCATATACCGGGCTTGGCACCTCTTGGGAAAGATTGCATTATTCTGATTACCGGCGCGCCTTTCCAGCCTGTAGCTTCTGTAGATGCTGAAACGTATTGGCGTGAAAACAAGGAATTATATGGCAACAAGTTGATCCACTTTTTTGAGGAATACTTCGGTGATGTGCAAGATGCGATAGAGGTGAAAGAAGTCGCCAGTCCTTATACACTCTATCGTTATACTGCAAATACCGAGGGGTCCATATATGGCTGGACTGCAACGACGAAACAGTTTGGCCCGCAAAGGCTCTCCCCGGAAACGCCCGTCAAGGGGCTGTATCTCGTTGGACAATGGACCAGGCCCGGGCCGGGAGTCTCGATGGTAGCACAATCCGGGAGGCTGATTTCTAAAATGATTCTGGCGCAATAGAGCATGCGTTTAGCCTTGATCAATCCCAAAGGAACTTACATCTCTTCGCAGAGAGAGATACAGAAACTCATTGCTCAGTCGCCCATGATCTTTCAAAGGTTGCCTCAGTTCAGAATCATTCCGCATCTGGGATTACTGACGCTGGGTGCTCTGGCCACGAAAGATTTTGAGACTATCGAATATATTGACGAAAATGTCGTCCATGATCCGGCCTATCTCAATAAGTCTTATGATCTGGTCTGCGTCTCAGCGATGACCCATCAGGCATTCAGGGCCTATGAAATCGGCAAGCACTTTCGGGCGAGAGGGATACCTGTGATCTTGGGAGGAGTCCATGCCTCACTCATGCCCGAGGAAGCTCAGGAATTTGCCAACGCTGTCGTCATTGGCGAGGTAGAAGGCATATGGGGGGAAGTGATGGCGGATTTCCAGGCCGGCACGCTCAAAAAACTTTATCGCTCTTGCCAGATGCCTGACCTTTCTCTCTCCTCTGTCCCCAGGTATGAGCTTGTAGATGCTTCGCAATTTGACGTCTACCCGGTGCAAACCACGCGCGGATGCCCTCACCGCTGCGAATTTTGTGTGGTCCATAAAATTTACGGGAATCAATACCGTAAGAAACCTGTCACCCATGTCTTGCAATGCCTGGATCGTATCAAAGAAATCAGCCGCAAAAAAAGCCCGGTAGTCTTTTTTACCGATGATAATATGCTGGCGGATAAAAAATTCTCCGAGCAGTTGTTAAAAGCCTTGGTTCCTTACCGAATCAAGTGGAGCACCCAGTCGGACATCAGCATTGGCTATGACGATGAGTTTTTGAAACTCATTCGTAAAAGCGGGGGATTCCAGATACTCATTGGCTTTGAAAGTTTAAATTCGCAAAACCTTTCCCAAATCGAGCAATGGAAGGCGCACCACCTGGAGAATTACGAAAAATTGGTGCAGAAAATCCAGTCCTATGGAATCTGCATCATTGGCACTTTTATCGTAGGGCTTGATGAAGATACTCCGGACGTCTTTCCAAAAATCCTGGAATTTGTCTGCAAAACCGGCCTGTTCGATGCTCAGATACTCATCGCTACTCCCCTCCCGGGGACAGAACTCATGGCCAGGATGCAACAGGAAGGCCGGCTTTTAAAGGAAATTTTTTGGGATCGTTGCAACCTGGCGGAAATCAACTTTAAACCACGGCAGATGAGTGTGGAAACTTTGGCACAAGGCTATCTGTGGTTATACAAAAATTTATACACGCAGGAAGATATGGCGAAAAAGATGGACTTGCTCAAAAAGTCCTTACTTGTCTATCGGGAACTTATGGAAGAAGAAAAGTAGTTGGAGGGCCTTAGGCTCTGTCTAAAAATAACTTCACATTCTTGAGGGCACTTTTATCAATCTACTTCGTTGCTCCTCGCTTACAGAGCCAGGCTATGCGGCGCT
>JAGVGO010000172.1 GCA_020057085.1 Planctomycetota bacterium | reverse complement strand
GGAAAGACCAACCGATAAGAGTGCGATTGACTCTGGTAATTTGCCCCTCCCAAACCCTCCCCTGGGAACATTGCTAAATGAGCATTTCAAACCAATTGCTCAGGGGAGGGCGGGCAAAAAATCTGTCTTTCTTTTATTTCCAATAATGTCTAATTAAGAAGTAGACCAAACCAATTCTTACTTCTTACTTACTTCTTAAGCGGAGAGTTTGTAATGTTCGATGAACTACTAGACATTGTTGCCAGATTGCTTATCCTGGCCGCACTGATTTTCGCCAACGGTTTTTTTGTCGCCACCGAGTTCGCTTTTGTCAGCGTTCGCCGCACCCGCATTGAAGAACTGGTAGCCCAGGGTAGCCGTACTGCCAAAGCAGTGCATAAAGCCATTAACGAGCTTGACCGCTATATTGCAGGTACCCAGGTCGGCATCACCCTGGCCAGTCTGATACTCGGTTGGGTAAGCGAGCCGGCTTTGGCCGCTCTCATCACCCCACTCTTAGTGTGGCTGCCGCTAGGTGTCTCAAAAATTTTGGCACACAGCATCGCGGTGATCATTTCGTTTGCCATCATCACCATGCTGCATGTGGTACTGGGCGAGCTGGTGCCCAAATCGCTGGCCTTGCAAAAACCAGAAGAAACAGCCCTCGTAGTTGCCAGGCCAATGCAGTGGGCAATGTTCGTGTTCCGTCCCTTCATCTGGAGTTTGAACGGCATTGGTAATTTTCTGTTGCGCCGGCTTCATCTCGAAGCAGCTGGCGAAACGCACAATGTACATTCGGTCGAAGAACTGCAAATTCTGGTACGCCAGAGCCACGATGCCGGTGTCCTCGACGACCTGGAGCAACAAATGCTGCAGCGTACCTTTCGTTTCGGCGGGCTTACTGCCGGCGAGGTCATGGTGCCGCGTCTCGACATGGTAGCATTCGATGTCAAGATCCCACCCAACGAGCTGCTCGACAGAGTGTCCCGCAATATCCACACCCGCATCCCGATCTATGAGGGGTCTATTGACAACATCATAGGCATACTCCAGTTGCGAGACCTGTTTCGCCATCTGCGTAGGCAAGGTGAAGAACTCAATGTGCGCCAAATGCTCAGACCGCCCCTCGTTGTGCCACGCGGTATCCGTCTCGACACTTTGCTTGAAAAATTCCGCCAGCACCACACCCAGATCGCTATTGTCGTTGACGAACAGGGGGGGACCGAAGGTATGGCGACACTAAAAGACGTGGTGGAAGAAATCTTTGGTGAGGTAAAGGAAAACACCGAAACGGACCGTCTGGCCCTCCATTGTCTCCCCGATGGACGCACTCTGGTACGCGGCGATGTACGGTTACATCGCCTGGCAGAAAACACCGGTTGGGTGCTGCCCGACGACCGCGCCGACACCATTGGCGGTTACGTCATGGCCTGTCTCGGCCGCACCGCAGTGGTAGGAGATATAGTGAAGACTCGCTATGGCATCATCCGTGTCGAAAACATGACGCGCATGCGCATCACTCAGGTTTCTCTAAACAAAGATTTGCAGAAATAGTGTTTTCACCGGACGCCTTACGCTTTGACAGTTTGCAATGCCTTATTGAACTGCTCCATGGTCGCGAAGCGTTCCGCAGTTTTTTTGGCCAGCGATTTAGCGATAATCGTTTCAAAATCGCTCGACACATTTTTGAGTGGTGCCGGGTCGTGGTGCAGAATATTCTGGATCACCTTGCCTATAGGATCCTCACCAAACGGTGGAAAACCGGCGAGAGCGTAATAGATCGAAGCGCCGAGCGAAAAGATATCCGCTTGCGGCGAGACATTGCGCGAATCTTCCAACTGTTCCGGCGAGATGTATTGGATAGTGCCAAGGGTTTGGCCGGATGCGGTCAGATGGTTGGCGCCCGCTGTCTGCCAGGCTTTGGCAAGGCCAAAATCGGCCAGCTTGGCAAAGCTGTGCGCTTTGTTGATGAGAATATTCGAGGGCTTGACATCGCGGTGGATGACGCCGCGCTTATGCGCATAATCCAGCGCATCGGTCATTTGCAGTGCGATACGCAAGACTTCCGGGCATGGCATTGGCCCGGTTTTTTTGACGATAAAATGAGCATCCTGACTCTCGAAGTATTCCATGGAGATAAAATACACATTTTCATATTCGCCGGCATCCTGGATACGGATAATGTGTGGATGGTCCAGGCTGATACCTAGCTTGGCCTCCTGCAAAAACCGTTTGACGATGTCGGCATGCATTACCATTTCTTCTTTGATGACTTTGATGGCTACCACGGTTTCCAAAAAAGTGTGGCGTGCCTTATAGACCACGCCCATGCCGCCTTCCCCTAGTGTGTCGATCACTTCATATTGACCTATACGCTTATGGGCACGGGGAGATACGGCTGCTTTCACGGCCATCGGCATGGTGGGGGATATGCCGCTACCCGTCAATGGCGCGACAGCCGCAAGTGGTTCATTCGCAGACATGGCAATGGTCGTTTTTTTCATCGACGCCGTTTTGTAATCTTTACGCGAAATCGCTGAAAGTTCGATGCCCTGGCTGACACATTTTGCACAATAACATTTGCCCCCATGCCGGATGGCTCGCATCTCTTTCAAGTCTGCGGTAGGAATGCGCTGACCACACTGAGCGCAGGTCAATATCTGGGAAACAGAAACCGGCTCTTCTGTGGCAGCCACTTCGGCGGGGATAATTTCCAAAATGTGTTTGCCCACCCGAATTTTGTCATTGGTAGTGAGCCGCGTTTCCTGGATTTTTTGGCCGTTGACAAAAGTGCCGTTGCGGCTACCCAGATCGGTCAGCTTGAAGTCGTTTGCACTGAATTCAAGCAGACAATGTTGCCGCGACAATAGCGGATCGGGGATGCACAAATCACAACTGGCATCTCGTCCTACCAGTAATCTTTCCGGCTTGGTGATAATTTTGCGATAGCCGGCAGCCTGTCCCTCAATAATACGAAGTTCCCAGTTCATAAGTGTTTTACTCTAAAAAACAGGTCTCGATCAAATTTTCCAACTGCTGTTCTTCAAAGCGAGGCATATCTTTGCAATCGACATTTTCAAGCCCGTTCAAGTTGATTATCCAGATCAAGTTTTCTGGATATGGCGCACCGGAGTTGGCATCGCTAATCAAGTGCAAATAGATAAATTGTGAGATATTTTTACAGTTGTGCCTGATGCGGATGCGACCACGCGAACTATCTACATTGATTCCTTCGGGGAGGAAACTGACCTGTCTTTCCTGGCATTTGAGAACTAAAGATTTCAGAGGAGTAATGCCGGAAGTCTCGACTTTACGGGAAACAGAAATCACTTCCGCCTCTTTGACTTTCTTTTCTACCCAGTCAAAAAGTCTGAGTACGTACTCCTGGTAAATTTTGGCATTTTTGGAATTTTCCTGGCTGGCAAGCTCTTTTCCTTGCAGCTTCTTTTTGAACTTGTCTGCCCAACTCCCTGGCATAATCGTTCTCCCAGTTCGTTTTCGTTGACATTACCTTCTCTGTGCTACCTTGTGAGGCAATTGGAGAAATTATACTTCTGTAAGAAAACTATTATAGGGGAGAAACTGCCAAATGGCAACAGAATTTTAGGATCTGTAAAAAAAATGGCTTTGCGCGAACGAGAGTCGTTTCACAGAAGGCACCCATCTGGCGGGGCCGAAACATGCCAAGCTATTTGCCAATTCCTATAAACCTTACCAAGCCACAGATGCTTGCCCACATCCTTCCATACAGCCTGCCGTAAGCAATCGGCTGTACCCGCAATTCCTTGATTTTCCTGATGAACAGCAACGTGGCCACGAGGCGCAACAAACCGCTCGCGAAGAACAGAAAATAATATTGCGACCAGAATATGCCAGTAAAAAAATAATACTGATATTTTATAGAAAACATTGCAGAAAACCCCGCTCCTTGTGGGCTGTTTTGTACCCACAAGTTTCGTGGCAGTTTTATTGTTCGCTCACGGTTGACAGTTGGTTGATGCGTGTGTAGAAATCCCGCCGCGAAT
>JAGVGO010000265.1 GCA_020057085.1 Planctomycetota bacterium | reverse complement strand
GGCGCTGTTGCAGACGGTTGGTGTTGGACAGTGCCGACTTGAGGTTGCCCTCCTGGGCGCCTTTCGTCACATACGACGCCTTGCTTTCCGTCGGATAGGAACGGTAGCTGTACGCATAGACGCCGAGTTCCTGCATGCTGATGTCGCCGCCGAATTTGTAGAGGAATCCTTCGGGCATAGTCAGGTTCCATGTCACCTTGCCCACTTCCTGCACGTTGGCCACCTTGGGGATGGCCAGGCGCAGGACTTCGCGCGGGGAGATTTGCGCGAGTTTCTGCGAGTAGATGAGGCGCACGCTCAACTGGTGTGCTTCCGGCTGTACCGGCGACGATGGATAGAGCGGGATGAGTACGCGCCCCTCCAGGTCTTTCTCATCGCGTCGTACCGGCTTGATGAAGTAACCGCCGACGAATACGCCCCAGATTTTGCTCTCTTTGAGGCCGGAGAGTTCCAAGAACTGAAGTCCGCCGGGTTTGAGCTGGTAGAACACGCGATGACGGCATTCACCGCTTTCGTCAACCACGCTGTCAACCTGGGTGGCGACGATGCTCGCCTGCGTGATGTACTCAGGACGGTGTTTCTGTTCGGTGAAGGTGAGCTGCCAGTCGCGGCGTCCCATCTTGTAGGCCAGGCTGAAGTCGTTGGCGCTGGTCTTGGGCGGCAGGAAATAGGCCGCTTCGGTGTCAATAGGCATGATGCCTTCCACCTTCTGCGGATTCAGCACATACTGCGAGCTGTTTTGGATCAGCACGCACAGTTGCAACTGGATGCTCGACAGGAAGTGGATCGGCTCGACCACGATGCCGGTGCCGGTGTTGCGCTTGACCTCGGGGAAGATAGCCAAGCTGTAGCCACCGCGCACTTTGTTATGCAGCGTAACTTGATACGCCCAGTATTCTTTCTGCTCGCTGGCGTCCTTGACACGGTCACGCACGATCTCGCGGATGTTTTCGCCGAGAATCTCGATGTTTTCGCCAAGGGCGTAGGGCAGACGGAACTTGAAGGTGTCGGTGCCGGCGAACTGGATGTGGTAGTTGAGGAAATAGCCCCAGTTGAGCCAGTCGTCCTCGACCAACAAATTGACCACCACGTCAACCTGCTGCTCCGATTTGCGCTGCTGCACCTGAAAACTTGCCTGGTACGACTCGCCCTCAAAGTGCAGGCCATAACGTTTGACAAAGCCCGCATAGTCGCTGAACTGCGCGATGTCGTATTCCTCGAGTCCTTGCAGTTTTTCAGGGCTGATGTCGAGGTCTTCTGCCGAAGAGACGAGGATCGTGCCCGACTGATAGCTCACCTGCGGCGAAGCGAGATACGGCACGCTGATGGGCTGGTTGTCGCTTAAAATTTTCCTGGCACTCAACTGGAGTTGCACCTTTTCGCCCTGCTGGATGCTCGTGGCGAACAAGATATTGATTCGTTGCTCCTTGCCGGACGGCTCGGTGCGCCAGGTTTTTACCCGCTCGCCTTCCACCGAAATGATCTCGAAGTCGCTGGGGCAGGTGAGTTCGTAGGCGAAAATCTGCGCCTCCTTCACTTCGATTTCGCTCTGATAACTGAGCCATGCTTCTTCTTCCGAGATGCGTAGACTCAGCGCGCTGCTGGCGAAATTGTTGAGTTGCCGCCAGGCGATCTGGAACGTCAGTTGGTACGGGTGGTCGTTGAAACGGAACGATTCGATGAAATTTTCCCCGGCCTCCTTGCTCTCCACTTTCCACAAATTCTTGTGGCCGGTGACGAACACCTTGTAAGAATTGTGCGACACCAGGTTGGCCAGGCCGTTTTCGCGGGTGGCGTCGAGCGGCACGACATCGGGGAAAAGTTCGCTCCCCGGCAGTGCTGACACCAGTTTTTCGGCGGTAAACTCAACCCTGATGTCACGCTGGCTATTGTCAACGAGGCGCAACACCACTTCGTTGTAGTTTTGCGTGCGCGACAAAATCCACTGCTCCAGGTTGGTGCATTTGAGTTGTACGATGGTGTATTCCATCGGCAGGCGCAGCGTGAGTTTGCTACAGTTGCCCGCCAAAACCTGGTAACGCAGTCGGCTCTCGAGCGTCAGGACGTTGTCTTTCAGTCTGAGCACATGCGCGCTGTCGGTGGCGATATTGAGCCCCTGGGCACGGTGCCATTCCGACGACTGGTTCCATTTCATGGCGATCTGGCCGTTGCTGCCGGGGAACACCGTCACCGTTTTGTCGTTGTCGCTCACTTTTTCGAACCACTGGCCGCGGAAGTTGTCCATCTCCACTTCGACATCGCTGTCGAGCACGATGCGGAACACCGAGGTCGCCACCGGCACCATGCCGAATCGGAAGTTACCTTGCTTGCGCGTGGCCTCTCCCTGGGGCAGGAACTCGATGTCAACCTTGTACTCGCCGGCCTGTTTCAGGATCAGGCTGTAGCCGTCGCTTTCAGGTTGCAGGGTAAGCGGCTCAGGGCTGCCGCCCTGGGTTTCCAGGAACGCTTCCTGGATGGCGGTGTCCTTGAGACCGAGCGGCACGACGACTGGCGCCCGCGTCACCAGCATGAAGAACTGGGCGCGGATGTGCGTCTCTTTGTCAACGACGCGGCCTGCGTAGGCAGCATGGTAAACGAGAAATGCGGGCCGCTTTTCCTGCGCCAACGGCTCGACCGGCTGCTTCGGGTAGGCTTTGTTCCACAGCTCCACGTAGCGGCTGTAAGGAATGAAGACATCCTGTATCTGCGGCAGCCGGTCCCAGCCTTCCAGATTGTAAGGCACGTAGACGCGGTGTACTTTGGGTTGCTCGACCGGTGGATTGGGCGCAGGGGCGACCAGGAGCGACGGTTCGTTGTCGTTGTAGTTTCGCTCCTGAGCCGCTATGTCGCCGGCAAAAAAAAGGCAGACGAGCGGCAGCAAAATCGCCGCATGCAGACGCAGCCAGCCGCCCACTTTCCACAGTACCTTGTAGGTAAGTGCAAGCAGGCACGACAACAAGATGCCCCACACCACGAAGTTGCAATAGGCGGTGAATCCGAGACCAAACCAGTGCGGGATAAAGGTCAGCACGAGCAGGGCAATAACGATGCTGCGCGCGCGCGGCACCTTGTGCTGGCCGAGCAACACGAAACCGAGCAACGTGACAAAACCGAGCAGCGAGAGCAGGATGCTGCGCCGGGCGTCGCTGCGCACATAAGACAGGCGCAACGTGTTGGTACTCGGTGAAACCGCTTTGCTGCCGTACTGGGTGTCGGCAAAATCGAGGTTTACATCGAGTGAGCGCAGCCCCATGGCCTTGGCTTTGTCGAGTCCGACCTTGGTCTGTCCCAGCTTGCCGAACCTATCGAGCGATGGCTTTGCCGGTTCTACAGGCATATCGGTCACTGGCGCAGGGGCCTTTTCTTTGTTGCCCCATTCTTCGCCGTCCATCTGCACCTTCGCTTCAGGTGCGGCCGGCTGCATCGGGACTGCTTGTTGCACGGGTGCATTGATCTCGTCAGCGTTTTGCGCCTGCGCCTCTTCCATGGGTTTGAGTTCTTCCTTGAGTTCTGCTCCTGCCTCAAGTTTTACGTCGGATTCGGTCTCGGCAAAATCATCGTTGTCGGCCGCTCCATCCTTGTCGGCGCTGCGCAGATCGTTTAGCGCGTCCGCTTTTTTGTTCTGCTTCCGCCCATTGCCAGGCACCATTTCTCTGGCTTTTTGCTTGCTTGACTCAAGGCGGGAAGAATCCTTGCCGGCCAGAACATCACGCCGACTATGTTGCACCGATGGTTTGGGCGACGGTCGCACTGTCTTGGCCGGAGCGCGGCGTTCCATCTGCTCTTCCCGCTCGTGGCTTGCGGCCTCTTGACGCTGCGGTGCCATGTCCGGCACCGGCATAGTTGAAGGCTCAGGCCGGCTCACAGGTGACGACGGCGCGAGGCGCTGGTTGTAGTCGTTTGCTTTCTCGCTACGGTAGTAACCACCGCCCAACGTGAACAGCACGAAAAATGTCTGGCCTAACGGCACGTACCACGGCCTGTCGCTGTCCCTGAGGTAACGGAATTCGCGGCCGAATTCATACTCTTTGGGCAGATACACCTGCCAGTTCAGTTTTTTGAGCGGGATATCGTTGTCCGGCTGCGGCCGCTCCAGATCGAGAGTGCCGAATTTGCCGAGTGGTGCTATCTTGCGTTGGTAGACTACCTTGATGGTACTCCACTGGCGGTCGGCGCGCTGCGGCACTGGAATAGAGATGTGGTCGCCCTGGCGCAAAGGCTTCTCGCCTTGATCATCCACCACCGCCGACCAGAAATCGGCGCCTTGTGGCAGCGTCAGCGAGAAAAATTGCAGCCCCAGGTGCGACAGACGATAGGTGCAGGTCACCCGTTCCAGCCCCTCTTCAGGAATGAGGGTGGCGATCTGGCTGTCTTCGATGATGGCGCTCGCCACATCTAACTTGTCGTGCACGCGGATGTTGAGATCGAACTGGTAGTCGCTGCGGGTGTATTTGAACGCGTGCAGGAAGTCGGTACCGAGCGGAAATTCCGGATGTGCCAGGATCGGTAACTGTGCTACCGAAACAGCCTCGAGTTTCTGTTGTTCCAGCTCTTTCAGCGTAGGCAGGGTGATTTCCGCCTGCGAGCTGCCGGCGATGCCGAGAAAGCCTTTCATCTGCTCGATGTCGGCGACCGAGAGTCCGGGCAGCCTGAAGCGGTTACCTTGCTTCTTGATGCTGTCGAGCGGCACGTCGTAGGAGAGGTAGAGCGAATAGCTACCGAGTACCCGTTTCTGTAGCTGGATGGTCCACTGATGGTACCCTTTGTCGGTCAGTTGATACCGTTTTTCCTTGATCCAGCCGAATTCGTCGGTAATATGCAGGAGTTGCTGGAAGGACGGCGACAACTGGAAAACAAAGTCATCACGCGAGGCATTCCTGATATCGAATGCCAGCACCGTGGCACAATGCAGACGTTCCGGCTGTACCGCCAGATAGGTGGCGGCGACGAGTGAAGTGTACGGTGTCTTGCGCACGATATCGAGTACGCCGTTGGCACCGCTGGCGGCGATCTTAAGCCCCAGCCGCAGGTTTTTACTGACGATCTTGAGATTGCGGATGATGTTGAGATCCACCGAGGTGATATCTTGCGCTTTGCCAAGGCCTATCTGGTAGTCGGGATCGGCAATGATGCCCATGAAAGAAGGCAGGTACTTGGTTTTGAGCGGGCGTGCCAACGGCAGCGAGAGCGAGTAATCTTTCCAGCCGCTGTTCCATTTTTCCGGCACTGTCTGGAGCGCCAGGGTAACTTTGACTTTCTCGCCCTGCGACACTTTCTCCGGCAGAGGCAGATAGAGTACACCGGCCTTCACGTAGTAAGAAGAAACGGATATCTCCGTGAAAGATTGGCCGGCACGCATGAGAAATGCCTGCACGCGCGTCAGGTTCCATTCTGCGGGCAGCTTCAATTCGAGCTGCTTCACCTTGCCTTCGAGGATGTCGAAAGTCACATGCGTGACGTTCTCGATGCCGTCAGGGTAGAGGCTTAACGCGGCTACCAGGGTGCTTTCGATGGCCGGCAGCACCACCTTCTTGGTGAGGCGGATTTCGTACTGCGGGTCCCAGTACTGGAAGCCGAGGAACGGCTCTTCGTTGAAGGTGGAGAGATAGGTTGTCGCCGGCCGCACAGGTGCCTTAGATTTTGTATAACGATTTTCGGGCGAGAACAGGGCGTGCGGGTTGACCTGGCGCATCTCTTTTACCTGATCGAGCGACAGTCTGATTTCCGACGATTTCTCGATATACACAAGCCCGTCCTGGCGCAGCAGGTTTGTGCCGACCGCCAGCGCGGCAGGCAAAGTGAAAGAGGTGTCGCCGAGGAGCTGTTGCTCCGCCTTGATGGTGACGGCGTGCGTGCCTATCACTTCCTTGTCGAGCTGGATGGTGAGCCGTTTCTGCTTCTGTTCTTTGGCCTCGTGGATTTCCCATCGCTTCTCCGAAATGTGTACCACCTCGACATCGAGCGGCAACAAGAGTTCGAAGGTCTTCTGCGGGCGATGGCGCACGTCGAGTACCATGTAAAACACCGAGGCGATCTTGTCAACCTGGATCAGATGCGAGGCGTAGCCGTGTACCATCACCACAGGCTGCTTGACGTCCTGTTTTTCGCGCGGGCGGCAGCGGAAATCTATTTCGCTTTTGTCGCCGAGAGTGACGATGAGTTCGTTGGTGCCTTCCAGTTGCAGATAAGGCGGATCCGTGAAATATTCGGTTTCGGCCTGGGTTTCCAGACGCCAGATCTGTTGCGGGAATTTGCCGAGTATGAGCTTTGCCTTCAGCTCGTCTCGCTCCGCTTGCAGCGTTTGGTGGCAGATGAGACTGAGCTTATGTTCGCCCTCGCCGGCCACGAAGAGACGATACAGGATACGACTCGGCTGGTTGGGTGGCACCACTGCCTGCGAGTCTCGCTGTTGGATATTGGGCACGAAGTTGCGTTTTATCTGTTGCACCATCTGCTGCAAATTCCGTTGGCCCTGCTCTTGCTGACTCAACGGTTCGTTTAGAGCCTGCTGCTGCTGAATCTCCGGCAGGCGCGAAGCGGCCACTTCTCTGGCCAGGATATGGGCATCCTTGCCGTCGAGCGTAGCCTTTTCCACACCCCACTGCCCGAACTCGAAAGAAAATTCCACGAGTTCCGTGGCGAGTGAAGTGAGATACATCTCCATTTGCATGTGCAAACTTTTCTCTACCAACTGGGCGCGGTATTCTACCTTGCGCACCAGCACCTGGGCGGCGGGCTTACGGTCTTCCGCAGGCTGTCGTTTGAGCAGCTCCTGGTATTTGTCGAAGGAGAGCTGCACGCCTTTGGGTTCATCGCCCAACACCGCCTTGAAGTCTTGTTTGGGGACGAAGATATATTCTTCGATCACCCTGTTTTCCTGAGCTTCGCTACTTCCCAGCGGCCATAGAAATAGCCAGCCGAGAAGCGGGATAGCCACCATCCATTTGTACCACATAGGTTTTTTTCTCCTAGCTAGTCCTATTTCTTTTCTTCGCCATGCTCTTGTGTCTTAGCCTCATCCTTGGCTACGGGTTCTTTCTTGACCTCTTTTTCCGCCGGCTCAGTAGCGGCTGGCTTTTGTTCACGCACAAGGCGATTGGGGATAGTGGCCTTGATGCTGCTCCACTTTTCACCCACCAATTTACCCCAATGGATGACGATGGCAGTGCCACCGCTCAACAGTGTCGCCCACAAGATGGTGAGATAAAGCTGCATATAGCCTTGCAGGCTGAATGCACTCAAAAAGAGCGCAAAGACGAGCAGGGTCAGGAAGACATGCAGACGCGACACGGTTTGGGTGCGCGGCAAGAACACCATGATCACGCACACGATAATGAACAAAAGGAGCTCCAGGGAGTAGAGCAGATTGTCTTCCATGTAGGAGACGCGGATCGTGCCGCCGCTGTTCAGGCGGTTGAAGGAAAAAAGTTTTCCCTGGATATCGTAGGTGGGGATGACACCGGTTTCCGCATCCTGCTTGATTTGGGTAGTGTCAACATTGCCGGAATGGAAGATCGGTGCGAGGCTGCCCCAAATGCCATAGTCGTCATAGCTATAGCGGCGTATGAGTGTGGATTTGAAACGTACATATTGGTAGTCGTAAGGCAGACCGAGATCCCAGCGGAAGTAACTGACTGGCACGTCGCTGGCAAAACTGAGCGGCGTCATGTGGAGCTTACCGCTTGTCCCCATTTGCCCCTCGCCGATCTTGCCTTCGTATTTGATGACGAGTACGAACGGGGCGTTCTTCTGCACGTTGGTGGCGATGTTCACGCGATAACGATTTTTTTTCTCTTCGTTCTTTGCTTTGTCTTCGCTCTTGTTCTCTTCGCTCTTCGACCAGGTAAGCGATTCCAGATAGCTGTCGAGTTCCTGTCGCTGGGCATAAGCGTTGACATTTCTGAGGCGTGACACCGAGGTCACCTTGCTCGCCTCCGGCACCTCGAAATCGAGCATTTGCTTGGAGTTGTTGACGACGAGTACCACCGCTTCGTTGCGCGTGGTGAAATCTTTGTTGACCGTGGTGCTGAGGTGCAAACGATTGATCACGGTGTTGAGTACAGGCTCGAACTCGAGCCGCTGCATCTCCATGGTGAGAAGATAGGGATGGGCGTTGTATTTGAAAATGGCCAGGACGCCGTCCTTTTCGCCGTGGTAGTTGGGATCCTGGACATCGGCGGTTTCGAGTCCCTTCATATATTCGGGCGGGAAGCTCATCGAGAAATTGTTGTTTTTCTTGAACACGATAAAGCCATGTTCCTGTTTGGTATTCTGGGTGATGAGGGCGAATATCGGAATCTTCTGGCTGGCGTTCACTGCCGGAATATCTTTCTGGTAGTCAACAAAAATCTCGTAAGGCTCGTCCTTGTCCTCTTGCTTGACAATATCACGCTGGGTGGCGATGGTGTAGAGACACGTCTTGGCCTCTTTCTGCTCCTCGATGTTGATTTGCTTGATCCACTTGTTCTTGTCGCTGACGTGACTCTTCGGCACATCCTTGGCAATATCTTCTGGCAGGGTAAAAGAGAATTCCTTGACACCGGTGTATTTCACGGTATAGAGGATGCGGAAGCGATTCTTCAAAGTCTTTTCTTCCACGGTTACGTAGTTGTAGATTTCAGCGGTGACGAGAGGATCGCGTTTCTCGATCTTGAAGCGGGCGGCTATCGGGTGGTCGAAATAACGCACGCCGATATTGACCGTCTTGATGAACTCGCGTGGCGGACGTTCTCCCTGCAGAAAGAGTTCGCTCGTGTCGAGCGGCGTCACGTTCTTGGTACTCTTGTCGAGGGTGGTGATGTTGTAACTCGCATGCACACCTAGCCCGACATTGCCCATCTCGCGCGCGGCGCCTTCGACGCGGAACACGGGCAGCGGCACCTCGCGCACCTTTTCCTGCAAATCGAGCTTGCGTTGCAGATGGATCTTGAGCATGAGCCGTTCGCTGCGGATGCCTTTCTTGAAAGTGATGGAGAGGAAGTGTTTTTTCTCCTGATTCACTTCTTCGTCCAGCTCGCGGTACTCTTTGATCTGGTCAACACTGTCGCTTTCGGCTCTGTTATAGGCTTTGACATCGAACAACAAAAATCCCTGCGGAATCTCGATTTTGCTGCCGAAGATACGCGACTTCTTCACCTGGTATTGAAAATAGGCATACAGCTTGTAGAGACTCTCATCGAGGTAGCCATAGACATTGGTGAACACTTCGTATTCCGGCTCGATTTTTTCCAGTTCGAGTTCCAGGCTGAACGGGCGTTTCAGGTATTTGAAGGCAAACTGGACGCCCTGCCGATCGACCTCGGGCGGTAAATCGGGGATGTCTATCTGGGTGATGTCTTTGCGCTGCACGATCTTGATGGTATTGAGATCGTTCACCGACACGGTGTAAAACCCTTTTTCCCTCTCGACACCAACCACCTCGAGCGATGGAATGGCAAATTTTTTCTCCATTTCCGGGAAAATTTTCTCGAGCTTCAGCTCGAGTTCGAGATCAACCTGGTTTTCGCCCCGGTCGGTCAGCTTATCCACCAGATTGACGACGAGCTGCGCCTCCTGTTCGGCGACGTTCCAGTCGCGCACCGCCACACCTTGCACTGAGCTGACGCCGAGTACACGGAAGCCTTGCGGGATTTTCACCTGCAGCTTCTGGATGTCGCCCTGGATCAGGTCGTAGCGGATCTTGGCGCGCAGTTGCAAAAAGTTTTCGCCGATTTCGAGACGGGTGATGTTCTCGGCATGTAGAATCTGCTTGATTTCCACCTTGCGCTCGGCCTGCGATTCCCATTGCACACGCACTTCATCGGTGTTGCCAAGGAGTGCTTCGATCTTGGCGATGCCCGGAGTGAAGGTCTGTTTGGTGAGCAAACTCGGATAGACATCAATCTTGAGTTTGGCGCCTTGCCCCTCTTCTTCTTTGGCAGTCGGAATTTCAAGCGACAGACGGGCGATGGGAGCGCGCGGGATGTAGAACTGGGCGGTAGAACGGAAGCCGAGCGTTTTTACGAGCGCCACCACCATGGTGACATCGAGCTGTCGTTTGCCCGGCTCACTGCTTTCAAATACCAGCTCGTAGCCCTCGTTCTTCCACTGTAAAAGCGCCGGCTTGCCGTCCAATTGCGCATCCTTGATGGCGATATTGCGGAAACCGAGCGTTACCCCGTGCCATCCCTTCTGCAGCACGTTCAGCGTGTAGGAAGCGACGATTTCAAGGAAATCACCCACCACGCGCCCCTGGTAATTGACATTGGAGATCATGACGAGAACCGGCAATTCGGGCGGCTGTTTGCGCGCTCTGTCCACCTCTTCCATCAATTTCTGGTAATCTTTGTAAGGCAGATAAATGCCTGTTTCGGTTTTCTGAATCAATTTTTCAAGTTGCTGGTAAGGAATATAAATCACACGTTCGGTAGGTAATGTTTCCGGCTTTTCCTGGGCCATAAGCGGCACCATTGCCATGATGAGGAAAAGCAATAACCCCACACTGACGATTTTGTGTATCATAAAGTTCATGCGACGTTAACTCCAAATCGGCTTTAGTGCCGATGTGCCTTTGCTTTAAGAGAAGTCGCATCCTCCTTTCTGATGTGGTAAGTCGCATTTCACGTAAAATTCTGATTTCACTTGTTGCTTTACGCAAAATGGAAGAGGTAAGTTGCAAAAAATTCAGCAATCACAACAGCTATCCCAGACGTTCATAGCTTGTCGAGTATATTTAAATGGTTATATGTTTTTCTACAAGCTTCATTCTTTTTCCAGTTCCTCTTTTATCTTTTGCGCCTTTCTCTTGCTCCGCCTTTGCCCGTAAAGCCTGGCACAAAAAGAATAAATAATGGCAACCAGGTCATCTATTAACCCTTCTTTACTGTCATTTGATAAATTAACAACTTCAACTTGACGGCCTTGCGTAGCAAGGAGAACCTCGATATAATTAAAGCCTAATCTGGTGAGCCGATCTTTATGTTCGACCACGATTTTAGTAATGGATTGATCTTGTAAG
>JAGVGO010000264.1 GCA_020057085.1 Planctomycetota bacterium | reverse complement strand
GGAGTGCATCCCTTTCCTGGCACTAAAGTGACCAGGCTTTATTACTTTGCCGCATTCGCGGCAAGCAAAAGTTGAGTTTTTACACAGGCATCAATTTTCTGCCATTTCCTTTTCGCCTTTATCCCACCTGCCTTTTTTTATCATTCTTTGTCCCCTGAGCCGAACGGCCACAGCATTGCCCCCTATTTGTCAATGTTTTTACGGCAGATAGGGCGGTGTTACCTTGAGCAGGCAAGCCTGCATCACATCGGCAAATTCTTTGGCGCTCTGGAAACGGTGGTCGGGGTTTTTGGCCATCGCTTTGGCGATGATAGCCCATATGTCAGAAGGAAATCCTGGTATTTTTTCGGAGATAGGCGTCGCTAATTCGTTGCGGATTTTTTTGATGAGCGTCATCATGTCATCCGCGACAAACGGGCGCGAGGCGGTCGTCATTTCATAAAGGCTCACGCCGAGCGAGTAGATATCTGCTCGCTGATCGGCGAAACGCGCATTGGCAATTTGTTCGGGCGACATATAAAACAGCGTGCCGACGCCGGTCTGAGATTGAGTGATACCGGAGAGGCCGGCATCCTCCAGGTTTTTGGCCAGACCGAAATCGGTGAGCTTGATGTTGTTGTTGCGGTCAACCAGAATGTTTTCCGGTTTGACATCACGGTGGACAATATTGAAACGGGTATGCGCGTAATCGAGCGCCTGCGCCACGTAATAAGCGATACGCAGCGCATCCAGATAATGC
Organism: Planctomycetota bacterium; assembly: GCA_020057085.1. GTDB lineage: Bacteria > Planctomycetota > Uabimicrobiia > Uabimicrobiales > JABWCH01 > JAGVGO01. The sequence goes on along the minus strand of JAGVGO010000264.1, from coordinate 16,261 downwards.
AGCGCACCACGCTCGGCGATAATCTGTTTGACATCGCGGCCATCAATGAATTCCATGGTCAGGAAGCAGGCACCTTCGAGTTTGCCGGCGTCTATGAAACTCACGATATTGGGATGGGTCAGTTTACCGCCGGTAGCCGCCTCACGGAAGAAACGACGCACCTGCTGTTCGTTGGCCGATTCCAGTCCACGCATGAGCTTGAAAGCAACCGGCCGTTCCATGGAAAGCTGGATTGCCTCGTAGACTTCACCCATGCCGCCACCGCTCAATTTTTGACGATGCGGTAGCCGGCGATGGTCGGGAAATTGCCTGCCCCCTTGCAGAAACAGGCAATGCAATAAACCTGCTTGCCTTTGTAGACGCCACGGAAAGACACCAGTGCCTGAGATGTTACCGGCTTGCCACATTCCTGGCAGTTACCCGAAGGCAATTCCGCCTCCCATAATGGACGCTTGGCCGTTGCCAAATCGCTGGCAGCTTTGCTTCTGCCGGATACCGGCTTATTGACTTTATTCACCACAGGAGACGGTGGTGCCGGTATCGGCAGCGGTGCCGGCGCTTTGTTTTCGGCAGGTGCTTTGCCAGGCGATTCTCCTGCCGGAGGAATTGTTTTGGGCATGCCCGCCGCCACGTTTTTAGCGACAGTAAAATCGTTGCGGCGCTCCGGCGTGGCCGCTGGCTTATCTGGCGAGACATTCGCTCTGTTTTCGGCGACACCTGCAGCGACAGGCTTTTTTGCTCCTTCGTCAGGGAGAGCATCGTTGATCTTGGGCAATGTGGAAGTGGATTCGTCTTCCAATTTTGAGACGGCAGGTACGTCGGCGGGCTTTTGTTCGTTGCCGTAAATGGTTTCTACTTTAATCAGTAAATCACCGAACTCGATTTGGTCCCCATGCTGCAAAAAATATTTGCCGATCTTGTTTCTGTTGACGAATGTACCGTTGCGGCTACCCAGATCGCTGATTTCCAGACCGTTGCCCGTATCGGTGATTTGGCAATGTTGCCGCGACAGTGCCCCTGCTTTGATTTGATAATGTACTTCCGTGCCACGGCCGATGATGCGAGTGGCGCCTTTGGGGATTTCCCAAACAGACAAAACTTTACCTTCAAATGACACAGTAAGCTTTGCCACAGGGCTGTTGTCCGGCACATTCATCCTCTTTCTCCTTGGCAGTGAGCCGGTTGTTCTAAAATCTTCCGCTAATAATTCCTAACCGAATGGTCAAAGCTACCTTATCATAAATTCGCTATGCCTGTCAAACAAAAAATGACTGTACTTAACGGTTGCTGTATGTTATCATTAAAAAAAATGCAATGACTCGTCTGGAGAAGAAAAAAAATGAAATATTTGCAAACTTTATCGCTTCTTATGCTCGCCCTGACAGCCTGTCTTTCGTACCATGTGGCGGCACAGATGCCACGGAGTCTGGCCGAACGTCTGGCGCAGGAGGATGTGAGCCTCTCGCCGTTGTTGCAGAATGCCGATCCGTCGCTCACACCACTGTTACTCAAGGCCATATGCGCACGTAGCGAAGTGTTGCGCTATGCCGCTTTGTGCGGGCTTGAGAAGGTGGCAGCGAAAGAAGAAAGCGCGGTAATATTTTCGCTCTTGAGCGATACCTCACCACGTATCCGACGCCGGGCAATTATGTTACTCACACAGTGGCGTAACGATGACAGCGTTGCCGCTGTGCAGAAGAAGCTGCAAGACAGCGACAAGCTGGTGCGCGCAGCAGCGATCTGGGCGCTTGGCGAGTTGGCCGCCGCAGTAAACCAGCAGAGTCTCACCGCTGCCCTACACGACGAAGCATGGGAAGTGCGCTGTGCCGCATGGGCTGCGCTTGCCCATTTGCCACTGGATATTCCCGACTCTTTACGCACAGCCTTGGGCGATCCGATATGGCAGGTACGCTGTACGGCTATTGAGTGGGCCGTCAAGGTGAAGGCCGATTTTGCGCCCGTCGTACTACGTGAGTTCCTGGCGGGAAACGAGCAGAACGAACAGGTACTGGCCGCAGCCGTAGATGCACTCGCTGTGTTCGGCGATACCAGATCTTTGCCTTTTCTGCTCTCTGGCCTGCACCACAAATACGACAAAGTGCGCGGCGCTTGCGACAGGGCAATTACCAGGCTTGCGCCCGCTTGCCTCGACAAGCTGATAGCCGTGTGGCAAGACCGCCAAACACCAGCGGAAGTTCGCCACCAGGTAGGCCTTGTTTTTGGCCGTATTCGTGCCAAAACAGCATTGCCGCACATCTACTCGCTGGCGTGTAACAAAGAAGAAACAGGTGAGTTGCGCTACATCGCGCTCATTCTGGTGGCCGATCTGGATGGTGAAAAAGCGGTGTCCGTACTACGTGAATATCTGGCCGCCGACGATATCTGGGTGCGACGTGGCGCCATCGCCGGTGTCGGCCAGTTGCGTGACGCACAGTCGCTACCGGTACTATGGAGTATGCTAGAGAAGGCAAACGAAGCGTTGCGCGAAGAACTGCTGTGGGCCGTGGCACAGATGCCGGCCGAGGCGGTAGCGCCAATGGTGCTGGCCGCACTGGCCAGCGATCACTGCGATGATATGCGGCTTCTTGCCATCCGACTCTCCGGCATCTTGCGTATCCGGGAGGCAGGCGAAAAACTACGTCATCTGGCGGCGGATGCCAGGTGGCAGGAACCGGCACGCTGGGCTTTACGCCAACTCGCTGGCAGCCATTAGGTATTTGCTATGCCCAAAAAATTTTGCTTGCTTCTTTGTTTGCTTGTTGCCGGATATCTTCCTCTGCTGGCGCAGATGTCGCTCGAGCACACTGCATCGCCTGCGCCTGTAGAGGAAGATACTTTCCTCGACACGGTCTACAAGAATGCCACGGAATTTTTGTTCGAAAAATGGTACACCGGCGCCAAAGATTACCTGTTCGAAAAATGGTACCAAGACGCCAAGTCATACCATACTCCGCTGGCCGGCTATCCGCTCGATGTACAGATAGCCGGCGAACATCTGCATATTCCGGCACAAGACCGACGCAATGTGTGGGCCATCAGTGGGGGTACCACCCTGTTCGCACCGCGTATCGGCAACTCTTCGTTCGTGCCGTTTGCTGCCGTGTATGGTCGGCAACAGTCGGCCGATGACCGCCGCCGCTTTCGTGGCGTGATCAGCGGCGTCGTCAATTACCTCGACTTTGCCGACGGCACGTGGAACGACTCCGGTCTCGAATTCGTCGCCAACTGGGAAAATTTCACCGTGCCCTTCCCCAGCACAGAAATAGCCAACGGTAAGGAAGTCGAAGATAGCGAACTCTACTGGGGACACTTTCTCTTAGGTATCGGACCGGGCTGGCGCATGCCACTCTTTCCGTGGCACTGCGACAATGAGTGTATTGTGCAGTTGTTTTATGAGCCGGGTTATTTCTATGTCAAACGTGCCGGCAATAGCAGTGCAGAGATGAAGTTGCCGCCGTCTACCTTTATCCATCAAATTCATCTGCATATGCGTCTGGATGCCTTTGACCGTAATATTGTGGAGTTGCCGCACCGCGGATTCTCCTGCGGCGCCGACATCGTCTTCGGACGCCGGGACAATTGGAGCGACCACCGTTTTTCTTCAGAAATCTTGTTCAGCCGCGAGGACACTCGCGACTACCTGCGCCTGACGGCCTATATGGCCACGGCATTTGGCGTGCCTTTCGTGTCGGAGCGCCATCGTTTTCTGTTTTCATGTCATCTAGGTTGGTCGCCACCGGGCAACTGGGATCGTTTTTCGGCACTACGCCTGGGCGGCGGGCCAAGCCCTAGCGAATCGGCTGATTTGGCGCGTAGCCCTTACCCCGGTGCGCTATTCGACCAATTCGTTCTGGAGCGTTACGCATTGCTCACCCTCGAATACCGGCTTGAACTGTTGTTCTTCATGTATGCACACGTGCGTGGCACCTTGGGTTGGGGACGCGTGGCCGGTCTTGATTTCCAGGAACGCCTGGCAATTTTCAGTGAAGCATCCCAGGCTTTCAGTGTCGGTCTTACCATCGGTTTTTTGTGGAATTCACTCATCTATGTCGAGTATGCTTACGATAACGGTGTCGTGCGTCCCAACGACCACGGACACGCTGTGCTCATAAGCTGGTCAAAATCTTTGTAGTCGCAACAACTTGCTGTAAATTTTAAGGTTATTTTCTTATGAAATTTTATACCATCGGTTATGGCGGCAGAAATCCCAAAGAATTTATCAATCTGCTCGAACGGCACAACATCAAGACAGTGGCAGACGTCCGCCTGCGTCCGGATCGCGCCAGCATGGGCGTGTACACCAAGGCCAACTCACCCGACAAAGGTATTGAACGCCTGCTGCAGGAGGCGGGTATACAGTATGCCTCCATCATTGAGCTTGGCAATCTATTTCTCGATATGGACGATTCTCTCGACAAATATCGGCAACTGTTAGAACTGGCCGGCGAACTTCTCATCGCACGGCTTTATAAGGTGGCTACGCCAGTGTGCCTGATGTGCGCAGAAAAGAATGCCAGAGAGTGCCATCGCCAGCAGATCAGCGTTTATCTGGTTGAGCAGGGGCACGAGGTAGAACACATTCTATAGTGATTTTCTATAAGTCGCTGTAAATAAATAACTTCTACATCTTGCTTGATCTTTTGGTCAACAGCAGCGTCGCATCCTCAGTTACAGAGCTACGGCTATGCGCCTTCGGTCGCTTCTTGCTCTTGACCAAAATCTCGGCGCAATCTTGTAGCACTTATTTATTTACAGCTCCTAAAAGGGGCCAAATATGTCGTTCTTCTCCGCTATTGGCTCAATCGAAGCTCTAGCCGAACACCTGCGTGCTGAGGCTGGCGCATCACGCGATGCGGTGATGTTACTGCGTCATTTAAATCTCATTGCCGGACAGATGGACATCGAAATTGACCGCGACTTCCTGCTGCGTGAAGCGGAGTGCTGGCAGGCAAAGGCCTTATCGACACCCGCCAGACAATTCATCGCTAAACGTTTGTTCGCTTTCTGGCGCAAAGGGCTGCGTCCGGTACTCGAACAAAACCTGACTCTCTTTCCGGCGTGCTTGCCGGATATTCCGACAGAGCTGGCTATCGAGCTTTTGCAATTTGCGCCCATGTCAAACGAAACAATGCTGCTTGCCGAAATGCCAGAGCCGACAGAAGAGCCGTCGGTCGGCACATTCATCTCCACACCGCCACCAGTGGCTATGCAACCAACAGATCCGGCAGAAAACGGTGTGAAAGTAGAAAACCATGTGGAAATAGAAAACCATGTGGAAGTAGAAATGGAAGAAGAATTCGTTTCGACGATTAGCACAGAAAGCGCCACCAGCCCCTTCGATCATGCCAGAATCAATGCCGAAAAAGCCGGAGAAATAGAAAAGAACTTCGCCAAAATCCGCGCCATGCCAGTACCGGTGCTGGCACTCGAAAATTACCAGGAGAAGCTGCTGGCTAAACTGGCAAAAAATGCGCCACAGTATGTGGTTGAAGCGATTCAGGGCATTTTCTATCTCTACCATACCACCCAGGAAAAATATCCGCTCATGTGCCTCAAAAATGCCATCCTGCAATACCGCAATGTGATCAGTGCGCCAGCCAATGTACTGGTATGTGTCAACTATGGACTGGCGGCGGCAGAAGAACTGGTTTACAAGTTTTCCCAGTTGTCGAGGCTCGCACCTCTCAACGAGCAGGTTTATGTGTTTTTGTGGAAAAATTTTGAAGTAGCGATCTTGCAGCACGTACAAAATTTCCGTCAGGCGGTCGAGCGGTGCAAAAACCACGAAGATTTGTGGCGACTCCTGGCACAATATCCGCTTGTCTGCGACACCATCTTCAAGCAATACCCTGCGCTCGATGTCATTCGCCAGGTGAAGGCGGTGAGCGACCGCGCCGTGCCTGAGCCGCAGGATGCCGCCAGGATCATCAGCGAATGTTGGGAAGAAGGTGAGGCCAATATGAAACGCCATCTCACCTGGTTGCTTGTCGAAAGCAAGGTACACAACAAGATTTACCAATCGCTCGCCAACATCGTCAACGTCAATCAACTGTGCAAGGCTTTGCACAAACTCACAAAGTCTCCTGACACAGAGCGCACCGCACGCATGCTGCTGCAGCTCATTGTCACTTTCCTCAAAGGCAAACAGAAAATCTCTTTCCGCGAAGTGCAGACTGGTGTCAATTTCGTGCCCCCTTTCCTGCGCGAAAGATTGCTCTTGCCCATCAAGCGTAAACTCAAGAGAGAGCTGGAGCAGAAGATGCAAGATGTTCTCGGCAGCAGACTGCGGCTGGAAAAGAGATGGCGCAAACTGATCGAACTACTCAACAATCCTCAGTGGCAGACGCCCGATATACAGATTTTCGGTTACTCACTGCCCGGCTTGCGACAAAAGATCGAAAAAGTACTCGACGCGGACGGCAAGGCGGAGGTGATCGTCAGCCATATTTTTGCCGGCGGCAATATCCCAAGCAGTCTGCGTGAACTCATTATCGCTCGCTATGGCTATGGCGAAACGTATGGCAAGAAGGATATGCCTGGTTGCCAAAAGGAACTCGCAAAACTGAAGGAGGCTGTGCAAAATGGCCATGTGTTGTCGCTACGCCGTCCTCTCGTACACCTGTTGCAATCTTACGGCCAGGTCAATTTTTCCACTTCCGAGGAAATAGTCACCGGCTACCATCTCTCACAGATAGTGGCTCGCTTCTATCACAACCCTGCACGCACAGTGTTTACACTGCCTCTGCATGTTTTGCCAGAAGTAGCGCAATTACTAACGCAAACGATCCAGGAAGAGCAGGAGCGCCAGAAACGCAAGATCGAAGAGGAAAATAAAATTTGATGTTCGTTGCCTGACGCCATGTAAGCTTGTTTTCAAAGATCGTGAAAAGGATATGAGCAAAAATAAAAACCCAGAACAAGAAGCCCGCGACAACATTGATAGTTTGTTGCAGCAGTCGGGTTGGAAGGTGCAGCATATCTCTCAACTCAACCTGCATGATGGTATTGGTCAGGCTGTGTGTGACTACCAAACCAGTGTTGGCCCTGCCGACTATGTGCTGTTTGTGGATAAGAAAGCCGTGGGCGTAATTGAAGCAAAAAAAGAAAAACTAGGCCACAATATCACCACGGTGGAAGACCAGAGCGAAGGCTATGCCGTCGCCAAGCTGAAATGGGTGGAGAACAAAGAGCCTTTGCCTTTTACCTACGAGAGCACAGGTGTCATCACACGTTTTACCGACCACCGCGATCCCCTGCCGCGTTCGCGCGTGGTGTTCAGCTTTCACCGCCCTGAGACGCTCAAGGAATGGCTTACCCAAGGTAGCAGTCTGCGCAAACGATTGCAACAGATTCCGCCGCTCAACCCCAACAAACTTCCGGCGCAAGCACTGCATTTGCGCGATTGCCAGGAAATCGCCATCACCAATCTGGAAACTTCGTTCAAGGCGGATCGCCCACGCGCCCTTATTCAGATGGCCACCGGTGCGGGCAAAACCTACACCGCCATCACCGCCATCTATCGTCTGCTCAAATACGCCAAAGCCGCACGCATCCTGTTTCTGGTGGACACGAGGAACCTGGGCGAGCAGGCCGAACAGGAGATGATGTCGTATGTGCCGCTAGACGACAACCGCAAGTTCACCGAGCTGTACAACGTGCAGCGCCTCAAATCGTCGTTTGTCGCCAAAGACAGCCAGGTATGCATCAGCACCATCCAGCGGCTCTATTCCATTCTCAAGGACAAAGAGTTGGACGAGGCCAGTGAGACGATCAACCCTGCTGAACTGGTACAACCCAAAAAGCCTATGCCGGTGGTGTATAGCGAAAAAATTCCGCCGGAGTTCTTCGATTTCATCTTTATTGACGAATGCCACCGTTCCATCTACAATATCTGGCAACAGGTACTGGACTACTTCGATGCCAGTCTGATCGGCCTCACCGCCACGCCGGACAATCGCACCTACGGCTTTTTCAAGAAGAACGTGGTCAGCGACTACAGCCACGAAAAAGCGGTGGCCGATGGCGTGAATGTGGGCAATGAAGTCTATGTGATTGCCACCCAGATCACCCAGCACGGCGCACAACTCAAGGCACAGCAACAGGTGGAAAAACGCGAACGACTCACCCGCAAAAGACGCTGGGAACTGCAGGACGAAGATGAAGCCTATTCCGCCAAACAGCTTGACACAAAAATCGTCAACCCGGATCAAATCCGCACCGTCATTCGCACCTTCCGCGACAAGCTGCCGGAAATTTTCCCTGGTCGCCAGGAAGTGCCGAAAACGCTCATCTTCGCCAAGACCGACAGCCACGCCGACGACATTATCCAGACCGTGCGCGAAGAGTTTGGCGAGGGCAATGTCTTTTGCAAGAAGGTTACTTACAAAACCGAGGAAGACCCCAAATCGGTACTGGCCCAATTTCGCAACGACTATTACCCTCGCATCGCCGTCACCGTTGACATGATCGCCACCGGCACCGATGTCAAACCGCTGGAATGTTTATTGTTCATGCGCGACGTGAAAAGCCGTAACTACTTCGAGCAGATGAAGGGCCGTGGTACGCGCACGCTGGACCAGGACGACCTCAGAAAAGTCACGCCCTCGGCGGCCAGCGGCAAGACACACTACGTGATTGTAGATGCCATCGGTGTCACCCAATCGCTAAAGACCGCCAGCCAGCCGCTCATCACCAAGCCCACAGTGCCACTCAAAGATTTGGCAATGGGTGTGATGATGGGTGCGCACGACGAGGACACCGTCACTTCACTCGCCGGTCGTCTGGCGCGCCTGAATCAACAGCTCAACCAGAATGAACAAACCAAGATCAAAGCCGCTGCAGGTGGCGTGCCGCTTACCCACATCATCGGCAACTTATTGAGCGCAGTGGATGCCGACAACATTGAAGCCAAAGCCTTTGAACTGGCCGGGGCAGGCGCTGGCACTGATCCTGGTGATTACAACCGTGAAAAAGCGCAGGAACAATTGGTGAGCGAAGCTGCCCACGTCTTTAACGGCCAACTGGTGGAACTGCTCGACACCATCCGCCGCGACAAGGAACAAACCATAGACCACGACAACCTCGATACCGTGCTGCGGGCTGAATGGAAGAGAGATGCCGCCAGCAACGCGCAGTCGCTGGCCGATGAGTTTGCCGATTATCTGAAAACCAATCAGGACAACATCACCGCGTTGACCATCTTTTTCAGCCAACCCTACCGGCGGCGGGAACTCAGCTTTGACATGATTCGCCAGGTACTGGAAAAGCTCAAAAGCGACAAACCCCATCTCGCCCCGCTGCGGGTGTGGCAGGCTTATGGCCAGTTGGATCAATACCAGGGTAAGCAACCGGTCAGCGAACTCACTGCCCTGGTGGCGCTGATCCGCCGCGTGTGTGGCATGGATGAAAAGCTCTCGGCCTATGACGACACCGTGCGTCGCAACTTCCAAAGCTGGATTCTGAAGCACCACAGCGGCAGCGGTGAGAAATTCAACGAGGAACAGATGGCGTGGCTACACATGATCCGTGACCATATCAGCAGCTCATTTCATATTGGGCGCGATGATCTGGAAATGGCCCCGTTCGATGGACATGGCGGTCTGGGCAAGATGTTGCAGTTGTTCGGTGCCCAGATGGACGCTCTGCTGGATGAATTGAATGAAGGGTTGGCATGATGGGGAAGGAAGAAGGAAGAAATACAGAAGGAAGAAAAGAGCCGGAAACTGGAAGAAATGCAATGCAGAAAGAAGAAATGCAGAAGGAAGAAAAGAACGATCTACGTGGACGGACGAAAAAATTTGCCCTTCGTATTATTCGCATGTTTACCTCATTGCCTAAAACGACTGAAGCGCAAGTGCTCGGTAAGCAAGTCTTGCGATCTGGTACATCCGTTGGGGCAAACTATCGGGAAGCATACAGGAGTCGTAGCCGTGCAGAGTTCATTGCCAAAGCCGGAGATTGCCTCAAGGAGCTTGAAGAAACAGCCTATTGGCTGGAATTGCTCGGTGAAAGTGGCATAGTTGACGAGCAGCGTTTGACAAGTTTGAAGACAGAAAACGATGAACTTATCGCTATTTTCGTTACCATCATCAACCGTTCCAAAGCACATAAGGTAAAAAATGAAAAAGCATAAGCACGTAAAACTTGGCGAGATTATAGAGCCACGTCGTGAGAAGGCATTGCCAAAAAAATTTCCCGAACTGCCCTTCATTGGCTTAGAGCAAGTCGAAGCCCATACGATGAAACTTCTCGGAACCGTACCAGCGACAGCCATGCGTAGTACGTCGAATCGTTTTTATGCTGGTGATTTGCTGTATGGGCGGTTACGGCCCTATCTGAATAAAATCTGTAAGCCGACTTTCGATGGTCTGTGTTCGACTGAGTTTATTGTTCTTCCCAAAACTGAGGGCATTGATCTCAATTTTCTAAAGTATCGCCTCAATGCCCGTGACTTTGTTTCATTTGCCACTCATCTGAACGCTGGAGACCGCCCGCGAGTTGATTTTGACCAAATTTCTTCCTTCGATTTTTTTCTTCCTTCTTACTTGGACCAACGTCGCATCGTTGCCAAAATCGAGGAGCTGTTCTCGGATTTGGACAAAGGCATCGCCAATCTGCAAACCGCCCGTGAGCAACTCAAGGTCTATCGCCAGGCGCTGTTGAAACACGCCTTCGAGGGCAAGCTCACCGCGCAGTGGCGGGAAAAAAACAAGGACAAACTCGAAACCACCGAAGCATTGCTCCAGCGCATCCAGAATGAACGCGCGCGACGTTACCAGCAACAACTCGCCGACTGGGAAGCGAACAACAAACAGGGGAGCAAGCCCAAACCGCCAAAAATACTGCCGCCGTTGACTAAGGAAGAGCTGGCGGAATTGCCAGTACTGCCGAAGGGGTGGGCGTGGGAAAAAGTCGGCAATATATCTTTTCTTGTTACGGATGGCACTCACTTAAAACCTCAATATACGAATTCAGGTGTGCCATTTCTTTCAGTGAAGAATGTACGGCCTGGAAAAATACTTGATTTAGATATAAAGTATATCTCTCAAGAACAGCATGCGTCATATATCAACAGATGTAAGCCAGAAACAAAAGATATCCTCTATACAAAAGTTGGAGCTACTTACGGATATGCTGCAATAAACAACCTTGAATACGAATTTAGTATTTATGTGAGCCTTTGCTTGATAAAATATCCGCATAGATTAATTTTGCCCAAATTTTTCGAGGCGTGTTTAAATTCAAATCTGATATATAAGCAGGCACAAAATCGCGTAAAAGGAATCGGGCGACCAGATTTACATTTGGAAGAAATCCAAGAATTTTACTTTCCTATTTGCTCCCAGCTTGAGCAAGATCAAATAGCACAGCAAATTGAATCTCGACTTTCAGTCGTTGACCAACTCGAACAAACCATTACCACTTCGCTGCAACAAGCCGAAACCTTGCGCCAGTCCATCCTGAAAAAAGCCTTCTCCGGTCAACTCGTGCCGCAAGACCCGAATGACGAACCAGCATCAGTGCTGCTGGCGCGCATCCAGGCAGAAAAAGCGGCGCAATCTTGCGAAAAGGAACGCACATGAACACCGCATCTATTGTTTCAAAAGTCTGGAGTTTTTGCACTACCCTGCGCGATGACGGCGTGAGCTATGGCGACTACCTGGAGCAGCTCACTTACCTCATCTTCCTGAAAATGGCCGATGAATATAGCCAGCCACCTTATAGCCGCGACGTGGGCATCCCAGCAGAACACAACTGGCAAAGCCTCAAAGCCAAAAACGGCGCAGAGCTGGAAGTGCATTACGTTACCCTGCTGCGCGAGCTGGGCAACAAACGTGGCATGTTGGGCCAGATTTTTACTAAATCGCAAAACAAGATTCAAGACCCAGCCAAGCTGTATCGCCTGGTAAATATGGTGGACGAGACGCAGTGGGTGACGATGGGCGCGGATGTCAAGGGCGACATCTATGAAGGCTTACTGGAGAAAAACGCCGAAGATACCAAGTCCGGCGCTGGGCAGTATTTTACCCCGCGTGCGCTGATCCGTGCCATGGTAGAATGCGTGCGGCCTGAGCCGGGTAAGACCATTGCCGACCCTGCCTGCGGCACCGGCGGCTTTTTTCTCGCAGCCTACGATTTTCTGGTAGCGGCGCACCCGATGGACAAGAAGCAGAAAGCTTTTCTCAAGCACGACACCTTTCACGGCAATGAAATCGTTGCCAACACCCGTCGCCTGTGTTTGATGAACATGTTGTTGCACAACATCGGCGAAATCGACGGCGAGAGCATGGTATTGCCCAACGATTCGCTGGTGGCCGATAGCGGCAGCCGCTACGACTACGTGCTGGCCAATCCGCCATTCGGCAAAAAGAGCGCCATGAGCTTCACCAACGAGGAAGGCGAACAGGAAAAAGACGATCTCACCTACAACCGGCAAGATTTCTGGGCCACCACCTCGAACAAGCAGCTCAACTTTGTGCAGCACATCCGCACCATGCTCAAAACCACGGGCTGTGCCGCTGTGGTCGTACCCGATAACGTGCTGTTTGAAGGCGGTGCGGGCGAAACTGTGCGCAAGAAGCTGCTGCAAACCACCAATCTGCACACCATCCTGCGCCTGCCCACCGGCATCTTTTATGCCAATGGCGTGAAGGCCAACGTGCTATTTTTCGACAACCGTGAGGCCAGCCCCAACCCGTGGACGCGAGAAGTCTGGTACTACGATTATCGCACCAATATCCACCATACGCTGAAGAAAAAGCCGCTGCGTTTTGAGGATTTGCAAGAGTTCATCGCCTGCTACAGCCCACAAAAACGCCACGAACGCAAAGAGACGTGGAACGAGCAAATCACTCCCGAAGGCCGCTGGCGCAAGTTCAGCTATGAACAGATCATGGCACGCGACAAAACCAGCCTCGATATATTCTGGCTCAAGGACAAGAGTCTGGCCGATCTGGACAATCTGCCAGAGCCGGACGAACTGGCCGCCGAAATCATCGAAAACCTGGAAGCCGGACTGAATAGTTTTCGCAAAGTTGCCGCGACACTTGCGTGAAGGAGGTGGCTGCAAAAAAACAAAGAGAGGAAAAAAGAAATGGTGATGCGACGAAACTGTAGTTGCTTGGTTGCTATTATTTGTATTTTAGGTTGTGATTTGCAGCATCAACCAGGTGATATAACGCGGTCAACGTCTGTCAAAAAGGCACAGCCTGCACCAGCGGACACAGGTGCGCCTACATTGTCGGCCAAACCGCAGGAAGCGGCCATGCTACAAGACGGTTTTGCTTTTGCTCTGTGCCAACTTGCCCGCCAGATGAATCCACATAGGGCGGATATGAAAATATTGGTAAACGAGGTGAAGGCAGAGCCGGCATGGCAACCATTGGCGAATCGTTTGCGTCTCAAGATCGAGGAGTGTCTGCTCGCAGAAGAGGCGCACGTTCTGAGCAGCGACCTCGATGTAGTCCTCGCACGTACGCGGATGGAACGCTCGGCGCTTTTCGACGAGAAAAGCTGCGTGGCATTGGGGCAATTTGCGGGTGCCGATGCGCTGCTCATGGGTGAACTTTGGGTTACGCCGCAGAGCTGCGAGTTATCTCTGCGTTTAATCGAGATGAAGAGCGGCCGCCTTCTCAAGCAAACGAGCGGCAAGTTGCCGGCAGCCTCTCTTTTGCCAAAAATCCCCGAAGAGGCAAAAACTTACCAAAACGGCCGCCTCTTTTCTGATCGCCGCGAATATGCACGGGCCATTGACGCTTTCAATCAGGCTATCGAGGAAGAAGGAAAGTTTGCCATCTATTTTTTTCAGCGCGGTCTTTGTTACAGCCGCCTCGGCCAACTGTCCGCTGCCCTGAGCGACTACGACAACGCCATCGCTTGCGATGGCCGGCAAGCCTTTTTTTTCAACTACCGCGGCATACTCTACCAGAAGATGGGCGACAAAGAGGCAGCCAGGCGCGACTACGACTCTGCCATCCGGTTGCACCCGCAGTACGGGTATGCCTATTCCAATCTGGGCAATCTCTACCTGGATTTGCGACAATATGCAAAAGCACTGGAACACCACCGGAAAGCTGCCGAGTTGGTAGCGCATGACGGCCAAATTTTATATAACCTCGCCTGCTCCTATGCCCGCAACCAACAAGTGGAGAAAGCACTGGCGACATTGCAAGAGGCGATCCGCTATGGCGCTGATCGCGCCGCAGCAAGACAAGATGAGGATTTGCAGAGTTTGCGTGCAGCTCCGGAATTTCAGAAGCTTCTGGAAGAACGTTGAGCGGTCGGCATTACTTCTTCGCTTCTTTGGCCGGCACGAAGCTTAAAGAGATAGAGTTGACACAGTGGCGTACATCTTTGCGGGTGAAACCTTCGCCCGTAAAGACATGGCCGAGATGGGCACCGCACTGGTTGCACAAAATTTCGACGCGACTGCCATCGGCATCGGGCACGCGTTTCACGGCGCCGGTAATTTCGTCGTCGAAGCTGGGCCAGCCGCAATGGGCATCGAATTTGTCCTGCGCAAGGTAGAGTGGTGCGTTGCAACGCTTACAGATGTAGGTACCCGCCTCTTTGTGTTGATAGTACTGGCCGCTAAACGGACGTTCCGTGCCTTTGTGCAAAATCACGTCTTCTTCTGCGGGCGTCAGCTTGTTGTATTTCACCTGTTGTTCCTCCATTGCCTTCGTCGCTAAAGAGTTGTTTGTAGAAGTCGTCTGCCCCTGTTCTTTACAGCCACAGAAACCAAACAGAATGGCTATGGCAGAGGCAGCAACGAGGCGCTTGCATGGCATGACATTATTCATAGCTACCGTTTCTTTTTAAATAAATTGTTCAGACTACATTTTTTACAATTTGTCCATTTATTTCAGACAGGAAAACCATGCACGCTGAATGCCATTTTACGCTGGGCTGGATACTGGCCCATGCAGCACACACCGACCGTAGACTCCGCAACTGGTGCGTCGCCGGCGCGGTGTTGCCCGATATTGACGCCGTCTCCTATCTCTTCGGCATTGATGCTTATGCCAAATACCACCATACTCTCGGCCACAATGTGTGGTTGTGGTTCTTTTTCGTTTCACTTGCCACCTGGCGCATGCGTTCGTGGCGAGCGTTTCTTCTTACCTTCTTGAGTTTTGGCTTACACTTGCTCACAGATGCCTGGACCACTCGTTGGGAATTATATCTGTGGTGGCCGCTGTCATCCGCCTGTTATAGCTTGCCCGACGGCATTGATCTGGCGTCGCCCATCAACACGGCGCTCTTTTACCTCAGCTTTTTTTTGCTGCTGGTGATGGCTTTCATCTACCGGCGCACGCCGCTAGACATTTTTTCGCCAGCCCTGGATGCGGCTTTGCTTTCACCGTTACGGCATAAAAACGACCACTGCCATTTGTGCGGCCGGCCTTGTGCCCAGAAGTGCATCCGCTGCGGCAAAGGAATCTGTTTCAGGCACAGCCACCTCGGCAAAAAATTTTGC
Source organism: Planctomycetota bacterium (assembly GCA_020057085.1). GTDB lineage: Bacteria > Planctomycetota > Uabimicrobiia > Uabimicrobiales > JABWCH01 > JAGVGO01. The sequence goes on along the minus strand of JAGVGO010000264.1, from coordinate 783 downwards.
CTCGTCTGCCCGCAATGTGCCAAAACTTAGCAGTTGCCGCCGACCTTCAATAATCCATCGGTGGCATCAATGTCGGATTCTGCACAACCAGTTGCCGACAGGCTGTGCGCAATACCTGCGTGTGAGTTCGCTGTCGCTCAATAAAATCGAGTGCCGGCAAACTGCCTATACTTTTGTAGAGACGCGGCAAGTGCTGCTCCGGCGTATGCAAAGTGCGTAGCAACATGTACCATTTCTGCTTCAGCTCGGCTATGGCTACAGCGATGATCAACCATTGGGATTCTTCTTGCGACAGAGCGAGCCAATCGCTTTCCACTTGTTCGAGCTGCGGTGGCGTCAGCCTGATATGCTCAAAAGCACTATGCCGCACGGCATAGGCGATTAGCATACGCTGTTCTTCCCTCTCTTGCACGGTCGGCAGCAAAACACACGGCGTGTGCTGGCGGAGCAGCGCGTAGAGCACGCGTGTAGCCCGATTGAGATTTTCTTCGGCGATACGCGCATGCCCTTCAGTAGAGGCTATCGCGTGTAGCCAGTCACCTTCTCGCGTCAACGGATAATCCTCACGAGCTACCCGTGCCTCCACCGTCCATATGGCTGATGATGTCAGAGCCGGCAATTCGGGCTCTACCATCTGGCAACCAACGACCAACAACAATAAACCGCAGCAGACACTCAGACGCGGGCGTATCCAATAATTAGGGGGCATAGTAACTTTTTTGAAATAAGTACAAGAGTACAAGCCTATCACCTCTCCCCTGGCGGGAGAGGTCGCAAACAGCT
>JAGVGO010000165.1 GCA_020057085.1 Planctomycetota bacterium | reverse complement strand
CTGCCACGAAACTTGTGGGTACAAAACAGCCCGCCAGGGGAGAGGTTATACTCTACCCATAATTTTTTTATCCCCCCGAAGTGTTAGATACGCCCGTTGTTCCGTTGGCACCCCCCCGAATTATTGGATACGCCCCCTTCCGCCTCCAAGACATTAACTGTGCATGGTGGCTAATATTATTTTTGCTTGCGATAGAAGTCGCACCACTTGCGCAACGGGCAGTTTTCGCAGCGCGGTTTGCGTGCCAGACACACGGTACGTCCGTGTTGGATGACCTGGTGGGCAAAGGAAATCCATGATGCCTGCGGCAAGAGTTGCATCAGATCTTGCTCGATCTGCGTCGCGGAACTGGCAAGAGTTAACCCCAGGCGTCGGGCTATCCTCGTCACATGCGTATCCACGACGACACAGGGAAAGTGAAACCACACGCCACGGATAACATTGGCGGTCTTACGTCCGACGCCCGGCAAGGCGAGAAGCTGCTCCATGTCCGCAGGGACTTCGCCGTGGTGCAGTACCACAAGCTGCCGGCAACATGCATGGATATGACGCGCCTTGTGATTGAAGAAGCCGGCCGTGCGGATTTTTTCTTTGATGTCGTCAACAGCGGCAGCCGATACGGCGTAAGGATCGGGATATCTGGCAAAAAACTCTGGCGTGATCTGGTTGACACGGCGGTCGGTGCATTGCGCCGACAAAATGGTGGCGATGAGCAGCTCGTAAGCGTTACGAAACACAAGACTGCAACTGGCGGCAGGGTAGTGAAGCGACAGAAGCCGCACAATCTGTCCCACTTTAGGGCGCGGCGGCATCCATTACCTCGTTGTCTTGCCGGCATCTGCCTGTAGCAACTCGATGGTGAAAGTAGTGCCTTTGCCTGCTTCGCTCGCCACGCGGATATCGCCGTGATGTTCGGAGACGATCTTCTTGCTCATCGAGAGGCCAAGGCCGGTACCCTTGCCGGTAGGACTGGTGGTGTAGAAAGGCTCGAACAGATGCGACAAATTTTCTTTGGCTATGCCTATGCCGGTGTCGCTCACTTCGATAAGCACCTTCTCGGTCAGTGCGGCGATGCGGATATGCAGCTTGCCTCCTTGCGGCATGGCATTTTTGGCATTCACCATCAGGTTGATCAGCACCTGCTGAATTTGATTGGCATTACCTATAACGAGCGGCAAATTGGACGGAATGTCTTGAGAAAATTCCACTTTGTGCTGGTGCAGTTGTTCTTGCAACAGAGTATAGGCACGCTGTATGACATCGCTTATGGAAAACGGCTGGAATGTTTTGCTTTCTTTGCGCGCGAACAACAACAGATTGGTAATGATTTCCTGGCAGCGTTCTACCTCCTGACAGGCTTTGTCAAGATAGTGGCGTATCGAGATGAGCTCGCCGCTCGTAATGTTCGGGCGGTCGAGAAAACGCAGGAACAGACGGATAAACCCGACAATACAGGTAAGCGGGGTATTGATATCATGGGCAATACCGGCAGCCAGTTCGCCGATACTGGCCAGTTTGATGGTTTGCACCAATTCTTGTTGGGCTTTGGCGAGTGCCTGGCTAACTTCCTCATCGCTCTTTAGAGTTTTGCTTATGCTTGCTGCCAGTTGGATGGCTGGCATGAGCTGAGCACAAAATATGTTCCACAGTCCCATTCGTTCTTGTATCGGCAGATCACCGAGTTGCAGTGCCAAGAGACCCAGCCAACTGCCATTTTCGGCAAACAATGTCACCAACACCTCACTCCCGTCTGCCTGTGGCAGCAGGCATGACACCGGCTGTCCGCTGTTTTCCATACCTTGCCAGGAAAACATTTGCTGCATCACTTTGTCTGCGATAGTTTGCGCAACTTCCGCCGACATGTTGCGATAGATGGCAGCTCGCCATGTTTTACCTTGTAGTCCGAGTAGCAACATCGCAGCTTTGCTGCCCGTCAAGTGCAAAGCCGGTTCCAGCATCGGTTCCAGCCAACTGGAGAGCGCCAGCTTTTGCTCCAAGAGTAAAGCGATTTGCCCTGCTGAAATATCGCTGACGATCCCATGATGTTTGAGTTCCTGGCCGGCGCGTTGGGCAATAGATGCAAATTGTTGCATATCTATTGGCCTGTGCAGCCAATCCCATATTTGGGGACGCATAGCGTGAGGAAAAGAGGGGGCAGACGGCTCTTTGAGCGCAATGATAAGTGTCCTTGGCAGCCATTGCACAAAGATATCCATTACGTCTTGGGCCAAAGGCAATGGTATCACGGCAATGTCGAAGTGTAACGCATGGCTCAACAGGTCTATCGCCTCTTTGGCCTCTGCTATGGTAACGACATGTATCTCTGGATGGCCAAGATACTTATGCAAACTTTCTTGGAGATTGGCTGCAAGATGGTTGTCGGGTTCGATCAGCAGGCAGTAAACTGGCTTGCTCGTCACGACATCTGCCTTTCGCAAATGAAGACAAAATGCACGCAGACTATACAGAATTCTTTTCTGGTTCTGCCGGTAGAAAACTGATACTGTCTATACTTTTGCACAACAAAAAAGTGGCAATTGCGCCGCCGATTACAGCCAGTGCGATGCCTGGAGTATCAACAATGCCATGTGCTACCGGGTGAAATTCGGCATTGAAGGTGTCTACGTGTACCAAAAAAAAGTCGGGGAACTCATGTAAATGCAGACTGTTGGTAGGCTTTCCATCGCGGTACTGGCGGATGGCACCTTTGGAAAGCCCCAGATCGGTTTCACGGAAAAAAGATGGCAACGGGAGCACATCCTGCCTGTTCATTTTGATAATCGCTCCCGATTGAATACATTCCTGTCGGATATTTTCCCAATCAATCATGCGTGGCGGTTTCTTCCCTACTATTTTCTTCCCGTGACTTTTTCTATATTTTGTATATTCGTCTTGATCTGTTCCAGCATCCTGTCGCTTCCCATTTCGATGCCGCCGGCGTGGTCTCTTTCTGCGCTAAAGGCCACTTCGGCAAAACTTTGCATGGCTTGTGGCAATTTGTCTTTAGCAGGAAGCTGGGGAAGAACTTTGCGGTTGTCTAAAATCTGTATGATTTTTATCAGGTCGTCGCCGTAAATGTCTAGCTCCTGTTTCAAGCAGTTAAGCATGGCCAGGGTAGCCTCTGTTTCCGCAACAGGTATACCTTCGCGGCTCAACAGATAACCCAGTCGTTTGGCGATTATTTCCTTGAGCTTCAACAATTGAATCGCCACATCTGTCATCGTTTGCCAATACTGTTCCCACGACTGATTGGTAATTTCGCATTTGCTGTAGGCAGTATACCAGGGTTTGCTGTCCTTCAGGCGAGAGAGGTATGCTGTATGCAGGGTTTGTAAATTTTTGTAAACTTCGACCCACTGGAAAATTTGGTCCGTTTTTTCCATTGTTTCCGCATCCACCATGCCTTTTTCAGTGGAAGCGGCTTTGGTTTCCATGGTCAGTTTCCAGTTTTCATTTGCTGCCGGGCGCGTGCAGAATTTGCATTCCTGGCATCTTCCAAAATTATCGAGTTGTTCATGGGTATGGCAACCGGCCACGACACAGGTAAAACAAAGGAGTGCAAACACCACATAAAGACGCATGAGTTGCTGCCTTTCTAGTTAGGTAAATGATGTATATCGCAAAACTACTGTGCTTTTCCATTATACAGCCTTGCCTTCATAATGCAACTTCTTTTTTTTATCACGACTTTATGAAAAAATCTGGTAAAATCAGGGCAAAAGTGTCGCTTCTTGATAGAAAGGAATTTTCAATGTCTGCTACTCTATGGCAAATTACGTCATGGTTATTTTTTGTACTGTACGTGATTGGTTTCGGTATCGTTTCCAGATGGCCCGACTGCAAGGCAAAATCCTTGCTCCTGGTGTTTTTCGGCGTGGATATTCTGGTGAACCTCTGTTACAAAATCCCTAACATTGCCCAGTTGATGGGCGGCATGGATATGCTCTACACCATTCTGCCGTTGTTTCAGCTTGGCACCATGATCTGTCTCTTGTGTGCGCTGGCTGATCTCGGCAAACATTTTATGGCAGCGCCGCCAGAGTCGGAAAAAGACCCGTTGCAGTTTTAGTCGTTGTTCCGGAGCGTATCTAACACTTCGGGGGGATAGAAAAATTATGGGTAGAGTATAACTATGCCCCCTAATTACTTGGATGCGCCCGTTATGAACGCACCCGTTCTCAAAATGACCTGGAAGAATATACCGGTTATAAAGGAGCGAAGCCTGCCATGGAAAAAAAATCTTTTTAAGGAGAGATATTGTGTATCACAAACATCACACACCGGTGTTTTTTTGCATCATATTTTTGCTTCTGACTATCGGGTCAGCAGTACTGAGCGATGAAGGCATGTGGACCTTCGACAATCCACCCAACAAACAACTGCAAACCAAATACGATGTCACTCTTAGCCAGGATTGGCTCGACCATCTCCGGCTGTCCAGCGTCCGTTTCATGGATGGCGGCTCTGGGTCGTTTGTCAGCAAAAATGGCCTCGTTGCCACCAATCACCATGTGGCCATCGGGCAATTGCAAAAAATGTCGAGCGAGCAACAAGATTATGTGCAAGACGGTTTTTATGCGGCCACGCCAGCACAGGAAATCAAGTGCGCCGACCTGGAGCTCAACGTACTCATGGCAATGGAAAATATTACTGATCGCATCCGTGGCGTGGTCAAGCCGGAAATGAGCGAACATGAGGCGCTCAAGGCACGCAAGGCTGAAATAGCCAGGGCGGAACAGGAATATCACGACAAGACCGGACTCACCTGCAATGTGGTTAGCCTCTACTATAGCGGCGAATACTGGATGTACCAGTACAAGAAGCACACCGACGTGCGGCTCGTCATGGCGCCGGAGCGGCAGATCGCTTTTTTCGGCGGCGACTCGGACAATTTCACCTACCCGCGCCATGACCTCGATGTGGCGTTTTTCCGCGTCTACGAAAACGGCAAACCGCTCGTCTGCGAACATTATCTGCGCTGGAACTCGAAAGAGTTCAGCGCCAACGAGCTGGTGTTCGTCGCCGGTCATCCTGGTTCTACCCGACGACTTTCCACCTACGCACAACTGAAGTACCAGCGTGATTTTTTCTATCCGATGATGCTCGATCTGTTCCACCGGCGCATTGCCACCCTGAACGCCTATGCCCAAAAAGGAGCTGAACAGGCTCGGCGCGCCCTGCCACAGATATTCGGTCTGGAAAACAGCAAAAAAGCTTATACCGGCGAATATGAGGGACTGCTGGAACATGCGGTGCTTGAGGCTTGCAAGCAAAGAGAAGATGCGTTCCGTAAATTGATCCGGGAGCAGCTGGAGTGGCACAAAATGTACAGCGGGGCATGGGACACCGTCACCACCGTCATGAACAAACAGTCGGAAGTGGCGAAACAACAATTCCATCAGAATTTACGCGGCTCACGGCTGGCGGGAATCGCGCTTACCATCGTGCGCTATGTGGTGGAAACCAAGAAACCCGACAGTGAGAGGCTCGATGGCTTTCACGCATCGCAACTGGACCGTCTGAAATTTTATCTGTTGTCGTCCGCGCCGATTTATCCCGACTTCGAAGAAGCCAGCCTGGCCGGCATGTTGCAACTGTCGCTCGACGAACTCGGCACTGACGATCCTTTCATACGGCTGGTGTTGAACGGCAAAAAGCCGGAGGAGGCGGCACAGGAGTTGATTGGCGGCACGCAGTTGGCCTACGTCAAGGCGCGTCAGGAACTAATTGCCGGCGGCGAGGAGGAGGCGCGTAAATCGAGCGATCCGCTCATCGCGCTGGCGTGGAAACTCGATCCTATGTTGCGCGAACGCGAAGAATGGAACAAGAAAAATATCGAAAGCGTACTCATGCCGGCCACCGAAAAGATCGCACAGGCACGCTTTGCTGTCTACGGTAAGGCTGCCTACCCTGACGCGACTTTTACCTTGCGCCTGGCTTATGGCAAAGTGAAGGGGTACCCGATGAACGGCACGCAGGCTCCTTACAAAACCACGCTGTACGGTCTCTATGATCGTGCGCTCAGCTTTGACCGGCAAGGCGACTACGAATTGCCCGCACGTTTCTGGGAACGGGCCGCTAAAGTTTCTCTGGCAACACCGGCCAACTTTGTTTCGACCTGCGACATCACAGGCGGCAACTCCGGTTCGCCGGTTGTCAACCGCAAAGGGGAGCAGCTTGGCATCATCTTCGACGGCAACATGGAGAGCCTGTCCGGCCGCTTTGTCTACGAAGAAACCAAAAGTCGGGCCGTGGCGGTACACTGTGCGTTCATCATCGAGGCGCTACGCAATCTGTACGATGCGCAGGCTCTCGCCGATGAGATCGAAAAGTGATTTTCACACGACCCGTGCCCAGACAGCCTTGAGATAGAAGGCTTTCAAGGCATCGGCCATGACCGGATGGTCACAGCCGGCGCCGCTCACGCGGAAAATCTGCAGCTCGCGTCCGGCGGCGCGAGCCGCGCGCGCGAGGATGTCGAGAAACGTCGGCTGGTCAACGAGGCCGCTGCACGAGCAGGTGAGGAGAAGTCCGCCAGGGGCTACCACTTGCATGGCCAGGCGGTTCAAATCGCTGTATTTCAGGAGTCCTTCTTCCATCTGGTTGGTGCGGTACACAAACTTGGAAGGGTCAACCACCACCACATCCCAGCGTTTGCCTTCGCGGCCGGCATCGCGCAAAAAGGGGAAGGCGTCGGCATGGTGGAAGGTAATCTTCACCTGGTTGAGTTCGGCATTGCGGCGCGCCACCTGGAGCACTGTTTCGTCGAGGTCTACCGCCGTCACCTCGGCCGCCTGGCCGAGTTTGGCGGCATAGCAGGAAAAGCCGCCGCTGTAACAGCAGAGGTCTAACATCTTCTTGCCGGCAGTGAGGCGGGATATCTCCAGACGATTGTCTCTCTGGTCACAGAAAAAGCCGGTCTTATGGCCGCGCGACAGTTCGACGTGGAACTGTACGCCGTGCTCGCGGATGGTCGTCTGGTGCGGCTTGTTACCGGACAGCTCGCTCATGCGAAACCCTTCCTGGTCGGCTATCTCTTTGTCGGCACGCATGACGAAATTTTTCACGCGCACACCGGCGTCTACGATGGCATCCTGAATGAGATCGAGGCGCTGGAACATGGCCAGACTGAACAGTTCGATCACCACGTATTCGCCAAAGCGGTCGGCGACAAGCCCGCTGAGGCCATCCCCTTCGGCATGCACCAGACGATAGGCGTCAGCGACGCTGTCGAGTTGCAGCACCTCACGGCGCAGCGCCACGGCCTGACGAATACGGCCGGCGATGGCTTTGTCATCCGGCATGGCATGCTGATGGGAAAACATGCGCAGGCCGATCTGTGAACGTGAATTGTAGAAGCCCCAGCCAAAAAACTTGCCGTGTTTGTCTATCACTTGCACCAGATCGCCGTCCTCCACTTCCCCTTCGATACGGGCGATCATGCGGGCGTAGATAAAGGCGTCGTAGCTGGCGCTTTTGAGATGTACTGTTTTCATTGAGTGTTCCTTGCAGGAGTTTCGCCCTCCCGCCCTTTTCCTTTACCGCGTGGTTGTAGCCGTCATACGTGGCGAGCTAGAGATAACACCGGTCACAGCCAATAGTTATTTGCGCTGTATACGCCCCCGTATCGTCTTTACACCTTACAGTTGCCCAACATGTTCTCGAATTCTGCCATGTCTTTGGCTTTCTTGAGAAAACCCTGAACCTCGTTGAGTCGTTCAAGGTTATTGATCTTGCGTATTGCCTCCATAAAACGCAGCCCATCCGCTCCGAATTTGATCTCCAGAGCGGTTTCGATTCCTTCGAGTTTGCCTTCGAGTTTGCCTTCGAGTTTGCCTTCGAGTTTGCCTTCGAGTTTGCCTCTTTTCATTCCTTCTTGGATGCCTTCGTTTTTGATTGTAGCGACGAGGTTCATAAATACCTCCTTGCCGATTTTGTGGATGATTTTTTTTACAGTTTCCAGGTTATGCAGCTCCTGTCTGAGAAGCGTCTGCCACGATTCGGCCTGCCGTGACTTGTCGCCTTCCAAGACTTGTAACAGTGCCAGCGCTTCGCCTTCCTGCTTCCCACGCATCCCTTTCTGCACCAGGATGTAAATCTCCAGACCTTCGATCCAGCGACTGCGGTATTTCCAGTCATTGATCTGCGCAAAGGCGTATTGCGGCATGGCGATGAGCTGCTCAGGGTAGCGAGTGGTCAAGATGGTCAAGGTCACCTGCCCTTTGTGCGATCCGCCTTCGACTGGATTCTCGACCAACAGCGTCCGGCCTACATACTCGCGAAACCTGACTTCGTTGAGTACTTGCGCGATACTCTTGTATTCAATGACATTGTATGTTTTGAAATGCTCAAAAGGCCGCGTGATGTTCTTGGCCGACAGTTCATCCTGAACTGCCTCTTGTGCTTCGCAGTAGTAGTCTATCTGGAAATACCGCGCCTGTTCTCTGGCACATCTGCTAATCTTTTTGCCAGACAACAGGGACAGATTCTCGTCCAGAATTTCTTGCAGAATCTCGTGCCATTGGATAAATTCGTCCAACGTGTCCTCCTCGACAACAGTAAAGAGTGAGTGGCTTGATGCCGATGCGCATGAGGTCTCCTTTTTCCCCGAATTATATCACAAACGGCATGGCGATGGCAAGGAATCTCGCCGCTGCTGCCGCTGCTGACAGTCCGAACCACGATGCGTGGAAGGATAACGGGATTGTCAGGATAGCCTATCGTGTTAATCCTTGCATCCTTCAACTCATCCTGGTTCGGACCGCTACGTTCCTCAACAAAAAAGTGCGCGGGTGTTCGCAGGGGCTACTAACCAACGCACTTTTGGTTTATCTTGCGACTAGTCGCGCAACTGTTCTATTTGTTCGCGGGTCAGGCCGGTGACTTTGGCGATAGTACGTACCGGCAATCCCTCACGCAGCATATTTTTGGCAGCCTCAACGCGGCCTTCCAGGCGGCCTTCCAGGCGGCCTTCCAGTTTGCCTTTCTGCAAACCGATTTGTTCGCCTTCCTGGATGCCGATTTGCTCGCCTTTCTGGAACTCGGCAGCCATGCTGGATTCGTAATCACGCATCGCTTTGAGTCTCTGCTCATAAGCTTCACGCCGGTGGTCGTCGAGCGAAAACAGCTTCAGTTCTTTGATCGCTTTGGTCATCGCTGGTTCCTCCAACTGTTTTGGTATCTTTTGGTCATCCAAGTTTTCGCCATACTTTAAAAAGTAGGTCCACTGTTCGAGCGGGCTGGCGATTTTCTGGAGCGGCAGTAGGAATTTGGGCAATTCGATGGTGTGAATCGTCAGGTCGTCGTTGAATGGCGTGTGGTGGCGGATCTCCTGCACGCGAAAACAATTGTAATAGCCGGTCGTGGTAAGCGGTAGCTTCTCTACCGCAAAGCAGATCACCGCTACTTTCCTGAGCTGGTCGTATTTTTCACTTTCTTTGAGCTGGCTCTGGTACATCCGCGCCCAGTAGTACAGCAGGCGTTTGAGAAAATAGCCATAAACCTGGACTTGCACCTCAATAATGAACCACTCGCCATGCTCGTTTTGGGCTTTGATGTCAACGATACTCAGTTTATCTTTAGCGGCTCGCTTTGGATTATATGGGTTGAGCAGTTCCAACGCCACTACCGGTTTGTCGCCCGCCGCTTCGAGTACCGCGTTGACCAGGGCGAGCAACAGTTCCTTGTTCTCCCGACTGCCGAACAGGTACTTGAACGCAATATCTACCCATGGGTTGATGCCGATGCGCATGATGTCTCCTTTGTGTGTTGCCTTTTTCCAAGTATACATCCGTTTGGCAGGAGTTGCAAGCGCCAACCGTCTTGAACCTGGATGAGCGGAAGGATGACAGGATTGTCAGGATAGGCTATCCCATCATCCTTGCATCCTTCCTCTCATCGTGGTTCCGACTACTCTATCTATCATTACTGCCGCTCGCTCCATCACGTTTCCTGAGTTGCGGCCTGTTTGCATCACAAGCAACGCCTCTTGTCCTTGCAGATGCTTCCGCCATGTATCCCAGCTACGAAGCGGCGCACCGCAGCGCTCATAAAAGCCTCGGCGCGGGTGGAGTCGTGCCAGACCGAGCGTTCGGGCAGCCCACGTGGCATCGCGGTCGAACAGTTCGAGGTAGCGGCCAACTTGCAGCAAGATACGTCCGCGAAATCTGGCGCGGAAATAGCGGTATTGTGCGTGCAAATGAGCAGGATGCTTGGGTGGTTTCCAGCGCGGGATGACGCGAAAGCCTTGCCAATGAAACAAAGTTCGCACGGACGTAAACTTTTGCCATATCGCTTGGAACAGGTGGTGGCAACTGGCGTGTTGAAAAATGCCAAGGTACGAGTTGAGGGTGGCGCGCAGTTTCTCGTAGCAAGGCGGCGGGAAATATAGCGTAGTCGCTTGCGGGCTGGAGTGCGTCATAGCCTGGGTCTGGCGTTCGATAGAATCCCGGCATTTAGCCACCGTGCGCTTGCGCACAAGCAGGTGGGAAGGCCGCGTGATGTAGCCGACGAAGTCAATGCCGTTGGACACCGGGCGCACCATCTGCCGTTTGGGATGCAGTTGCAATTGCAGGTTGTGCTGCAAAAAATGTTCGATTTCCTGCTTCCAGGCATAAAGTTGCCGCCTGTCTTCATGCAGCAACACCAGATCATCTACGTAGCGCAGGTAGTGCTTGGCTTTCAGATGATGCTTGATGAACTGATCTAATCGGTTGAGGTAAATGTTGGCGAAAAACTGGCTCGTCAGGTTGCCGATGGGGAGTCCCTTGCCAGGCTCGACAGTGAACAGGCTCTTGTGGGCAGGGATTTTTTTCCACTTGCGGCGCGTGCAGGTGAAGACAGGGCTTTGCGTCGGGTCGTGCAGAATCAACATCTGCGCCAGCCAGCGCATCTCTTCGTTGGCGAGCCGCGACAGCACCAGATCGAGCAATATTTGCCGGTCTATCGAAGGGAAAAACGCGCGGATGTCGAGTTGCAAGAACCAGGCGCGGCGGGTACCATTGGCCGTGACCTGGCGTGTGAAGTGTTGCAATCGCTCTACCGCCTTGTGTGTACCTTTGGTCTTGCGGCAGGCGTAGGAGTCGTGGATAAACACCGGCTCCCAGATTTTTTCGAGGTAACGCACCAAGAGATGGTGCAGGATGCGGTCGCGGAAATCGCTGGCAAACACCTCGCGGTATTTGTCGTTGCGGGAAACAAAGCAAAACGAGGGAGATGGACGATAGGTCCGTTGTACCAATTGTTGCGTAAGCTCAAGCAAATTTTGCTCGGCATTGGCCTCAAACGCCAGTGCTGCCGGCTTGCCGCGTTTCTTGCGACGGCAATCCAGGTAAGCCTTGTAAAGATTTTCAAAGGTAAAAAGTGAAGCCATCGTCTTCCCTGACGCACCCCAAAAACGCGGTTGTTGTTGGAGTTGTTGCGGTTGTTCAAGTTATCGTTGCCGTTGTTGAAGTTGAAGTTACGCGCAGAAGAACCATGTTCCTCCCGCTTCCCCGACACAGAGGTATCGG
>JAGVGO010000043.1 GCA_020057085.1 Planctomycetota bacterium | reverse complement strand
TTGACGAAAGTACCCAGGCGGCTTGTCCCGAGAATCAACAAATTGATGAGCAAAATGAAAATCAAGCTGGTATCCAGCCATTCTTTCATGATAAAACTCCTAAACTCGACATTATCTCGTCACCATAAAAGCGAGCAGGGCGATAATACTTGCGCCGATGAGCAGTCGTGGGAGACGGATGAGCCGCAGACGAGCCAGCGTAGACTCGACTACGCCAATGATCATACTGATGAGAAGCATTACGCAGAAAACCAAGAGCGGGCGATGCCACGTCGCGCCGCCGGGTATAGCGGGCACGACAATCTGCGCCAGAATGGCGGTCGTCAGCCACAGCTTGAGACAGGCTGTATAGGTGATAAAAGCAAAGTCAGGGCCGCTGTTGTCGAGCACCATCACTTCGTGGATCATGGTCAGTTCCAGGTGGGTGGTGGGATCATCGAACGGCACGCGGCAGTTTTCCACGAGCAACACGATAAAGAAAGCGACCGCCATGAGCATGAGGTTGTGCAGGGGAATATCCATGGCCGCTTCATTGAGTGCCGTGAACATCTCCGACAGAGAGAGCTTACCCGTGTGCATGAGCATGGTGGTAAGCACCAAAAACAGCGTCGGCTCGGCCAGCAAGCTGAACATCGCCTCGCGGCTGGCGCCCATGCCCTCGAAACTGGAGCCGGTGTCCATGGCGGCGAGCATGAGGAAAAACCGGGCGAGCGCCAGCAGATAGATAAAGAGCAAGAGGTCTCCGCTAAAATGAAGCAGGCTGGGAAAACCGAGCATCGGCAGCATGGTGAGTGCGAGCAACATAACGGACAGTCCCAACAGCGGGCCGAAGCGAAACACCCAACTGGTGGTGACGCTGTACACGGCCCCTTTCCTGAGTAACCGCGCCAGGTCGTAATATACCTGCAACAAAGGCTGGCCTTGCCGTCCGGCAAACCAGGCCTTGACGCGCGGCATGATACCGAGCAACATGGGCGACAACACGAGCGCGCCCACATAGAGTCCTATAGAAATCCACAGTTCCGACATTATTTTAACCCTACGTAGCAGATCAACAGAACAACCAGAGTGACGGCAATGTACAAAAGATACAGGTGGAGATGGCCATGTTGCAGCCAGTCCAGTTTGGCGAACAGCCGGCGTATACCGAGTAGCAATGGCCGGTAGAATCGCTGCATGAAAGTGTCCATGGTCGTTGACAGAAAATGTGCGTTTGACGGAAAGTATCCTGCCGCGCGCTCTATTTTTTTCTGTGTGCGCAAGATAGCAGCATTCATGTCAACGATGGGCTGGGCAAATGAAGAAGCAGTATACTGCATCTTGACATTCGGTGCCAGATAACCGCAATCCCAGGTGACAGCGTGCGTGACACTCTTGCCTGACATGAGCCAGGCACGTAAGAGAGCAACCAGTAGCAAGATGCCTAGCCCAATGGCGATTACCTGCAGCAGTTGATACAGAATATCACAGAGCAGTGCGAGGTGTGGTGCGACATCAATGTCGGGCATGACAACATGGAGCAGCGGCTGCAGCAAGTAGGCGGCACCGAACATCAATCCTATGCTTACCAGGATGCAAGCGGCACTCAAAAAAATCATCGGCCACAGCATGGCGGCTTTGGGGTCGTGCGCATGCTCGCCATGAGTACTGCGGGCTTCGCCTAAATAAGCGATGGAAAACGCCTTGCCAAAACAGGCCGCAGCAAGCCCACCGATCACTGCCAGATGAAGAATGATAGCGACAGGAAAGCCCAGCATGGCCTGCATGCTGCGGCTCTCGGTCAGGCAAAAGAAAGAGGCCAGGTAGATGCAAAACTCACCGATAAAACCATTGAGCGGCGGCAAACCACAAATAGCAACCGAGCCGACCAGGAAGGAGACGCTGCTCACAGGCATCTTTTTACTGAGACCGCCCAGCAAATTCATGTCGCGTACGTGTGTGGTGTGTAACACGGTGCCGGCATTGAAAAAGAGAAGCCCCTTCATCAGACAGTGGTTGAAAATGTGGAGAAAGCTACCGAGAAAGCCAAGGACAGCCACCACGGGAATACGGTAGCTTACACCCAAAAGCCCGATGCCTATGCCAAGCGTGACAATACCGATGTTCTCGACGCTGGAGTATGCAAGCAGCCGTTTGAGATCGCTCTGGGATACGGCAAAGAGAATGCCTAGTACACCAGAGATAAGACCGATAGTGATGAGCAGGCTACCCCACCATGCCGGCGGGACACCGTGAACTAAAAATGTGCAGATGCGCAAAATGCCGTAGATACCAGTCTTGATCATTACACCAGACATGATAGCCGAAACGTGGCTCGGAGCCGCCGGATGGGCTTCCGGAAGCCAGACATGGAAAGGCATAATACCGGCCTTGGCGCCGAAGCCGATGACACTGCACACGAAAATCACGCCCGCCAGCGCCGGAGAAAGTTTCGGCAGCGTGGCGAATTTGGCGAAATCCATGGAATTTCCTGCCTGACCTGCCAACAACCAGAACATCACCAGCAAGAAGGCTGTGCCGAGATGGGTGGCGACAAGATAAATAAAGCCTGCCTGGCGCACCTCGGCACGTTCGTCCTCGAAAGTCACGAGAAAGTAGGAAGAGACAGCCATGAGTTCCCAGGCGATCAGGAAGAGGACACCATTGGCCGCGGTGACCACGAGCGCCATAGACACGGTGAGGAGATTGAAGAAAAACCAGTGCGCCCCCAGGTTGTGACGGTCGGCATAGTGTTGCATGTACTCCTTGCCGTATATCGCAGCGAGAAGCGACAGCCCCAGGATGATGATGAGAAAAAAGCCTGACAGGGCATCTATCTCCAGGGAAAAGGAAGCGTAGGGCATGGCCCACGCCGCAGTGAAGCTCAAGTGTTTTCCCAGTAGTGCCTGCACTGCCGGGATAAGGCCAATGATACCGGCGATCACGGCGCTTCCTGTTCCCAAGAGCGAAGGCAGTTTGGCATTTCTTGCGACAAGAAGCGCCAGGGTACCTCCAGTACCCAATAACGACAAAGCGAGCAAAAACAAATCCATGACGAATTCTCCATGACTGAATGGAAAAAAGAAGTTTTGACGAGAGTGAGGCTGACGAACGGGGCGGCCTGGAAGCGATGAAAGTGACTGCTTATTGAAAAATTGGTGGTTACGATGTAAAGAGCAAATTAGGAGCTGTAAAAAAATAAGTACTACAAGTTGCGCAGAAATTTTGCTCAAGGGCGAGAAGCGACCGAAGGCGCATAGCCGTAGCTCTGTAACTGAGGACGCGACGACGCCATTGAGCAAAAGATCAAGCAACTTGTAGCAGTTATTTTTTTACAGCGACTTAGATATTTGCATTCTACTTCGCGGACTGGAGAAGTCAAGTTTTTTCGTGCGGCTGCAACGTCTTTCATATTTTTTTCTTGTCTCTGCGGTTGCCAATGGATAAAATAAAATCAGAATTTTGATTGATGCGTTGATGGGGCGTATCTAACACTTCGGGGGGATAGAAAAATTATGGGTAGAGTATAACCTCTCCCCTGGCGGGCTGTTTTGTACCCACAAGTTTCGTGGCAGTTT
>JAGVGO010000221.1 GCA_020057085.1 Planctomycetota bacterium | reverse complement strand
TGTGGGTACAAAACAGCCCGCCAGGGGAGAGGTGATAGGCTTGTACTCTTGTACTTATTTCAAAAAAGTTACTATGCCCCCTAATTATTGGATACGCCCAATCGGAACAATAGTCTATGCTTTCTCATAAATCGCCGCCATCTTCTTGATCTCGGCCGTTACCATCTCACGCAGATTTGCCGGCTCCAGGACTTCCACTTCACTCCATTATAACATCCAGGGTGGGACATTGATAGACCAGCTACTTTTTTTTGTGTGTTTGAGAAGAATCCCACAAACATCGCGCGGGCAGCCTCACAAAAACAACAGTACCATCATAGTTCACAAAATTTGTTTGAAATGGCTGAAAAGGTGAGTAAGATAATTGTCTTAGGATCTGTAAATTTATTTTTTGGCCGAGCTGGGGCTCGGCGTTCCCAGGATTTTTTATGAAAACGACACTGATACTCTTGATTTTCGGCCTTACCTATGTGTTGATTGCTGCCCGCCGTCTTTCTCTATTGCCGATAGGCCGACCTGCCGGTGCTCTCTTGGGAGCAGTGTTGATGGTCGCGGTAGGCGCGCTGACCCCGGAAGAAAGTTACCATGCCATTGACCACGACACAATTGTCTTACTTTTCGGCACGATGCTACTCACTGTCTATCTGGACAACGCCGGTTTCTTTGAATGGCTGGCGAGCAAAGCTATCGCTTTGTGCAAAAGCCCTTGGTATCTACTCGAAATGGTCGCTTTGCTGTCCGCTTTGCTTTCGGCTTTCCTGGTCAACGATACCGTTTGCCTCTTTATGACACCGGTTGTGATAGCTACCTGTCGCAGAGCCAAGCTGCCTATGGGACCGTATCTCATCGCCATCGCTACCTCGGCCAATATCGGCAGCGCCGCCACCCTGGTAGGCAACCCGCAAAACATGATTATCGGCAGCATGAGTAAATTTCCGTTTGCCCAGTTTCTCATGTATGCAGGAGCGGCTTCGCTGATCGGCGTCGTTCTCAATATTCTGCTGCTGCGACTGTATTATCGGCGAGTGCTTCCCAAAACAATGGAATTATCCGAACAGCTAAGTGTTGTTGTTGATTACCGGCGTCTCAAAATCGTCAGCCTGGTGACTCTGCTCGTCATTGCCGGATTTTTCGCAGGTTTCCATCTGGGCTACACCGCTGTGGGCGGCTGTGTGATTCTCATCCTCTCGGAACGTAAAGATCCTCGCGAAGCCTTTTCACGCGTGGACTGGGCACTTTTGATCTTTTTTTGTTCGCTTTTTATCGTCGTCAAGGCCTTAGCCAAGACCGGCCTGGTAGAAGAGTGCTGGAACTGTCTGTCACCTCATATGAATTTGGCTCAACCGGGCGGCGTAGCCATATTTTCCGCCTTTATGACGATCGGCTCGCAGATCGTTTCCAACGTGCCGATGGTCATGCTGGCCGGCCCACATATGCCACAACTCGGTTCATCAGAACTCGGCTGGGTACTGCTGGCATTTGTCACTACCGTGGCGGGCAATTTCACTTTGATCGGCTCGGTCGCCAACATCATTGTCGCAGAAAAAGCGAAAAAAGATTATCCACTCGGTTTTTTTGAATATCTGCGCTTTGGCTTTGTCTCGACTTTGCTGGTATTGTGCGTGGGTGTAGTGTTGTTGGTGTGGATCGTCAAGTAGTCGCAACAGCAAAAATTTGTTTGAAATGACTGAAAAGTTGAGTAAGATGAAGGTCTTACACGGTAAATAATTTCTACCTCTGCAATTGACCAATGTGATGGCAAAAAGATTGTAGTCGCAGGCTTTATGCCTGCGTCGTCATGTTTTAGAAATCGCGGCGCAACCGTAAAGGTTGCGGCTACGAGCATTACTTAAAGTTTTTCTTAAATAAGGAAGAAGTAGTGTGGAAACTACACAACTTTACGATTTAGCTAAGTACTATGACATTGCTTTTGACCGGGATCTCACCCCTGAAACCGATTTTTTCGTGCGTTGTTTCAATGAATACCCGCCGTTCAAGGTGAAAAAGATCATCGAAGCAGGCTGCGGCAGCGGTCTTTACCTCGTGTCGTTTGCCAAACGTGGCTACCACATCACCGGCTATGACATCAGCGCCAACATGGTGGTGTGTGCCAGAGAACGGGCACAAAAAGCAGGCCTTGCCGACAAGGCGGAGGCAGTTCAAGGCGACATGCGGACGATGAAATTCAACAAAAAATATGACGCCGCCGTCACCCCGTTCACCAGCTTGAGCTACTTGTCGAGCGATGAAGATATCCTGAACCACTTCGTCAGCATGGTCAGTTCGCTGCGCAAAGGTGCCGTGTACGTAACCGAGTTCGGTTATGCTTACGACAACATCGAAAAAGAGCGCGCACCCGGTCAGGGCTGGCTCGAAGAGTGGGAGATGGAACGCGATGGCATCAAGACCAAAACTTTGTGGTCGCCGGACTCTTACGACAAAGACAAGAAAATCCGCCACGTCACCGTCAAGATGGAGGTTGACGACAATGGCAAGAAATTATCGTTTGTCGAAGAACACAACCTGCGGCTGTGGTTCTATGACGATTTACAACGTTTAAGCCGCCTCGCCGGATTCCGGCTCAAGGCCGTCTATACCGACAAGTTCGAGCTGTTGCCGAACAAGCGAGTGACTGGCGAAGACCAGCCGCTCTACACCGTGTTCATTAAAGAATAAAACAGGAAAAATACGTGGAAACCAAGCAATTTTACGATCAGGCGAAATATTACGACATCGCCTTTACCAGTAAAGGTTTCAACCGCGATGTGGCGGAGGAAACCGATTTTTATCTCGACTGTTTCAAAAAATATTCCAGGCTGCAGGTCAAGAGTATCCTGGAAGTGGCTTGCGGTACCGGTACATTTATCACCAGTTTTGCCAAACGCGGCTATCGGGTGACCGCTTACGATTTGAGCGATGGCATGGTGAAGTATGCCAAAGAACTGGTGCAGAAAGAGGGCTGTGGTGACAAGGCCGAAGTGTTGCAAGGCGACATGCGTGTCATGAAATTCAACAAAAAATACGATGCCAGCTTGAATCTACTCAGCAGTATCTGTTACTGCGTAAGCGACGAAGAAGTGTTGCAACACTTCAGTAACATGGCGCAAACATTGCGCAAAGGTGCCGCCTACATCCTGGAATTTTCTTATGCCTGCAACGACATCAAAAACGAAAACCCGCAAGATCAAAGCTGGGCGGCCGAGCAGGACGGTATCAAAATTGCCGTTTCCTGGAATCCCGACCGCTACGACGAAGAGCATAAGATCCGCCACGTTACCGTCAGCATGCAAGTGGACGACCACGGCAAAACTTTCTCCTTCAGTGAAGACCACAATCTGCGCCTGTGGCATTACCACGATTTTGTGCGTCTCACCAGCCTGGCCGGCTTCCGTTTGAGAGCTATCTACAACAACCAGACTTTTGCCCTGTGCAGTAAGAAAAACGTGGTAGGCGAAGATGGAACCTTTTACCATGTGCTGGTCAAAGAATAGTTTGACAATAAAAGATACGTCGCGCTGATACCCTCACGCGGAGAATGAAATGGCCCTGCTATTCTTTGCCGTCGACTATTTTTTGTATCTTGGGGTGAGCGACAAAAGGTTGCAACTCCTGGTATTTCTCCACATCTCTGCAGTTGAGGGAAGAATTTTGCAATTTAGCCCAGCGTACATACAAAATTACCTTTGACAAATCGTTATTTCGCGCCGCGAGCCTGGCTAGAGACAAAGAAAATTCACAGTTTTTAGGCACCCACTCTTGCATCTTTTGCAAGGCATAAGAGGCACGTAAATCTTCGTGCTCGGCATAATAAAATTCTGCCCAGGCTTGCAGGCCATCCGGCTGTTGTGGGTATAGCAGATATTGTTGCAACAGAAGCTGTCGTCCTCTGCTCTTGTTGCCTTGCGCCAGACATAACAGTGCCAGGCTACGTAGTAGTTGCGCCTGGTGTTTGGTTAAAGCTTGCTTAGTCGCGTAATCTTCCGTTTGGTATTGCTCGCTCCGGGCCAGCAACTCCTCGATTCTCTGTTGTGCCTCACGGATACGATCTTGACGCACCATCAACTGGGTCCACATCCAGATAAAACGTGTATCCTGTATTGCCAATTCACCGATGATCTTAGCCAAGAAATCGCTGGCATCCTTATATCGTCCCTCTTGTTCATACAGCAAGGCTAACAAGTAGGTGTGTTCCTGGTATATGGGCAAATTTTTATATTTTTCCAGGATATCCAGACTTTTTTGCAACCGCAGCATATATTCCTTGCGTGTTGCTAGATCTTTGCAGTGCTGCACCAGCTCACATGCAATATGTGCCCAATGTTGTTCTTCCTGCCAATTGAATTTACTGCGTAAAAATGGCGAGGCAAAGATGTAAAGTTCCCAGGGGATACTATAGCCCCATCCTACGGCGAGTGCATAATCTTCGCTTGCGCACTCGTGACTTTGCTTGGCATATTGGTGCCAGTTCTCGGCATCGGGCGATTGCTGCTTGTATGTGTGATGAATGAGCATACCCAGAGCAGTCGCCCGTACCATATGATCAGTATCTTCGCGTGCCATTTGACGCAAGCGGTCGAGAAATGTCTTGTTAACTTGCGACCAACGGCCCATGCAGACGATGCCTACGCATCGCATATAAGGCTCTGGGTCTTGTAGTGCTGCTTGAATTTGCGAGTGAAAGACACTGTGCCCGGCTTCGCTACCCACCAGGTAAAGGAGAATCATACGCATACGCCAGTTCTTTGTTTCCATCAATTGGTTTTTGCCTATCACGCGCAAAAGAGAAAACCAGGCTTTTTGTCGGTAGATTTCCATAGACGCCGAACTGGCAGCACCAAGTAAACAGGCTATGTTCTCCAACAAATTTGCATCTTCGGCCGGCGAGATTTTTTCCATTAGTTTGGGATCGAACAAGGCAGAAGATGCCATGAGCGCCTGATAGCGGACCAACGGGTCAGGATTGGTCCATAACGGGCGAATCTTTTTGTGCATTTGCCGTATCAGATCGTTGTCATCATTGATGACCAGTAGGCGCGCCGCTTCGCGCCAGAATTGCAAGATTGCATTTTGCAGAGGCGGGTTTGCCAGCCGCAGTCGTTGATGTAAATATGCGAACGTTTGCTGCAGAAAATGCTGATCTACCATGATTTGCCATTGCATTTGTGCATCTATTTCGCTCAATGTCAAAAAACGGCAAAACATAGACAATGTCGCAGTCTGGCACAGGGTAGACAGCTCATCCTGGTTGCTCGTTTGCTCACTTCCATTGAAGATACCATCGCGTAAGACCTGCAATAACTTGGAGAAAACCGCAGGCGGAAGGCGTTGTGGCCAGAGAAAACGTGAGGCTGCCATCAGCTTGCTGCGTTTGCTCGGCAGATCGAGCATGGCGATCAAGATATCCAGACCTGTGGGGTCGGCCGGCAACAAAATATCGGCCAGCAGACATTCGAGAAACTGATTGGCCGCATCGTGAGGGCGTTGTTGTTTAATCCATTGAGCGGCCAAGTGATTGAAATTGGAATCGCTGATAGTGTGAACATAGCCAAGCTGCAGAAAAGCATGCGCCACCATAATGGTAGCAGTCATATCATTCGTTTGTCCGGCCTCCTGCAAATATTTTTGCCATAGGCTTTCCCTCTCTTCGAGACTGGGCAGGCCAGTGAGTACCCGTGCCGCCAGAAAACGCAAAAACATGTTTTGTCGCTCGTCCGCCAGAATCTCTTTTAGTCTGTCGGTATGCTTTGGATAGAAATTTTCCACATGCCATATAGTGCCTGTCCATGGTACACGTGCCAGTCGGCTCAAACATTCCTGCCCCAGACATGCTTGCTCGTACACATCGGCCTTTTCCATCAGCGAATGTATGAATTCGATATCGGTTTGCCGAACAGCCATAAGATGCCCTAAAGCTCTTTTTACGACACTGGTTGGTACCATGGAAGCTATTACCTTTTGCGCTATCTGCATATCTTCTTCTTTACCGCTCCATAATTGTTGGGCATAATGGTCGAACAGCCCTTGGTTAAAAGGTATACCCTGTATACGAACGCCGTATGATTCGGCCAGTTGAGCAAATTCATGCGCAAAAAGATTGATCGGTATGTGTATTCCTTTAAATATCCGCGTCGGAAATTCGGAAAAAATGTTGCGTAGTTCTGCCGGTTTGGGATCGAGCCATAGCAAATCTATTTTGGCGAGAAACGGCCCCAATTGCCCTGGTGCCAGTTGGCATGCGACATCGAAGTCTTGTTGTGCCTTGCCGGCTTGGCCGAGCATGGCGTAAGCTTTGCCTCGAATATAGTACCACTCAGCCTGTAGCTCTTGATTTTTCAGGCATTCTTCAATATGCTCGATGACTTTGCCTGCGCTCTCTTTGGCTTTGGACAGTTCGGCCATTTTCAGATAGTAACGTGCCTGGGTGTCGTGATACAAAGTGTGCAGCAACGCCTCCGAGGTCAAATCGTGAGATGAAGCCGCCTGCCAAAAGTAATTTTTAATCGCTTCTTGCCCTTCCGGCGTCATCGGTTGGTCTATGTCAACCAAGTAAGTGGCGCAATAATAGAGATACAGAGCAGGAGCGAACGAAGCTTTTTCTTGTTGAGTTTTGTCTTGCTCAACAAGATGGATGACCTCTTTAAATTTTGCAGCAGCAGCAGCCCAGCGTTTTTGTGAGAAAAAGATCATCCCTCGGTAATAACTCAGTACCTGCAAGTAAGATTTTTGCGCTGCTTCAGGAATGGAGGTCAGGCCTTTTTCCAGCTCTTCGAACATCGTTTTCGCTTTCTCTGTATAACCGCAGTGATAGGCAGCACGAGCAATATAACAGAGGATATAGAAAGGCTTTTCTTTAGTGGAAGAGGCTCTAGAAAAAGCGTATACTTTTTGATACTCTCCAGCTTCGAAAGCGACTTCGATCAGATCATCCGACAATTGTTGGGCAATCTTCTTGATTTGTTCATCCATTGCCAATCGTTCATTTTCCAGTATCTTTTGCCTGACATAATCCCAATAAAAATAGGCTTCATGATAATCGCGTTTTTTGTATTTTTCAAGACCGGATTGGTAGAGAGAAAGGATGCGCGACTTATCAATGTTTTTTTCCAAGACTGATGGAGACTTACTACCGACTTCGCCTGGCTTGGGAGCGAGGATCAGGTAACCAAAAAAAACGATCAGGGCCGCTGTTATCCCTGTCAATAGCCGGATATAGCTGAAGATATTTTTTTTCAGCAAAGCTGCACGGCAAAAATCTCTCACCCTGAGCACTACCTGCAAACCAGTCACCAATATTTCTGTTGACATGTGCAAAAGGCGAGATACTTTGTTACTTGCGCAATTGCGCCGGGTTGACGCCAATTCTTTGCCTTCCAGATAGGCCTCTATATCGGATACCATAGCTTTGGCGTCGCTATAACGGTTGCTTTGCTTTTTTTCCAAAGCTTTGAGGCAAATTTTTTCCACACTGAGCGGGAGATGATTGACCAGTTGGCTTGGTGGTACCGTTTTTCCTTCCGCTGCGTTGTAGATTTTTTCCATCATACCAGAGCCGGTCACAGGCGGCCGGCCGGTCAACAGATGGTATAACACGGCACCCAGGCCATAGATGTCTGTGCGCGCATCTATCTCGCGTTTTTTTCCCTCAGCCTGCTCTGGAGACATATATTCGAGCGTGCCGACGACCTCACCACTGCGAGTGATCGAGCGATTTGCAGATTGGGTGATTTTGGCTATACCGAAGTCCATCAATACCGGATCGCCGTTGTCGCGTACCAGAATGTTGGATGGTTTGATGTCGCGATGTATGACCTTGTACTTGTGGGCATAAACCAGTGCCATGGCAATTTTTTTGATGATAGTGAGCTTACCGGCCAGCGGCAGACAGTGCGTTTCTACGTAGTCGAGAAGCGGCAACCCCTGGATATATTCCATCACGCAATAAGGAAATTTATTGCATACGCCGACATGGTATATTTTGACGATGTGCGGATGGTCCAGATGCGCCGAAATTTCCAGTTCCCGTAAAAAACGCTCCATGGCATGGCCGGCTTCGCCCGTTTTTATAACTTTGATGGCAACCTGGCGTAGCAGTGTCGTGTCTTTGGCCCGGTATACGACACCCATGCCGCCTGCTCCCAGCTTGCCTTGAATGACATAATTGCCCAACTGCGAGCCTTCAAAAAACGGCAACAGCAACGACAATCCTTCAGTCGGCATACTCTCCCCTCACTTATTTTTTATAGCATGCACCCAGGCTATGGTCGGATAAAACTTTTGCATGAGGAGCTGGAGGCGCGAATCTTTGACCAGAGCAAAATATTGGTTTGCTTTTTCGCTGTTATTTTCATAGAAAAACCAGACTGCCACGGCGTAGATCATATCAGGTTCCTGGCTGTACCCGCTCAGGTAATACAGATCTTCAGCGCCAAAAAGATGTAATGGATAAGCAATGACCGCCAGAGCCATTTGCAGATAGATTTTCCCTTGTTGAGAGTGGTGGATCGTTCCCTTCACTTCTCGACCGTTGACTCGGAAAGTACGCGAAAGGCCTTTGTGGTGGTCTGTTTTTTTCTCTACCTGTAGCAAGGCTTTTTGTATGCATCGTTGTTCTTTCTGCCAGGCCAATATCCACTCGTAACGGGGACGTTCCCCGATTTCATTGAACAGCTTGTCGGCAGTCTGAGCCAGTTCTTCCAGTTGCAGATTAGCGCCTTTGTAATCTTTGTTTTTCATCTTTTTGGGGTAACTGGCCATGAATTCACTGAAGAGTGCCTCTATTTGTGCCAGTTTTTGTTGCCGCGCTTTTTCCTGTTCGGCCTTTTTTTGCTGTTGCACCACCAGATGTTTCTGCAGTGCGTTGGCAATTTCTTCGTTCTTGCTAAAAGCCTGTTTCGCTGCGGGCCACTTGTCTAGCCATTCCTGCCAGACAGTGGGCGACTCCTGCTGCCATTTTTGCGAAATTCTCTGCGATACATCCAGGTTGTTGGCAATGGCCGCGTTGAGCTTCTCCGCTTCTTGTGTCAACAGGCTGACTACAGTGCCGGCAATCTGCTGTTCCAGGTGTAGCAATCTCGTTTTATATTGTTCGCATCTCTTGTCGGTCAATTGCAACAAGGCCGACGGGAAGGCCTGGTATTTATTCCAGGCGACAATACACTCTCCTTTACTCACTGCCAGCTCTATTTCCTGAAACCATTGTGTGGCGGTCTGTTGTAAGTTTTGTTCCAATATCTCGCTGTTTTCTCTGGCTTTGGTCTGGAAACGGCCTTGCGGGTATTGGCTCATGAATTGCCGGAAAGCTTGCCACTTCTGGTAGCGCTCGGACGGGGTTTTTTCGGCAAGGCGACCGATATCTTTGAACGCCTCCTCTTCGCTGTCCGTAGACACGGTAGCGGCCTGGCCGCTTGTTTTATCAGGCTCTGTCACCGGTTTGCTTGCGCGCACATCACGCGTCGCTTTCTTCTGTGGTCTTATCTCTCGCACGTAATAGACACTGGCGCATATGGCGGCGACGAGGACGCAGAAAAGAACAGGCAGCATGCGATCACTCTGGTCTTCTATGCTTTGCTGAGGTGGTGCGGTAAAATCAGGGGCGACGCTTGCCATCTGCGCTGAGAATTGCGGTATTACCTCTGTTTTCTGGTGGCCGTTGACGGGAACGGGATCGCTCTCCAGAAACGCAAGATCGCTTTTACCGGCAGGCAAAGCTGCAATGACGATCTCTACAGGAGACATAGGCTGCGTGGGCATGTTGTCGCTGATAGGTGATTCGCCGGTTTCCTCTATAAAACAAAGACCCGCAGGTTGTCCCGACGTCTTGATCTCTATAACAGGGGTAGGGGCAAGCTGGTGCTGTGGTGGAAGCAAGTTGTCTGTTGTGAGGACGAAAATCTGGTTACATCCCCGGCACAACTTTTTTTTATCCAAAGGTTCCAGACTCTCTTTAAGACTACTCTTTCTACCACAAAAGGGACAGTAAAAATCAAGATAACCTGGTCGTGCCATTATGCTTCCCTTTCATCTTGCAAGAAACGTATCGCTATTGGACGGTGGCTCTTGTTCCAGCTCATTTTGTCTGCTGAATCCGGTCTTCATCAGATCAAGCGGATAGAAGTTGGCCACGAGTGAGGTGTTACTGTCAACTATATCACGGCGTACCTGAATATCCAGCACGAAATCGTGTAACCTGCGCTGCAGGGTAAAACGGATTTCACGCAACCTGTGATCGCTGAAATTTTCCGTGAATTCATATTGTGTTGACAGATGTAGTCCCCATTTGTGGCTTGGGTAGTAAGAGACTGTGGCGGTGGTGATTAGCTCGATCTTGCGCTGGTAACGGCTATCCAACACGAATTGCCAGTCGGGCATAAGATTCCATGTCAGACGGGCTACCGCTTTGCTCCAATCACGCACCGCGAAGTCATACTCGGCGCGCGCGTACCACGAGAGTGAGTGTGAAATCTGCCATTGCCAGTCGAGTTTGAGCGGATCCAGTTTTGCCGCCACACCGACGATGCCTTCTATGTCGCGTTCAGGGAAACAAGACAGCTCGGCCTCAAGGAACAGAAACTGCACGATATTGCCGTTGCGCACTGTCTTGAAACGATTGGTCAGGCGAAAGTCGATTTTTTGCACTTTGTCAACGGTTTCCATGGTGTCGAAAGGTATGAGGTGACCCGGCGATTCCGTATTGGCATAGAGCCATGCGTATCTTACGCCAGGTGTCATCACGTGCAACAAATTATGTATGGCAAAAAGTTCACTGTCAACGCTGTACAGACGATAGAAATTGGTCGCCACGTCTATGCCAAATTCACCACTGCGGCGCAGCAAGTGATCTTCTTCACGCCCGTTGGCAAAATAGCTCAAGCGGCTTGTGGCAAATGGGGTAACAAAAAAAGGCCCGACACTCCATTTGCGCGACAGCGTATTTTGCCAATCTACACGGAAGTTCTTCTCGCCAAAAAACGCCGTTGGGTTCTCTGTATCATCCTGCCGGCGGACATAAGAAGTTTCCAGGCGTGAAGAAAAATACCATGGGCCACCCCACTCCGCAGCCAAAGGTTCATGCATTATATAATAGGTAAATTGCGGCAGATACGCCGTCTGCGTCTGAAAATCGTTGATACTGTAGCGCAGCAGCAGACTGGCGGCATGATTTTCCCACAACTTTTTGCCATAGAGGTAAGTTTCCTGCTCTTTTGTTTCGCGTGCGTCTTCCTCAAAAAAGTCGGTCAACAGATGGCGATCTGAAATCTGGGAAATTTCTGTGTCAAGCGTAAGTCGTCCGGGAAATTCGTGCCGGTGCAACAGGTAAAAGCGGTGGCGATTTTGCCATCTCGCTTCATCATCCTCGCTAGGGCCACTTTGCAATCCAGTGCCCAGTTCGTTTAACGGTTGGTCGCGCACAAAATAGCCACGGATGTGCCCGTTGAAGGAGCTTTTTTCCGGCCAACTTCCTTTGTAAACGAGTTGCGGGCCCAGACCGATACCGCGCTCTTGTCGCACATCAACATCTAGTAGCCAACGCAGTTTATCGAGCGGAAAATCTTCTCCTTTGCCTCGTTGATACAGCGTGCCACGCCATGTCGTTTCCACAAAATAGCCGAAACGTGAAGAGCGACCGGCATGAAAAGACTGGATGGGCCATTCCTGATCGGTAGACCAGCCAAGATAAGGGAAATAGAAGAGCGGTATACCGGCGCCATACAAGACATTGTCATAACCCTGGATGGTGGCAGCCTTGTCATCGCGCACTACATGAATCTCGCGGGCACCGAACTGGTAATGCGGGCTGCCGAACTGGCAGGTGGAGACTGCTGCCTCGATGGCGAGGAAATCGTATTCGGAGTGAATCCAAATTTCCTGCGCCCGTACATGCAGCGGCAACTTACGTTTTTCGTAGTCGGTGCTGCCACGTAGTGAGGAATGCAAGATAACCCCTCGGTTACGCAGCAAATCGAAAAACAGCCGCTCTCCGTACAAAATATTGTTGCCCCAGCGTAACATTACGCTGCCTTCGGCATAGAGGCGTGCCACTTCCAGCTTCTCCTGGATGGCGGCCAGCCGCGACTTGTTGTCTGCTATTGGCTTGTGTGCTTTAGATATGCCAGGTGTGGCAGCAGGTTTGATCCAGACCACAGCTTCTTGGCACATAAGTTCTAACAGAGGGTTATCTTCTTTGCCTTGCCAGATATGTACCCCTTCGCTTGCCACCCATTGGTATATTCCATCTGTTGTCTCCCGCAGTTCCATTGCCCCGGGTTTAAGATACATTGGACTCTGCCGAGGATCCTGGCTCTTGTCGCTGCGCCATACTCGCAAAAATTGTTCGATATTTTGCGGATCTTTTGCCGAGGTGGTCTGCTGGGCTGGTAAGGAAGAAAAGAACAAGAATAAGAGACAAGAAAGGAGGCAACGGGTCATATCTTCCATTTGCCTTTATAAAAAAGAACGGTATAATATTTCTGTGAAACATGAGCGACAAGTCCGACAAATTCGACAGGTCGGATAAGTCGGACAAAGTTTCATCTTGAAAAAAACCGGCGTCCCCGACGGATGGTGGCCTTATCTGAAACTTCCATTCAAGAAAGGTTTACTTATGGATAATTTTGCAAACTCTGTTTCTATCTGGTATCGCAAAGCGGTGATAGTCTGCGGTGCGATGCTGGCATCCTGCGTGATGCTGGCGGTATTTGTCGAAATCGTGAAGACGCAGGCGAGCGGGTTTACGACTCAGTTTGCTATTTCCGCCGATGTGGTGCGCATTCTCAACTATGTCTTCTATGCGCTCGCCTGCAGTGAACTCTTCGCTATCCAGCTTTTCCGCAGCCATTGGCGTCCCAAAGAAGAAGATGATGCGACTGTGAAAGCGCAACATTTGTTTCGCTTGAGCATCATCACGGCCGCTCTTGCCAATTCGGTTGCCATATACGGCTTGATGCTGTTCGTACTGGCCGCGCTGTATCGTGAATTTTATATCTTCCTGAGCATTTCTTTGCTGCTGCAGATCTATTATTTCCCAAGGCAGTCACAATGGCAGTAAGTTTTTTACAGCGACTTAGCCTCTTTGGTATGATCTTGCAACTGATAGCAGGTGGTCAAATCGCGACAACCGTAGTTACCCTTGACTTCTGATGACGGGCCGGTATCACTTGGAATATGGCCTACCACGGTGAAATCCATGCGGCCGATGACGATACCCTTGCGACCACGCGCCGGTGATGGCACAAAGAGCATCATGCGATCCGATGCCCCGAAGATGCGGCTTTCGATTTCGCCTCCCTTGTTGGCCTGTTTGGCCAACTCGATCATGGCATCAACTTGTTTATCTTCGCGCGTCGGGTCATGATGGCCGATAGCGACGTTGGGCAGTTTCAAATCGCGCGCCATGGCGCCGATCATCTCGACACGGCCATGGCCAAAACCAGGGATATAGTTGCTGTCCTGATACTGCCCATCTATGTAGATGGCATCACAGCCTACCACTTGTGCCTTGAAATAATTTTCGCGGTAGTCGGTATCGCGGATGTCGTGGTCGGTCATAAATGTCATACAGCTCACGATGTGATTGTTTTCGTCGTAGTTCTCGTAACGATAACTGGTACAAGGATCCGGGTGATCGGTAGGGAAACATTTTACGATCAGGCACTCACACAAATAATAGCTGATTTTTTTGTGTTTGATCTGTGGTGAATTTTGCTGGAGCAAACTGTTGAATTCGGAAATGCCCAGTTCACGCACATCACCATTGGGCAGGAAAGCGAGCACACTCGAACGCACATCTTTGATATCGTAGAAAGAATAACTGGCTTGCATCTCGTTGAAATCGCGAGGAAAAATCGGCCGTTTAAACACATTCTGGAACATACTGCGCGGATTCCAGGCGCCTATAATCAACTTGCGCACAGCATTGGCATGAAAAAGCCCTGCCAGGGGAGCACCGGTATGCAAGTGATCGTAGTGATAATGCGTGTAGGTGTTGATGATTTGCTCGATGATCTGATGTACTTTCTCGTGCGGTGCAGTAAAAATATTGATCCCTTGCGCGAAACATTTTTTCACGACACTTTGGTTGATTTCTAAAATACCGCTGCCGCCATCTCCCAGATACAAAAAATTATCGGGCATCTTAGGCGAATAAACCTGATACGATGTGGTGTTGCCTCCGTAACGTAAGCATTCCGGACCGGAAAACGGTGTGCTCCCACGTGTACCATAGGTAATGAGGAGCAAATCGTCGGCAACAAGCTCAATGATTTCATCGTCAGCGCCGCTTTGCCCGCTGCTCTTGATCCACGGAATCTCTCTTAGCCCTTTGATGATGTAAGGTGGTAACAACAGATGTTTCACGTTCTTCTTCATCGTTTTCAATCTGGACACTCCTTAAAATTGTCTCAGGCGATTCCAAAAAATAAATGATTCCAAGATGCTGATAGGTTTTTGTCAAGAGCAAGGCAATGACGAAGGCGCATAGCCGTAGCTCTGCTTGTGCCCGAAGGGTATAACTGAGTCATTAACGCCGCTATTGACAAAAAAATCCAGCAGATTGGGAGCATTTATTTCTTGGAGTCGCCTTAGCTACTTGGCGATCACTCCTCCTGGCTTTCTTCGTTTTCGCCCGTAGCTTCTTCCATGGGCGCGCGAAAAAGAAACTCACCACCTCGATCCTGGCTTCCTTTCCATACGCCAAATTGCAATGTTTTCAACGTCTTTTTCATGGCTGTGGCTAGTTGGCTCGCCGACATGGTGCGGCCGCGTTTGAGTTCCT
Source organism: Planctomycetota bacterium (assembly GCA_020057085.1). Lineage (GTDB taxonomy): Bacteria > Planctomycetota > Uabimicrobiia > Uabimicrobiales > JABWCH01 > JAGVGO01. The sequence continues at coordinate 31,142 of JAGVGO010000221.1, read as the reverse complement.
GCACCAGGAGATAAACAAATCGTGACTGCGAGTTTCTTTGGTATTTCTGGTCTTGGTATTCGCTTTCGCCAGCGGCTAACACCTGGCAACTTTTGGCCAACATTTTTTCACCGTCTTCCCCCATGTCACCTTTTGCTTTGCGGATGACCATGGTGGGCGCAAAGGCAGTCCCGGCGATCAATAGCACATGCTGCGCTTTTTGTCCGATCTTCACAATCCACTCACGCAGCCAGCTGTTCGACACGAAATGGTTTTCGCTGTCGTCCTTGACATCTACAGAAATCCAGAAGCTTTCGTCGTTGTCACTGTCGTAATACCCATGCCCGAAATAACAGATCACTACGCTTTCGTTATGCCTGACCTGCTGGTAAAGTGTGGCAAATGCGCTTTCCATTTTCTTACGTGTGGCATCGGTTATATATTGCAGCCGATCAGCACTGACGCCATATTTCTGACGCAACACAGCGATCAAGCCCTTGGCATTGGCCTGAGGTGTTTTTAGCGGTACCCATTTCTCCGCACGATCTTTGTATTTGTTATTGGCGATCACGAGAACTCGATATTTGACAATGTCTTTCGTGTCCAACGTGCTTTCTGTTTCATCAGGAACAGGTGGCTGCAAAGCCGGCTTTATCTTGGCAGGCGGCGTCTTGGGCGTTTTTGGCTTCGGTTTCACCGTAGTTACCGGCATTTCCGCATCGGGCGTTTTGGGAGTTGGCTGGACGACCTCCACCGGCATTTCCACATCGGGCGTCTTGGGAGTTGGCTGGACGACCTCCACCGGCATTTCCACATCGGGCGTCTTGGGAGTTGGCTGGACGACCTCCACCGGCATTTCCACTGGCATTTCCACAGCAGGCGTCTTGGGTGTGGGCTGGACGACCTCCACTGGCATTTCCACTGGCATTTCCACAGCAGGCGTCTTGGGAGTTGGCTGGACGACCTCCACCGGCATTTCCACATCGGGCGTCTTGGGTGTGGGCTGGACGGCCTCCACCGGCATTTCCACTGGCATTTCCACAGCAGGCGTCTTGGGAGTTGGCTGGACGGCCTCCACCGCAATTTCGATATTCTTTGGCAAACCAGGAACACTTTCACTCTTTTTGTTGTCTTTCACATCTGGTTGCCGCGCTATAGTCGCAGGCACAACAGGCTGACTCGTCTGGTTGTTCGCCGGCGGAGCAGTGACATGAACCGGCTCGCGGTCTTGTTTTGTCGCGGCCGTCTGCACCACAGGTTTTTCTTTGGCCACTACTCCCATTTCGGCATTGACGATGTCGTTCCTTTTTTGTGTCAACTCGCGCACGCGTTCTGATACGGCATCATGGTTCTTTCTCAATACGGCGATCTCCTGGGCCGGCGATAGCTGAGTTGGCAATGCAGGCCCGACTTCCAGACCTTGTGCATGATTTTGTGCACGCAGGTCTATGAGTTCCTGTTTTTTGCTTGTGTACTCCTGTTGATTGGCAGGAGTAGGAGATTTGCTATAATTTTCGGCCGCCATTTCCAGGCGCATCCATGCTTTTTGTTCATTTTCCAGCGCATCGATGCTGGCCGAAGTTTGCTTGTATGCCGGAGATTCTGTCGAACGCACGCTGCCACTTTGCGAGGAACAGCCCATCATACAGAACACAAGTAACCAATACCATATCTTCATAAAAACTCCTTAGGCTAGGCTAGACGGAAACAATATTTTACATATTTTAAGCGAAATCTTTGCGTAGTGCAACAGAAAATGGTAGTTTTGTGGGTTGTCATTTTATTGCGATTGCCGGAAAAACGGTGTATAATGCAGAAAAATTCATGTTTCATAGCAGCAACCAAAGAAAGGCATGGTTATGGATTTAGCCAATCAAGTGAAAGATTTGGAATTTCAACTACGTCGTACGCAGAAAGAAAACAAGACACAGATCAAGGAAATTTTGCACCAGATTCTCGAAGTGAAGGAAGGTCTAGAAAAACTGCTGGCCATCTCGTTGCGAGAAGAGTGGCCGGCAGAAGCCAAAAAATTTGTTGACGAACGGTTCTCGCTCGTCAACAAAAAATTGCTGCAACTAGTGCAACGCAACGGCGCCATGCTCATCAATTCGTCAGGCCAACCTGCCAATCAAGAGTACCATGAAGTGGTCGGCAAAGTGGCGCGTCAGGATGTGCCTTCCGGGCAAATTGTCGAAGTGGAGCGGGAAGGCTATATGTACGAAGGGGATGTCTTGCGCCTGGCACGCGTGGTAATCGCCGCAGCTGACGGTTTGTGAGAACTGGCGCAGAATGCTCTACGAAAAACGTGGCCTGGGCACGGGACAGGGTCATTTCATTCTCCAGAGCGAGTAGTAAAATCTACAATGAGCGCAGCAAATGCCTTCGTAACGAGGATCGGCTGTCCAGCTTACGCGCACTCTGATTGCAACCGTTCGTTGTTCCGATCATCGTGGAGAAGGCATTGCCGTGCGAAGATGGCAAAACACGGAGAATGAAATAGCCCTGGGCACGGGAAAAAGAAGGTGCATCCCTCGATTTTTTTTGGTACAATGAGCGAGTCGGTCTGTAACGAGCAAGTCGGCCCAGACATGTAAAATGTGTTAGCAGAAAGGTATCTGAAGGATGTGGAGCAATCTAAGCGAAAACAAGAAAATTGCGTTACTGCTACTGGCGGCTGTCACGCTAACGACGATTGTATGGCTAAAAACCGAGGCGATCAACGACGACGGTGTTCGCTATATCCACTGTGCCCAATCTCTCAAAGCGGGAGAGTGGCAAGAAGCGATTGACCATGAGAAGATGCCTTTTATGCCGACGCTCATCTGCGCAGTGCAGATGTTGGTCAGTGATTGGGTGACAGCGGGCCGCATAGTGGCTGTGCTTGCCAATCTGCTCTTGCTCCTGCCGTTTTATTATCTGTGCCGCAAAGTATGGGACGCCGACAAGGCATTTATCTCTACTCTGTTTTTGACAGTGGCTCCCTACTTTCGTACAGTTGATATTATGCGCGATCCCCTGTTTCTGCTGTTCCTGGCGACTTTTCTCTATTTCTGGCTGTCGGCCAACGTGGCTGTTAGCGGTAATGGGCGACACTATGCAGTGTCTGTCGCCTGTGCACTTTTGGCGGCTTTGAGCCGTATTGAAGGGTTCTTTTTGCTTTTGTTAAGCCTTCTCTTTTTGATCGGCAAAGGACTACGTTCGGCTTCCCGCCGTCTGCGCTATGTTACAGCGATGTTGCTGCTGTGCGCCACGCTCGCTGGTGGCTATGCATTTTTGTCACAAAAGCAAAGAGATTACGATGTCAATCGTCTCAGTGAATTTACCAACATCGTGAAGCATCCGGTACACTACTACCAGACCTCGGTCGTCGCTCGTTTGCGCGACAAACTGGCAGAATTGCAGCCGGAATTCAAGGACGGCAAAGGGGGATTGCTTGAAACGACGCGCAATTTTTTTTGGTTGGTCTATCTCGTCGGGCTTATCTCTGTGTGGGTTGACACGACGTTTGCCGTCATGTTTTTCCTCGCCATGATCGGCCTATACGCAGGGCGGCCTTACCAACGGGCGCAAAAGTGGCTGTTGCTGTGGCTGCTGCTGTTTCTGCTCATTCCGTATCTCTTTTTGTTGCGCGAAAATTTCTTGAGCGGTCGCTACCTCTGCCCCGCCTCGCTCATTTTGTATGCTTGGATCGGGCCGGGTTTCTGCTACGTGTGGCAGCGTGTGCGGGACAAGTTTACTCTCGGCCCTCGCTCATGCCTGCTGTTGCTACTCGTACTGCTGGCTGTGCCTGTGTGCAAAATCGTCGCTCATCATGCAGGCCGCGAAGGCAATATTTCTCACGCTGGCGCGTGGGTGAAACAAAACAATATCCCGGCAGAAACGGTGGTGACCAATGAAATGAAGGTGCTGTTTTATGCCGACATCCCTTTTCACCACGAGCGCAGTCGTCTTTTTATCAAGGGTGCCGATTTGCCGACATTGAGGCAACGAGCCCAAGAATTACATGCGCGCTGGGTCGTTTACAAATGCAGGCACGGGGAGGAAACGCCTCAGGGGTATTTACAATTGTTCCCTGGCAAACGTTCGATCAGCATCTACAAAACAGAGTGAACCGGCATGCGTGCGCAGATTCCCTTCACCTCGGCGCGATTATTGTTACGCGAGCTCAGCCGCGATGACGCAGAGGCAATACACAGCTATACCTCGGATCCTGAGGTGGTACGTTATGTTGATTTTGGCCCGGAGAGCGAGGCACAAACCATAGAGTTCATCCGTGATGTTATGGATATGCGCTGGGATGAGCCGCGCCTGTTTTTCAGTCTGGCGGTCGTGCTGCATGCGAACGGGCAACTCATCGGTCACTGCGATTTGCATATCAGGGACGAGCGTCATGGCGAGGCGGAGATCGGCTACTGCCTGCACCGCAAATCCTGGGGGCAGGGCTATGCCACCGAAGCGGTCAAGTCTTTGCTTGCATTCGGTTTTCGGCAACTCAAGCTACATCGGATAATGGCCATGTGCGATGCGGAAAACCATGCGTCATTGCGGGTGATGGCCAAGGCTGGCATGTGCGAGGAAGGATATCTGCATAAAAACAAGTGGTATAAAGGTTTATGGCATGATTCCATGTTGTATGCCATCTGGCAAGAATAAGCGGCTGAAAAATAAAATACCAAAATATACCAAAGGAGAAAAGCATGGGACGTAAATGGGTTTTACTGGTTTTGCTGGTGGTTTCCCTGGCTGTTTTCACCATCTTCCTGCGCGAAGGTAAGCAGGAAAAACCGGCTTTGACGCCGGTGCTGAATGTCGTCAACAAGACGGCACGTGATATCACCGAAACGGTGACCGCACCCATCGAAGTGAGCACGCAACAAGAAATCGAGATCGGCCGTCAGGTACTCAGTTATTTCTCGCCTTTGCCGGAAAACGACCCCGCCAGCAAGCGCGTGAAAGAAATCGGCAAACGGATTACCCCGTACACCAGGCGCAAGGACATCGTCTACCACTTCTATGCCACACAGCAGCCGATGGTCAATGCTTTCGCCGCTCCAGGCGGATTTGTCATGGTCACTACCGGCATGCTCTGTCTCGTCGAGAACGATGACGAGCTGGCATGGGTGATCGGGCACGAAATTTCACACGTGGAAAACCGGCATGCCCTTGTGCGTATGCGGCAGGAGATGGTACGGAAAAAATTATCGCTCGACTCACTGCCTGCGGTGAACGAGTTGGCCAAACTCGCAGAAACTTTGTTGCGGCTTGGTTACAGCGAAACTATGGAGCTCGAAGCGGACCGTGGCGGTGTACGCCTGGTGCTGCAGGCGGATTACGACGCGCGTGCCGCCATCAAACTGATCGAATATATGCAGGGGAAACAAAAGAACGAACCGGAAAGCCGCAATCCGTTACACATGGGGGTGCGCCTTTCCAAAGAGGCAATCCAGGGATATTTCGCTACCCATCCCAACTGGCAGCAGAGAAAAGACGCCATCCGCGAAGAGATCGGCAAATTTTAGTAAGTCGCTGGAAAATGGCATAGCATGGATAAACAAAAAGACATGGACGCTACCCAGACGGCGCTGACCCCCGGTTTTCTCGGACGCTACCAGCTAAATGAGCAGATTGGCAGAGGGGGCAGTGGGCGTGTGTACAAGGCCTACGACCGCCACCTTGGCCGCATGGTCGCCATCAAACAGTTGGTTTCCGTTGACAGTGGCGATATAGAGCGTTTTTTACGCGAGGCCAAGACCATTGCCCAACTGCGCCATCCCAACATCGTCATGGTGCATGATATCGGCCAGGAAAATGGCACGGTATTTTTTGTCATGGATTTCATTGCCGGCGGTTCGCTCGAAGACCGTCTCCAACAAAAGGCAGTGTCTTTAGCGCAAGCCATCGCCATCATCAGCAAGGTCGCCGCCGCTGTCCACTACGCTCACATGCAGGGCATCATCCACCGCGATTTGAAGCCATCCAATATCATGCTGGAATCCAATCTGGAACCGAAAATCGGTGACTTCGGTCTGGCCAAATGGGTCACCCGCGAGACAGTGACGCGTACTGCCGAGATGATAGTCGGCACGCCGCTCTACATGTCGCCCGAACAAGCGGAGGCAAGGCATAGCGATGTGGATGCCCAAAGCGATGTCTACACGCTCGGCGCTATTTTGTACGAAATGATAGCGGGTCGGCCGCCGTTTTACGAGGGCAACGCGCTCAATATTATCTACCAGGTGGCAAGCGAAAAACCAATGCCCCTGAGCCGCATCAGGCCTGGTATTCCACGCCAACTTGAAGATATCTGCAACAAAGCGATGGAAAAAGAAAAAAGGCGGCGTTATCTGACGGCGCAGGACATGTGTGATGATCTGGGTCGGGTCGTGCTCGGCAAGAGCGGCAAGGGCACATCCGCTCGCCATGCAACGCATGCCAGACGTAGCTCGTCACGGCATGCTGTTTGGACTACGGTAGCAGCCAGCGCCCTGATGGTGCTCATCGCTGTCTTGTACCTGTTCGATACCAGAGCGGACAAGAACAGAGTGGAAAAAAAAGCGGTGAGGGTCGAGATTGACCGCAGTGGAAACGGCACAACAGAGAAGAATCCGGCCGAGATCAAATCGGAACCGGAGCCGCGCAAGGCAGACACGCGTGTCGCGCCGGAGCCGCGTGTCGCGCCGGACAAACGCATCACCAATTTTCAGATCTTGCCGGCGGAGGTCGCCGGCGAAGGTCGCCGCATTCGCCAACTGATAGATAAACGCATAGAAGACAGCCGCCTGAGAAAATCTCCAGCTACCTTAGGGCTAATACGCGATGTGGTGGAACTGTCCATCGCTTTCGGTGCACCCGTCTATGACCGCGTGCAGGACGGCCAGCAGGCATGTTACGAATTTTATTGGGATACCTGCCATACGCTGTCCACTACCTTCCAGGAACCTGCCACCGCCAGCGCCCTGGCTTGGCAAGGGCTTATTGTCTTGCGCGCCGGCCTCGCACGCTGTGAAGAATTGCCGGGCGCGAGCGACAAAGCCTGGACACTACGGTTTGCCTTCGAACATCTCAAAGCCATGTGGCAAGCGCAGCACATCTACCTGCAAAGCCTGGCAACGCTTGGCGGGCAGTTTTCCAAGAACATGCATCACATCGACGCCGAGGCCGGTTTTCGCGCTTCGCTCTTGTTGCACGATGAACTCGTGACGATGCACGCGCCTGGCGTTGATGTCAATATGCGCAGACTTCCCCTGGCACTGTCGAGCAGTTTGTTTGCGCAAAAAAAATTTGCCGCAGCCAGCCAATCCCTGCTCCTGGCACTTCGCTATCTCCCCGACCTGCCCCAAAATGAGCGGTTTGCCAACGAATTCAAGATGTTCCTGCGCGATTACAATATTTGTCTGCAAGAGCTGGAACGTCAGGTGCTTCGCAATCAACGTGAAGTGGAACTCTTGTTTTTGCTCGCCTGTCAATACCACTGGAACGCACGCCAGGCAGAAGCGCAAGCATTGTGGCAGCAAATCTTATCGCTCGATCCCAATCATCAAGGCGCTCGCCAGTTCGCCAAGGCGCATTAAACAACCGGGGTCATTTCATTCTACAGAGCGAGTAGTAAATTCACAATGAGCGCGGCAAATGCCTTCGTAACGAGGATCGGCCTCGCAGAGGTCCTCGCCCTCGTTCCGAGCGAAGTGAGGAACAGAGGGCTGTAGTGCTTGGCGCGCAAAGACACGCAAGCGTTCGTTGTTCCGATCATCGTGGAGAAGGCATTGCCGCGCGAAGATGGCAAACGCGGAGAATGAAATGGCCCGGTGAAGCGACTTTTCATATTGCAAACGCCGTAATTCATAGTAAAATATAACCCATTAACGTCTGGCTAAAAGACCAAAAGTAAACATTTTGAAAGGCAATTTTCAATGGCTGTTGATCTTGAAAAAATTTTGCGGCCGGTGGAACATCCCATGCCGCCGTTCGAGCCTAAATACATGACTCTGGCAGGCGGCGAGGATATGATCATCCGCCAGGCCAAACGCGAAGAAATACCGGAACTACTCGCCTACGTCGAGCCGCTCTTGCACGTCGAACGCGACTATTACGACGTGGTGACGGCACGCCTTTATTCGGAACTGCTCGCCTATTATCGCTATCGGGTACAGGACGAATATGTACTCGTCGCCCAGATTGACGGCGAGCTTGCCGCCATCGTCAACGGCAGACGCATGAATGCCGATGTCGGCATGTCGTACCACACGCTGGCGCTGCGTCGTGGGCTGCGCGTAGGCGCGCACGCCTTTGCCACCAAGATGGAATACCACATTGATACCATGCGGCAAAAAGAAGTGCTGGTCGTCGCCGAATCGCCCATCGGTTTCCGCAGATGGATGATCGAATACAAACTGGAAAAACGGTTTGAAATTCCTCACGAACTGGGTGGCGTTCCTTCCTGGGCGCTCACCAAGGAACTCTTCGATCGCGCGCGCGGCAGCCTCATTGTTGGGCGGCGTCCGGTGCCAGATCATTTGCTGAAAAAAGCCGAAGCGGCCATTATTCCGCCTTCCGATCCGCCGACCCCGCCGGAAGATACACTGGCGGCTACTCGTGCCAAATATGATTCCACAGGTACGGCGCTCATGCTCCAGCGGCGGAAGCTCACAGGAAAGGAGGAGTAATTATGCGCGAGGTATATGCAATCGGTGTAGGCATCACCAGCTTTACCAGGCTGGAATACCCACTCTCGGAAATCGCTGCTTATTCGGGCATGATGGCCATGAAAGAAGCGGGATTTCCCAACATCGCCCATCTCTATGTCGCCAACATGGGTGGCTGTGCCTTGAACCATCAGGCAGGACTCGCCAGTGCAGTCGTTGACAGCATGAGCCTCACCCCAGCCGGCGCCACCACCATCGAGAACGGCCCAGCTTCCGGCGCATCGGCTATCCTGCAAGGCTTTCTCGGCATTGCTTCCGGCATGTACGAGACGGCTATGGTCATTGGCGCCGAGCGCATGCGTGAAGTGGACAACCTGGAGTCCACCGAATTCGTGGCCTCCCTCACTCATCCGCTTGCCGAATACATCTACGGCGTCACCCTGCCGTCGCTTGCCGGCATGTTCACAAGGCTCTACATGGAAAAGTACGGCGTCACTTCGCGCCATCTGGCGATGGTCGCGGTAAAAAACCATGCCAATGCCATGGACAATTTCTTCGCCCATTTGCACGAACCGATTACCGTCGCCGGTATTCTCGATTCGCCCGAAGCGATGACCAATAACCCGTACGTGGCCGATCCGTTGCGCTTCTACGATTGCTGTCCGGTATCCGACGGCAGCGCCTGCGTCATTTTAGCCTCGGCCGAGGTGGCCAAGAAGATGAACAAGCCACTCATCCGTCTGGCCGGTGTGGGACAGGCCACCGACACCCATGCGGTACAAGAACGCGAAGAACCTACCGATTTGCTCGCCGTGCGCAGAGCCGCTGCCCAGGCGATGCAGATGGCCGGCATCAAGCCAGGTGATGTACACGTAGCCGAGCTGCACGATGCCTTTACCATCCTCGAAATCGTCGAGAGCGAAGAAGTGGGATTCTTCAAAAAAGGCGAAGGCCATCTGGCACTGGAAAGGGGCGAGACGAGCCTTACCGGCAAGATACCTATCAATACATCGGGTGGGCTCAAGGCCAAGGGACATCCGGTGGGAGCCACTGGCGTAGGCCAGGCACATGAAATCGTGCTGCAACTGCGAGGCGAGGCGGGAAAACGCCAGGTCAAGAATGCGCGCGTGGGCTTTACCTGCAACTTCGGCGGCTTTGGCAACAACGTCGTCTGCCTTACGTTCATAAGGGAGGAGTAGTCATGGAGATGAATTTATACGGATACAAATGCAAAAAGTGCGGACAGCTTCACTACCCTTATCGCATGGTGTGCAAAAAATGCAAGAGAAATGCGCACAACGAATTCGATCTGGTGCCGCTGCCGAAAAATGGCAAACTCCTCACCTTTACCCATCTCTATACACTGCCGGCCGATTTCGAGGTAGCCAAGCTGACACTCGGCATCGTCGAACTGGAGAATGGCATCCGCGTTACCGGACAGGTCAGTATCCAAAATCCACACATGGGTATGCAGGTCAAAGGCAAGATTGAAGCGGTGCGCCAGGAAGGTTATGACACCAACTACGGCATCGTGTTCTACGAAGTTTAGTTCGACAATTTAAGACGCGCCATCGTGGTCGTGGCCGTAACATGACGGCCACGTTTACGAAGCATACGGAGCCGGCAAGCCTATTTGATCTGGTAGATACCGCCCTTCATCTCCAGAGTGCTGGTGGAAGAGAGCCGCCACTTTTCGCCGTCGGCCAGATAAAGTCCAATGCGGTAAGTGCCTGCAGGGTAATCGCTCAACAACAGTTCAGTGTCGGATGCGAGCGGCAGCCAGGAAAATTTACCAAGTGTCAGAAAATCGCTGCGTTCTTGGTAGAGAGGCAGGGTAGCTTCGCCGTGCGCGATGCGTATCATGCGTGCCAGAGGTGCGGCAGCCACCAGCAGGTAGTTTTTACCGTTTTCCTGCGGCGTAAGCTGGGCCGGCAGGTCGAAGTCGCTCACGTTGTTGTTGAGCGATAAGGGCAAAAGGCTCAAGCGACGGCGTGCCCCGTCGTTCTCTCGCACCAGCAAACGGTAGTCGCCGGGGTTGACTTCGGCGAGATAGAACCTGCCCTTCTGGACAAAGGCGCGTGCATACTTGGTATTACCCTGCGTCTCAGGGCACAGCAGAATTTCACTTGCCGATACCGGTGCTATACCGGAGAAAAGAAGGGTGCCGCGCGATTCGCCGCTCATATAGGTTTCACCGTCCAAGAGCAAGATGTCGCGCAGCAGGCGACGGTTGCCTACCTGGATCGTTTCCTCGAAAGTGCCTTCCGGCAGTTCATTCAACTCCAGCTTTTCACCCGCCTCGACTTTGTCCCGATACCATAACTCGCCTTGCAAAGTTATCTGCACAGGCTGCCCGGCATAGTGTGCCGGACAACGATAGCGGTAGCCGGCCTGGCCGTAAGGCAGACGCAAGGTGGTTGCCGCCAGCCTGGCCTCGCTCCTGGCATGCATCAGACGGTCTTCGCTCATACAGGTGAGAAGCAATTGTCCGGCAGGAACACGCGCAAAAACAAGCGTTTTGACGGTGTCACCGGCGGCCAGCGTGAACGCCTGTCTACTCGTGCCACCCAAGGCGTCGCGCAGGCTCACGCTGCCTTGCAACTCGCGCGTAAGCGCCGCAGTGAGGCGCAGATTTACCACGAAATTTACCGTGTCCGACTGGCTCTGCCTGCTGCTGCCTGGAGTGATCACTGCCACGAGGCCGTAGTGGTCCGACATGTATTTGGCTTTTCCCACCGGATGCGCCATCGGAAAACGATTGATATAGCTACGCGACAAGCCGACCGCTTCACTGCCTGCGCGGTGCAGGATGTAGTCGAGCCGTTCCACGCTGCTGCTCTCGGTGAGAGGGTTTTCCGGGCCATTCCAGGTATAGCCTGGGTCACTGTTGAGATAGCGATAGACATCCTTCGGTGAGCCAAGGCGAACCAGCATATCAGGATATTCGCTCGTGGTGTCGCCGATGACGTTGAGGTCGCCAATGATGAAAAGCGGCACATTCTGGCGATACTGTTGGATGAAATTGTGCAACTGGTTGAACTGTTTCTGCCGTATGCCAAAATTTTCATTGTCGGCTTGGGTATGGCTGAGTACCACCTCCCAGGTTTGCCGGTTGGGCAGTTCCAGACGGGCAAAGATCGCCCCCTTTTCCGAACACTCGTCCCAGCCAGTGGCATCCTTGTAAATGGTCTTTTTGCTGAACACCACAGGGTAGCGGCTGAAAAAAGTAATGCCGCCGTCCTGCAAAAACGGATCGTCCGATTCGGGCGGGTCTATGGCATAGGGATGGGTGTTGCGCAGGCGACTCTTGAGTTCGGCGCGCCGGTCGTCGTCGAACACTTCCGAGAGGCCGATAATATCATAGGGACGCACCGCTTCGACCAACTCGGCAAATCGCTCGGCCTTGTAGTCGTCCATGCCGATGAGGCCAGGACGTAAGAATACGTTGTAAGCCAACACCTGAACTTCTTGAGCCGGCAGACAAAACGCCAATGCCAGCAAAAGGGCGAGTAAAATCCTGACTTTCATGTCTTCCCCCCTAACAGATATGTCGTACATGTCAAAGTAAATTTGTCTGAGAACGATTATCCGATTTCCGCTTTGCGAAAAGCTATGCCCGCTTTTTGATATTGGCAGCCACGCACACGAGAATTACCAACGGCAGTAGCAAAATTGTCAGAAAGCCGAGTACAACTTCGCGCCAACTGTTCGGGCGCAGTAAACACAAACGAAACAGCGCCTTCAGTTGCAACAAACATTCACGCACATCGAAGCACATGGACTGCCTATTCACGAATGACCAGAGGCTGGTGTATCGGCTGCCACTGGATGGGTATCGTGTGCAACGGCATGTAACCTGGCGTCAACGTGGTGACAGGCGGCGTTGCCCAAAAACTTTTAAAAATCACCCCACCGCACACCAGGATCATCACAAATAAGAGTACCCAGCGGATAAATGCCTCGGTTCTGTCTTGCTGTTCGCTGTGTATCTGTTTACCCAGTTTTGCTGAAATTTCATCGAAAGTGAGGTCTAGCCTGACGCCACAATGGCGGCAATGCACTTCGGCATCAGGCGTTTGTTTTTTGCAATTCATGCAGATCATAAATTTCCCTTTGCTCGCTATTTGCTAAAAGTAAGCCGGTAGGAAGCGAATTGTCCGGCATTTTCCTTGTAAGGAGTCGGCAGACCACTGTAGATCATAAACAGATTGTGTCGCAGCACCTGTATGGCATTGACCGGGTCTTGCTGGCATCCCACAATGACTTTGGCCGCAGGGACCTGATTGGCGAAATTTTGTACGTACTTGGCTAAATCACCGACCGTTGCCGCCGGCTCACGCTGCCAGAAAACCATTATCAAATAATTATTGAGCAAGATCAATTGCGGCAGGCTAGGTTTATTGTCATTGACTTTTTTCCATCGCTCAATTTCACGCTGATATTGGTTCCACGTACTAATCGAAATGTCTGTATTAAGAAAGTTCGCATCTGCTACATTCTTTTTACGTTGTAGATACGCTTTGGTAGCCTGGTGGGCATTTATTTCAAGAATGCTTTCGAATACCACCGCAGGGCTGCTTTGTACCAGCGGATACATCAACTCTGTACCTTTTGCTTCCTCGCCGACGTAAAAATAAGAAATACTTAGGCCGTAGTGCATAGGACGCTCTATGATTTCATAATTTCTACCGTCGAGCTGCCATTTTTCCAAATATTCAGGGCCTTCGCGCAGCCAGCGGGCATGTGCTTTGAACCTGTCAATGGCTTGTTGAAGATCAGGTATCTCCTTGATCAGAGACTGTCTGTGCAAATTGCTCTTGCTGTCGCTGCTTGTTTCAAGCCACGGCAGCCCTAGCAGGTGTCCATATAATATCAGACAGTTACTCATGATCTCTCGATGGGGTACACGCAAAGCAAAGGCTTTGCGCAGGCACTGAATAGCTTCATAAAGCAACTCACTGATCGCTCTTGTTTCAGGTGAAGGCAATGCCGGATGGACCAGGGAGTTCCATCTTTCCATGCTTTTTTCATAGAGAGTATAAGCTTTGCCCAGATATAGAGAACACAGGGCATTACGGGAAGGTGGCCGCCAATTTTCCTCGCGCGGTGTTTCGGCACGGTTAAACTCTTTGAGAGCAAGCTCCAAGCTAGTGAGAAAACGATCCTGCTTGCCTGCTTTGCGGAAAGACAATGCTTCCTGCAAGTAGATATTCCCTAACAATGCGGCGGCATCGCTAAATTCCGGATTATCACGGACTATTTCCTTGACCTCTTTTTCCAATTGATACAGACCGGTGGTTGTCTCGCTTCCTTTGTCACCCAAGAGATACATCTTGCACACGGCGACCCCCAGTTTGGGAATCTTGGTATCATCGGTGAATTCAATCAGCTCCTCATACACTCTCATGGCTTCAGCAAATTTACCTTGCTCGATCAACACGTTCCCTTTGAGGATATACAAAGAAATGGTAGTTCTGTTTTTTTCGGCTTTTTCTAGCGCTACCAGTACCTCCGCCGGCTGGCATGCATTGTAATACAGAAGTGCTTTTTCGTATTGTTGATAATACTTCATGTGACGCCAGCCGGAAGACCACAAGCTGATAGAGAGTGGCAGAAAAATAACGATAGCAATCAGTTCACACACGGCAAGTGTGGAAAATTTGACACGCGATAACAACATAACATTGCTCCTAACTCACTTCTATTTATCGTCCATGAACACCCCGATGAGACAGTTTCCCAAGAGCGGACCCCAGGAACGGGAATCGCGGAAATAAATTTCCGGCCCCATTTTCATGCGATTGTCGTTCAGGACGTAGACATAATCACGCGGAATCAGTAGTTCAGGCAGCGTCTCTTTCTTGATGCTTGTAGGATCGAGGTACACTTCTTCCACTATGTTGCCGTTGCGATATACCTTGCCATCTTTGATAGCAAGGCGGTCACCCGGAAGACCTAAGACTCTTGCAAAGAACAGACATTCATTGCGGCTACCGGTCAGGCGGTGAGGGTAGTTGTAATAAATCACATTGTTGTGTTTCAATGTTGAAACGTCCGAAATGCGTTTGCCCCAGTAGAACTCTTTGGGCTTGAAACGGGGCGTCATTTGGAAATTGTCAAGCGGAACCCATACATAATCATAGGTACCCCATACCTTACAGACAAAATATAAAAGGCAGAGGCCGCCAAAGCATTTTACATAATAGAGAATGTTTTTGATAAGAATTTTGCGTTTTATTCTCTCCATAGAAACATCCTTTCGTTCTTCATACAAGCAACCAATCCGCACGGGGCGCTAGTTTTTTTCATACTCTGTGTCCCGACTACGCGGGACACGAGTACAAGCGATGAAACAGGTATGGCGTTAGCTAGAACCCGTAGTCGCGGGCTTTATGCCCGCGTTCGCGGCAGCTTGTACATTTGCGCAGGCATAAAGCCTGCGACTACAAATTTTTTATATATCGCATGTTACAAAGAGACTTTGCCCAAGCGAATAGTTCATGCAAAAAATTCATGTTAAGTCAATAATCAATAATATTGTTCGATGTATTTGTACGCTCTTTCAAACAAATCCTGATCCTGGTGCAATTTGTATTTCAATAACGTCTTTCGCAAACCCTGTTTTACCTCCCTTTGACCCTTGGTCGTATTTTGCCACCCTTCAAAACGAACGATTCTGACAATTTTATCAATATCGTTGACTATATTTTCTACAATTTTAGGAGTATTGGATGTCTTAACGCTATTAAATAGTTCAGTTAATGCTGTTTTTGCAGACTTTTGCTCTTCCTTGCCGATCTCTTCTTTTTCTGCCTTTAATAAATCTTCCGCGATTTTGATCAGGTATTTTAGAAATTCGATGCTGTTGATAATACCCTGTTCAGCCTGTTCTTTTAGTTTTTGGAGGCGTTCGCTGAGGGCAATAAACTTAGGATTACTCGGATGTCGGGCAATTCGTTTGGAGATTTCGATCTCTATCTCTTTTATGTTTTTAGGACTCTGGTTTTTGATGAATTCGTCTAGGACATCCGCATTCACAATAACGGTTTCCAGCTTATCATTGACCTCACGGACATGAATATTTTTATGGATTAGTTGAATAGTCTTTGCGCCCAAAGCGTGCCAGATTAAACGGCCTGTTTCGTTTACTGGTCTGATGGATTGGTATACATTAGAAAGCCATTTATAATCGCTTTCATAAGGGTTTAAAAACGGATCGGGGGAAATCGCTTCCCAGTGGCGTTCCAGATAAGTGAAGTCGCTGGCAAATGCGTCCCGTTTTTCATCGGTGTCCAGACATTTCTGAGCTTCCAATAGGGCATTATAATCAGCTATACCCCTGTCAATATTGAGGAAATATGCTAGACAATTATCTATAGCCTGTTGCAAGGCGTCTTTTAACTGCTTGATATTGGTTACAGCCTGCCGGACAGCCTTTTCGTCAAAGTCTAACGCACGGGCGACATCATCGAAAACCCCGAAATAATCCACTATCAGTCCATAAGATTTGCCTTTATATGGGCGGTTCGTCCGGCAAATTCCTTGAAGCAGGTTATGATCTTTCAGCGGCTTGTCCAAATACATGGTTTGCAAAATTGGAGCGTCGAAACCGGCAAGAAGTTTATTCGTCACAATCAAAAACTTGAGCTGGCTAGAGGGATCTCGAAACAGGTCTAACAGTTTTTCCTCTCCGTCTTTGCTCAATTTATAAGCCTTATATTCCTCGTCAGACACACTCATTACAATCTGGCTGGCTTCGGGAGCAATGATTTGATCCAACGCTTTCTTGTACAAAACACAGGTTTCTCGGTCATAGCATACAATTTGCGCCTTTAAACCGGTGGGTTGGATTTTTTCACTGTAATGTTTTGCAATGTCATGGACAATCTTCTCTATTCTTTCTGGAGCCTTGATAAAATTAGCCATCTGGGCAGCATGTTTAGACAGTTCTCGTCTGTCTTCATCATTAAGATTTCGGGTTAGTTCGGCAAATTCAAAATCTATTTGTTCTTTGTCAACATGAACAGATAGCAATCTTGGTTCGAAATGGAGAGGCAATGTCGCATGATCCTCTATAGATTGTTGAAAAGAGTATCTACTGAGATATCCGCTCTCGTCTTGTTCCGCGCCAAAGGCATAAAATGTATTTCTGTCCCTGCGGTTGATTGGTGTTCCTGTAAGCCCAAAAAGAAATGCGTTGGGCAAGGCATTTCGCATCTTACGTCCCAGATCGCCTTCTTGTGTGCGATGAGCTTCGTCCACCAACACAATAATATTTCGGCGGTCATTCAAGACACCAGTGATTTCTCCAAACTTGTGGATCATGGTAATGATGATCTTGCGCGTGTCTTCTTGCAGCAACCGTTGCAATTCCTCACGGCTATCGGTAGTAACAATATTAGGGATTTCACTCGCGTTAAATGTCGCGGTGATTTGAGTGTCGAGGTCGGTACGATCAACTACAATCAAAACCGTGGGATTGTTGAGAACCGGGGAAGAACGTAATTTTTGTGCTGCAAATACCATCAGCAATGATTTTCCAGAACCCTGGAAATGCCAGAGTAACCCGCGATCCACTTTTCCCGCAACCACTCTTTGCACAATTCGATTGGCAGCCTCATATTGCTGGTAACGACAAATAATCTTGATTTTCCGATTTTGTCTGCCCGTGGCAAAAATAGCGAAATGTTGTAAAATATCCAACACCACACAAGGGTTGAGCATGGCATGAATGGCCTTGCTTACTTCCTCTAGCCCCACTGCTGTAAATACTTCCGATATTGACTCCTGTTCTTTTCTGGATATTTCTTCTCGCCAAGGCCCCCAAATTTCTAGTGGCATACGAACAGAACCGTAACGAAAATACTTGCCCTCTGTGGTGAAAGAAAATACATTCGGGACAAACAGTGCGGGAATGGTGCGTTCATAATCATCATGAATATCCACAGCACCATCATACCAGCTCACGGCTGGACGGACGGGCGTTTTCAATTCGCCAACAACCAGTGGAATTCCATTGACCAGCAAAACCACGTCGGGCACTTTTTCTACATGGGTGGTGACAGTATATTGATTGGTGACAAAAAAACTGTTATTGCCGGGATTCTCGAAATCTATCAAGCGAATGGGAAGATGTTGTTGATTGGCACCATAGGGCATGGTTTTCTCACCGCGTAACCATTCGCTAAACTGCTCATTGGCACGAACCAGACCAATGTGCTGCGCTGTGAGCAAAATTCCACGCAGTTTGTGGATAATCTCTTCCGCACGATCCGGTTGTTCC
Organism: Planctomycetota bacterium; assembly: GCA_020057085.1. Classification (GTDB taxonomy): domain Bacteria; phylum Planctomycetota; class Uabimicrobiia; order Uabimicrobiales; family JABWCH01; genus JAGVGO01. Next base: position 13,238 of record JAGVGO010000221.1, on the reverse strand, counting down.
TGGATTGCAGGATTGAGCCTTTTCAAGGCATCTACCAGAATAGCCTCCACCAAAATATCCGAGGTTTTGCGAGGCAATTGGGCGGCAGGTACATATTGCCATATTGCTTTGCCGGTAAAATAAGTTTTTGCTTCCCGTATAAGATCGGGAGACAGCAATTCCACGCCCGTCAACTCTCGGATCACAAAAGATTCGACACTGTTTTTTTCATTAAAGGTTGCCATAGCGTTTCCCTTTAAGTGCCCAAAATCTACCCAACCCACTCAGCCAGCAATCCTTTTTTAAAATTGCGGAGAGTGGCTTGGTGGTGCCTGGTCTGTTCGATGGTATCTTCGATCTGGTAAAGAGTATCTGCTATCAGCTTCTGTTCTGTTTTTGTAGGGATGATAAATTTTTGTGATGCGAGTGTTTTCCATTTGATTGTAGGTGATAATGAACCCTCGGATATTTGTACAGCACAATTCATAAACATATCTGATTGCATGAAATAAGGTAGAAATTCAGCTATCACATAATCAGGCTTGGCTCTTAGCACCATTGCATGAGCCGAGCAAATACAATCAAAATCTGCCACAGCGACTTTTCTTTGATATGCCCTGCGCTTTCCAAAAATAATATCACCTTTCTTAACTTTTAACTTTGTCCCAATGACCTCTTGTGGTTTTCCATATCGAATAATTTTTAAACTTTCGGGGTCAAGATGTTCTAGTCCTATATAAATATCAAATTCCGCATCCTTGGGGTCTACTCGTTCGGAGATATTTTCAGCCATTTCTTTAAAACAAATCTTTTTCCATCTAGTTTTGTCAAAGCCTTTCAGTTCCAACCCCGATCTCCTTTAGCTTTGTTGTTTTTTCTGACCGCGCTATTTTTCGCACCAATGGTGCGAGTTTTTCAAACTGTATTTTGTAAATCATCGCATTCCAAGAAAAGTGGAGAGAACATTGTGGACAAGTGCCTGCACTAACTGCGGTGCTGTCTTGTGTTGTTCGCGTGCTAAGTTTTCCAGAACCTTATAGTCGGATTCTGGTAGCTTAATGGAAATAGTCTTTAGAGCATACGAATGTTCCCACTCTCGCCATCTTTTTTCTGAATCGTCAGCATCCTTAAAAGCTTCCTCCACAGAATTCATCAATAATTCTTTGTTTTTATCTGGATTCATTGGGCTGTTCCTCCTTCAGTTTTTTATAGATGTTTTGGATGAAATCCGTTGCATAATGTGTTCCCAACGATTGACAAATGAGCAGTGTATCTCTTACCTGTTCAGCACTAATCATACCATGTTTACAGCAACGAATTAGAATGCCTGGAAATCCTATAATTGGGACATCATGTTTTTTGGCAATCTCTCTGGCAACAAGCTCGTCCATAAGTAACTCGCATGCTTTGAATGTTTGCCTCTTGGCTAATACGATAGCCTGAGCTTCTGGGTCGTGATCTTCTGCGAGTTTATTCTTGCTTAGAGGATGTTCCGCAATTTCTTTTGCAATCTCAAAAGCCATAGATTTTTCAGAAAGTGTCAATTCGCACACATCCACATAACCAATGCTGATAAGCCAGTCAATGGTTGTCTTTTCTACTTGCCCAATGTATTCGGGCAGTGTTGTGATTGGAATGCAAACTTTGTCGTACAACGATTGCAATAATTTAACTTGTTTACTTTGAAATACAGAGATTAATGGTCCTGTATCACTTACAACTATTTTTCTTTCCAACCCCAAACTCCTTTAACTTACGAAGCAAATCTTCCATCGTCTTTTGCATGTTTTCCGAGCTTCTTTGTAACTCGTTGTATAACTGGGGCAAATCGGCTTTGTGGTTGGTTTCATCCGGGCTTGTGTAGAGACGAATATTCAAATTGCCCGAATTGCTCAACACCTGCTCTTTCGTGACAACTTTTGCGAAAGCCTCTATATCCTGGTAGCTGCGATACGCATTCACTATTCTTTCTATATGTTCTTTTTCCAGACAACTTTCGGAGCGTTCTTTGTGTACTTCGCCCACTGCATTGATGAACAGAATTTTCCCCATGCGCTGGACAGGCTTATTGTTCCGCAGTATCAGCACACAAGATTCCATCGAGGAATTGTAAAACAGGTTCGGGCCTAAACCGATTACGGCATCTACCACGTCCATTTCCACCATCTTACGCCGTATCTCCGCCTCAGTGTCTCGAAATAAAATTCCATGGGGCAGTAAAATTGCGGCACGTCCGTTTTGTTTGTCCAGGCTATGGTAAATGTGCTGGATAAAGGCATAGTCTGCGCAGCCTTGGGGAGGTGTTCCCCAAATGTTTCTGCCATAGGGGTCTTTCAGCCATTTCTTGCGGTTCCATCGTTTGACAGAATACGGTGGATTGGCCAGAATAATGTTGAAGGTTTCCAGCTTATCTTCTTTGATAAAGGCTGGATTATCCAGCGTATCTCCCTGGGCAATTTCGAAATCATCAATATCGTGGATGATCATGTTCATGCGTGCAATTGCCGAGGTAATCAGATTCAATTCCTGCCCCTGCAATACCAGATTGCGGTATTCTTTACCAGCGTTTTTCAGTTGCAGCACACAGTTGAGCAACATTCCGCCCGTCCCACACGTAGGGTCATAAATGGCTTCGGCTGGCTGTGGAGCCAGAATCAGAGTCATCAGTTGCACCACCGTGCGGTTGGTATAAAATTCTGCTGCCGTATGCCCACTGTCATCGGCAAATTTTTTGATCAGATATTCATAAGCCGTTCCGAATTCATCTGCGGGCACGTTTTCCAGCGTAAGTTTCAACGAAGAAAAATGGTCTATCAGGTCTACCATTTTCTCATCCGTAAAGCGATTTTTGTTCGACCATTGTGCGTCTCCAAAAATACCGTGTAGTTTTGCGTTCTTTTTCTCAATCTCTCGGAGAGCCTTTTGGAATTTCAAGCCAACATCTTTGGTTTCTTTACGGATGTCATTCCAGTGGTACCCTTTGGGTATTTGGAAACGGTGATTCTCTTCATATTCAGCAAACTCTAAACTACCATTGGATTCCTTCAAAGCTAAATCATACTCTTCATCGTACACATCACAGAGGCGTTTGTAAAAAAGCATGGGGAATATATACTGCTTGAAATCGGCCGCATCAATCATACCTCGTAGGAGATTGGCTGCTCCCCACAGATAGGCTTCTAAATCTTTGAGCGTTATCATATCTTTTATGTGCCTTTCATACAAGTTTACCAAGGCACCAGAACAAGCCTCCGACCAGCACACCGAGCACTCCGCCCCACACCTCCAGCCAGTCGAGATTTTCGGCGGTGATCTTGATGATGATGCTGGACAGAGCGCCCGGCGGGAATGAACGCACCTCATCTGCCACGATCTTCTCGATGTCTACCTGCTCCAGGAGATCTCTTACCAGCACGGCGATACAACGCTGCACGCCTTCTTTGAGAGGGGTTTGCGTATCGTAAAATTTGATCGGCAAGTTTTTGAGAAAATCACGTACGGCAAGCCGGAAAGATTCATCTTGGCACATATAAGCGACCACTTGCTTCAGCTCTCTTTGCATCTGCGTTGTGATTTTGTCCCGTTCGCGCACGTTTTTCACTTCTACCAGGATACTGCCGACCCAGCCCAGATGGCGGTACAACGCCTGCTGCAATTTGAGTCGGAACAGGTCGCTGCCAATGAACGCGCAGGCATGTTTGCCGATGTCCTGGCTCACTACTTCAAGAAAACCCGGTTCACACAAAATCTCACGCAGGCGAGAGCCGAGAGTACTACGAATCACCTCCTGAAACGGCTCTGCAGTTACGGCACGCATCAGCGCATCGGTGGAAAGTAATCTCTTGGCTACGGTCCAGCCGATAGCCTTGGCAATCTCTTCACGTTGTTCTTCGAGAATACCGGAATAGGGAAGCGGCCATTTCTTCAACCACGGCAGCAAGTAGATATGATCGAACAACATACGAATGGCAATGGCATTGGTGGCACAGCCGACCACGCCCGAAACGCCCAGCGTGAAAATAAAATCGCGCATATGGCCATGGAAAAAGAAGGCAAGAGGCATGATAAGCCCTGTAGCAATGAGGGTGATGTGTCCTTTAGTCATCTTCTCTAGCTGCACAAAGCTCATTGCTAAGCCTTATGAACTCCTCCAAAGACAAATCTTCGCCCCGGCTGTCAGGAGCGATAGCACACGTTTGCAAAATTTGTTGTAACCTGCCTGTGGGAAGCGCCGACACTCGCCGCAAACCATTGATGATAGTTTTGCGCCGTGCCTGAAATGTCTTTTGTACGACTTCGTAAAACATGGCTTTGTCTAGCAAATCCTGGCGCGGTGGATATGGTGTCAGGGTAATGATTGCCGAAGCGACCTGTGGTGGTGGATAGAAGGCCAGCGGCGGCAGAGAGCAGACAAGCTGTATGTTAGCATAAAATTGAGCATACACCGACAGGTAGCCATAATGTTCGCTGCCGGGACGCGCGGTAAGCCTTTCAGCCACTTCCTTCTGGATCGTGACGGCGATGATAACAGGCGGCGGTGTCAATGCCAGGAAATTCATGATGACCGGTGTTGCCACGCTGTAGGGTAAATTGGCAACCAGTTTAAACGACTGCTGCGGTGGCAATGCGCTCAGGCTTTCCAACAACTGTGGTTGCAGCCGATGCTTGCTTGCCAGCACATCCATAGAAAACAGTCGAAAGGCCAGGTGATGGCTAAATTGCCGGCACAGGAAACCGGCCAGGCGTCGGTCTAACTCCACACACCACACGGTAGCGGCACGTTCCAACAAAAATTGTGTCAGATGGCCAAGCCCACCACCGACTTCCAACACTACGTCCGTTTTTTGCACATCGGCTGCCGTTATCAGTTTCTGGTGAAAATTAGCGTCCAGCAAAAAATTTTGTCCCATATTTTTACTGGGACACATCTCTAACTCGCTCAAAAATTTTTTGACAGCGCTGCGCGCAAACGAAATGTTTTCCATGTTATTCGACAGGTTCTTTCAACTTGCTCAGGATAGCATGATAGATGGTCTCCCCTGTATCGCCGGACTGTAATGCCTGCATGCTAAGTAGCAGACGTGACGGGATCAAATAACGGGCGATAGCCTGAATATCTTTGGCCGATACGGCCTCGCGTCCATGTAGCGCCGCCGTGGCCTGCGCCCCTTTGATGATCCAGATACCAACGATAGGATGGCAGCCTTTGTTTATCTTTTCCTTGACCAACGGCAGTGCATCTTCTTCCGCCGGACGCGTAAGACGGATAATGCGGCCGATATATTCGAGACAGGCGCGAGAAATCTTGATGCTATCTACCAATCGCTGGAAATTCTGAAATTCTTGCGGCGAGAGGAGCGTCCTTTCGTTTTCCCCCTCCTGTGCCGACATTTCGAGGAGGGAAATTTCTTCCTGCAAAGCAAGCGAAGCCAATGGCACGCTGAACACGAAAAAATTCTCTAGACTTTTGCTGAGTGTAGTGCCGTCTGTAGAGTCCTCGTTCAGCACCAGGAGGTAAGGTTCCGGCAACCTGTACGAGCGATCGCCGCTTGAAACGAGTTTGAGTCTGCTTTCGCACATAACCGAAGCGGCCAGTTCTACGGGCGCGTTTTGCAACAGGATGATGTTGGCTTTACGCAATGTTTCCTGTGCATAGGAAGCATTCCAGTAAATATGGCGGAAGGCTAGATTGAGTCCCTTGGCGGCGCGGTTGGCGATGATGGCTTTGACCGCCAGGTTGTCGCCTTGAATCAGACAGTGCCCCCCAGCCAGCAGGGCGGTAATCAAGAGTTTGCCGATTTTTTCCTGGCCGATCAGGTGGAATGCCATCTGGCTCTGGAAACGGTGATATAGATCTCGCAACTGATTGAGTTCCTTGGTCAGATGGAGGCCGCTTTTGCTCATTTTTTCGCGCTCTTTTTCATGGGCTATCTCTTTTTCTGCCACGACTGGCGCTGCCATCGGATTTTCCATATCCATATCCATATCCGCCTGCTTGGCCGGAGAGGCTGGTCTGGCCTGGAATCCTAATGGCTCTGGGCTGACCGCGGCCATTTTTTGCGACGCCTCCATCAATTCTTTGTCAATCTCGTCCACTTTCGACAAAACAGGTGCCGGCAGCGGCACGTCTTCTTTGTTTGGAGTTATGTCTTTCATAGGAGACAACGAAGACAACTCTTCCATTTTTTCCTGGCCGATTCTTTTTTCTTGCACCAGGATTTCTTCTGCTTTGTCGTTGCCTTGCCCCTTTTTGTCCAGGGCGGCCGCATTGGGTACTGATGGTGGCTCGGCTGCGTCTTTTTTATCGCCAGGTTGAGCGACATCTTTGCCGGTCAAGAAATATATATTCACCTCACCGATGGAGATACGATCACCGTTAACCAGCTCTTTTTTGCTGATTCTCACGCCATTGACGAAAGTTCCGTTATGGCTGTCGCAATCTACCGCAAACCAGCTATCACCCACCTGCAAGACATTGCAATGGCGACGAGAGGTATTACGGTCTTTTAGCGAAATATCGTTCTTACTGCTTCTACCCACTGTAACAACCCTGTTGGCAAGATCGCAATATCGTTCTTGCCCTTCTTCCACAATTCGTAATCGCTCCATGTTCGCATTCCTCAAAAGCCAATTCCACTGGCATCTTGGTTGCCGATAAGATAAAATGTAGTAAGCATGTTAAGATAATATATAGCAAAAATTAAGCAAAAGCAAGAAATTTCGTATTTGCCGCAGGGTCATTTCATTCTCCAGGGGGGCACTGGCGCAGTCTCGTCTTTTGCCGAAGGTACGTCGTTCTGTTGCAGGATGGCGTAGCGCAAAACCATCTCTGCGTTCTCAGGAGAGATATGGTGCGCCATCTCGATCACATCGGCTGTGATGTTGTGAAAATATAGCTGGCCATCGCTGGTGATCCACACGCTGATTTCGTTCTTGGCCGTGGCCGTCTGTGGTTTGCCAATATTTTTTGCTTTGTCGTCGGGTTCACTGGACAAGGTTGAGTCCCTTTCTTTTGGCTATAGTGAGCGCTTTACCATATTCATCCGCACCGATAAAATGCGCTAGCTCTTTGGCTACCGGGGACGAGGCGGGTGGCACGAATTGGCAGCGCAGGCTAAACGGTACGTCCCGGCAGTGTTGCGAGAGCCATTCTATTATTGGCATAAAGCAACAGGCAAAATGCCCTGGCAACAAGAGATGGCGCACGATCACATTGCCCAAAGAGCGTGCAGCCAGAATATTGGAAGTCACAGTTTGCCAGTATTCTTTTGCCTGTGAGAGACGTGCGGCACAGGCATCGTTGCCAAATTTGAGATCAGGAAGGAAGTCGCTCACCACATCTTGCACCAGTGGCAGTACCTCCGGCGCAAAATAAAAATTGGAATCGAGCAGGATACGCACGGAATCTGGTATCCACTGTGCCAGTTCCAGAATGGCGGGCAGATGGACTGCCGGCTCGCCGCCCACCAAATGCAGTATACGCAACTTTTCCCTTTGCACTCTCCCGACCATCTCTTGGATATCAAGCTGCTGCCCGCTTTGTGCCTGCCAGGCGGCAGGTGCCGTGATGCAGTAACAACAGCGTAGATTGCACCCGCCAAGGCTCAAGGCAAAGTTAGGGATAAGCGTCAGCTCATCGCCGTAGTGGATCGCCGTGTCGAAATACCAGGCAACAGCCCCAGCGCCGCAGTATCCGCTTTCTCCTGCGAGGCGGTTTACCCTGCAGCGGCGTGGGCACAGGCGACAGGCGGCGATGAGATTTCTTGCCGCAGCGATTCTCTCAGCGTAATTTTTCATAAGACAAAATTGTTCAGGATGGAATCGGCGATGATGCGTCCGGAATCTATGTGATATCCGCCTGACAACACCATGGCCAATGGAATATCGTGTTGACAGGCAAAATCTTTGACCAGTTTGTCTCGTTGCATGATGCCTTGAGCCGAGACGTTCATACCTCCCAGAGGGTCTTTTTCGTAAATGTCGGTACCGGCTCCATAGATAATCAACTGTGGCGCAAATTTTTCGATAGCGGGCAGCGCTATCGTTTGCAGTGCTTGCAAATACACTTGATCCCGACACCCAAAATTCAAACGAACGGCGACATCGGCAACTTTTTCGGCATCGCTGTCTTGCGGGTAGATTTGGCAATTGAACATGTCTACCATGAACGTGCTATCGTTTTCGTCCAACGCTCGTTCTGTCCCATTCCCCTGGTGCGCATCACAGTCGAGTACGGCGATTTTCAGACCGGGATACTGTTTGCGGATTTCCTTCATCGCAATGGGCATATCCGGGTAAAGACAAAAACCTCCGCCTGAATAGAATGAAGCATGGTGAAAGCCGCCGCCCAAATTGATCGCCAGCTTTTCCTGCATCGCCAGTTCTACCGTCTTGATGGTACCGCAACTGGCCAGCAGCATCGGTTCAAGCAAATGGTATCGCAAAAAAGAGTAAGGCAAAAATTGCAGGGTAAAAATCTCTACCGCGCCGGCTACGAGCAATTTGTTGTGAACTATTTCCCGATATTGCGGCTGCAAATAAGATAAAATCAGCTCTTCGTTCATTTCCGGTGCGATAAAGTCTTGGCAAGCGAAGCGCCCGGAAGCGACCAGAAAATCTCGCACCCGCCGCGATCTGTCACCGATAAAAGGATGGATATTGCGAATGAAACCTAGCGAACCAATAGCGAGAGCCCAAGACATAGCTTGCATCAATTTGTATGGAAAATTGTAACGGTCGTGGTATACTATTTTCGTTGCCATCGGTTCTATTCCTTTCGATGGTTACAGAGAGCCTTACTCTTTTCTTTTGCCGACAGATGCGGCAACAAGAGAGGCAGAAAACCGTCTTTCCACCGCTCCACTGCCGTGTAGTTGGTGGCGAGAGCGCTCAGTTGTTGCAAGATAGGAACTGTCTTGGCGTAATGCCCTGTTTGTGCCAGAGCGGCTGCCTTTTCCATGAGATATTGTGCCCAAAGCCCGCTGTTGTAAGAGTCGGTGGGGGCATTGGTGAAACGGTCTTGCAATATTCCCTCTATCCACTCCAGGTGCATGTGCGCACGTGCGAATTGGTTCTCTGCTATGTAGTGATCACGGAACTGGCAGGCTACTTGCACCAACAGGCGGTCAGCGAAATCGTAGCGCAGACGGGCGGCGATCTCGGCGGTGAATTTTTTGTCGAACAAAGCCTCGCCTCGCTGGCGTAGCCCTTCCCAGAAGGGCCCAGTTTGGGCAAGCGATAGCCAGTGCTGCGCAGCCTTTCGCCACAATGGTTCAGCCTTGTGGTAGATACTTGCTCTCTCCAGTTCTATGGCCTGCCGGTGTAGGCGTATTGCCTCGTCGTGCAGCGCCAGCCATTTGTTTTTTACCATGTTTCTCCACATCGTCACCAAGCGGTCGCTTATCAGCTCAAACCACAGACGGCTCTCTGGCCGTGTCAAAATATCTTTGGCCATCTGTATTTTTTGGAAACGGCTGTCTTCGCGGTCAAGCCCAGCCTCGAGGTCACGACACTTTTGTTTGATGTCGGAGATATGTGTATCCGAGCTGACATTGAGCAGCAAAAACCAGTCTTCCTCGGCGTAAGGTATCTGGAAATACCAGCCGCCTTCTGCGACAAGAGGCTGTGCTGCTGATTTGTGAACAATTTCCGGCGTGACATCCGGTATTGGCTGGGGTAGATTTACTATTTCCGGATGTGGTACGGCGACTTCCTGCCCGCAACGAAAACAGCGGATGCGCATGCCGCCACGCTCCCATTCCACCATATGCGGCTGACCGCACGTACACTTGAAACGGATCGGCACTTGAGGTGAAATAGGCATCGCCGGCTGTGCAGACGCTTGCAGAACAAGTCGTTCCGTCTGGGGTTGGCTTGGAGGTAGTGATTTGGGTATTTGCCACTGGCGGTGGCAGCCAGGACAGCGGCCATACTGGCCTGCCAGTTTTTTAGGAGCAGTGAGTATCTTGCCGCAACTACAGACAATGCGTGCATACTCATTTGGAATGCCGATCCGATAAATCTCGCCACAGGCAGGGCAACGCACATGGCCGCTGCCCATATTGAGGGGTATCCACAGTTGCTTTTGGCACTTCCGGCAGAAAATGGCCTTGGTGCCGGTGCAGCCGTCTTTCCCGACCATCGGCAAGCGTGCTGTGGTAGCGAGGATTTTTTTCTTTTTTTCCATTTAAAAAAACCGGCCCCGCCTGATGGGTTGCTTATCTGAAATATTCGTTGAACAGGTAGATCACTTCGCTCGGGCGTTGGGCTGCGAGGAGTTTTTCTTTGACATCGGTTTCCAAAATGGCTTTAGCAATAGAACGATAAAGGCGTAAATAAAGTTTATCGTCGTAAGTGGGGGCTACCATGGGGATGAAGATTTGGACATTTTGTTGGTCGGGGGCATCGAAGTCGAACTCGGTTTTGTAGCGGGCAAAACCGATGGCCAGAGTTTTGGCCTGCATGGTGCGCACATGCGGAAGAACAATGCCACAACCGATGGCACATGTGGACCTTCGTTCCACAAAGGTCAGATCGGTGCGCAATTTATTGAGGTTGACAATTTTCTCAGAGGCATAGAGTAATGCCGCCATATCCGACATCACTGCATCTTTGATTTTGCGCATGACGATGCGTGAACATTTTACGCCGCCGCCTTGGTTGTCTTCGTCATCCTCTTCTAACTCCTCATGTGATTCTTCATTCTCTGAATTGTATTCCGATTCATAATCGGTCAACTCATAGTTTTCCTCTTCCTGGTTTTGTTCTATTTCATCCCAGGAGTATACAGGAATATCCAAAGCAATAGATCGTTCGGCAAGATGTTGTGCATAGTTCATAAATTTTCAACACCATAACCGCACCGCGTGAAATATCACAACGGTCGGAGGTGCTCTCCTTTCTTGTATGTCGTTCATAGGCGTCTCCAAAAATTCGCTGGATAAGGCTCGTAGAAGTAACCTAGCCTGGACAGTCCAGGCACTACGAATTATGGGAATCGCTGTGTCATTATGTTTTATTTTGCATTTTCTGCAAGCTCTCGGTAATCTAAGGCGCAACGAAAACCGATACCCGCCAAGCGTGCAGTCTGAAGTTGCGGGTATCGGTTGCTGCAGCGTAGCGATTGTCCGGGGTAATACCATGCCCCCCCTCGTGCCACACGATAGCCGTGGCGTATCGTCGTGGGCACGCTGCCGCCGGTATAAGGGGCATAGACATCGCTCGTCCATTCCAGGACATTGCCCGCCATATCGAAGCAGCCGACAGGGGAGATCTCCTGTAGAAAGCTTCCTACCGGTGTGCTTCGTTGCCAGCCACTTTCCAGGGCGTTACATCGTTCGCTGGCAAAGGTGTTGCCCCACGGGTATATGCGTCCATCGTTACCACGTGCCGCTTTTTCCCATTCCGCCTCGGTGGGCAGACGTTTACCCGCCCATTCGGCATATTGTTCTGCCTCTTCCCAGGAAACCCCGTTCACCGGATGGAGATGCCAATCATGCAAGGCAGATCGTTCTTGCCGGCTTACTGGCGGACGGACGCCGGTAGTAGAAACAAAGAGGTCGTACTGGCGATTGCTCACTTCGTAGCGGTCTATATAGTAGGCTGGCAGGGTAACAGGTTGCGGTGGTGCTTCGTCTGTTTCCACCGTGCTTCCCATGATAAAAGGCCCAGCGGCCACCAATACCATTTCTTGCTGCAACAGATGTGCAAGCTTAACTTGTAACCCTTGTTTAGGTAGTTGAGAGGGAAGGTCAGCGATATATTGCAATGCTCTTGCGATACGGCCTTGCTGCACCAACAAACTTATCAGTGTGTCATGTCGACGCAGAAAAACCAAATTGTCTTCCGCTTGCCCGATATCGTTATGTAAAAGAGCCGTATTGTTGTGGCTTGAAAACCATTCTTTATAGAGGCGGCCAGCTTTTTCAAGCCAAGGTATAGCGGCCGTCCAATCTCCATTCTGGACAAGCGTATCGGCTTGATGCAACATATCCGTCAGGGCACGCATCGTCTCCATATTCTGACGGCACAAATCCATTTTCGTTTGCATTTGCGGCGTAACATTATCCGTGCCAAGCCGCTGATAAAGCTGCCAGGCATCTTGATAGCGACCTTCTTTTGCACAAGCCTCGGCCTGTGCCAAGATTTCACTTGCCATTGTCCGGACAGACTGGCTTTGCCGCACCTGGTCGCGTAGTAGAGCCAGGTGTTCCTGTAGTAGCTGGTCCTGGCGATAACTGAGTGCCAGGCTGTATAGTCTTACGGCCTCGGCTAGCCGGCCACGTTTTTCCAAAATTTGCCCGGCTGCTCGCCATTTGAAGTAACTGGCATCTTCAGCGGTATGGTTATATATATTGGTCGTTGTGGCAAGGGCGGCCCCCACGACTTGAGTGTCCTGGAGAGCTGTTGGTCTCTTGTCTGCCACTGCGCTTGGCCACCGATTTCCCGTGTCAACTATAGTTAACCAGTAAGCAGCTACCGTGGCCAAAAAGGCGAACGTCGCCGCCGTCCATGCCCGGCCAAGCATTATTGAAAAATTGCCAATAATTCTGGGGCAGCCTGATGAATCACCACGTTATCCACTACGGCTATATTTTGTTTTTGCAGATATCGCATGGCTGCCGAGGTGGCCGTGACAATTTCTCCCACTTCCCCATTTATAATAAAGTATGCCTTACCGCCGATGCCCTGGGCAAGTTGTAATTTGATAAGCCGTACCTGGCTGGTTTTAAGTGCCACATCGGCAGCGACAATACAGGCGGCACAGGTCACTGTCTCAATGATGCCGATGGCCTCTAGGCCATCTACTCTGATCTGGTTCAACATAGCCGGAATAATTTCTGCATGGATGGCGGGCAGCAGAAATGAATCGAGTAAAGTCGGGCCGCTTACCTCTTTGCCGGCTGCCAGGCTGCTTTTGACATCTTCTACTTCTCCACGGAAACACACAAGGTATTTGCCGGAACTCACCGGTTTGGCCAAGATAATTTTAACGAGTGCCTTTTTCAGCAAAGCATCGGTCACTTGCACACCTTTAGCGATGGTCGCCAATTCCAGAAACCCGACACAAAAATGTTGCATAAGCCAAAATCACTCCTTTTTACCGTTGGGTCTGACAGAAGAAACTAGGCTCTGTCTAAAAATAACTTCACATTCTTGATGGCACTTTTATCAATCTACTTCGTTGCTCCTCGCTTACAGAGCCAGGCTATGCGGCGCTCGTCGCGCCTCGTATATTGATAAAATTACTCCACAATAAT
>JAGVGO010000122.1 GCA_020057085.1 Planctomycetota bacterium | reverse complement strand
CGCGTCGGTGCATCCAGTCGTTTTTCGACGCTCATCGCTGTGCTTCAGGGCTTGGTATCACGCTCCCTCAATGTTACTATTCTTCTGCACTATTACACTAATTATTGGATACGCCCTTATTTCCCTTCTTCCGTATCTTTTGTCTTCTGCAAAGAAACCTTTATGACAAATGGCCCTTTGCCTGGTTCTAAAGCGATTTTGCCCTGGTAAGCGGCATAACCTTTGCATTCAATCGTGACATCCAGCGTTGTGCCTGGCTTAAATGTATCCTTAAACGTTACCATCTTGCCATTGACGAGAATTTTCTCGGCAGTAACCAGTTTGCCGGTTGAGGTATCTTCAAGCTCAAAGGATAACGCTCGATGAGCAGCAAGCAGTTTCTCCTCGACACTGAAGAGGGTAAACGATTTTTCAATATTTATGTCCTTAGGTTTGCCATAAAAATAGCCGGGTAGATCGAAGTTCAGTTTATATGCGCCTGCCACGATGCGAAATTGCGACTCTGGGGAAACATCCATTATCCTGATTGTGCCATCTCCGGCAGTAAATACTGCTTTGCATGCGGGGTAGCCTTGGGGAGGAGGGACATCGTAGGTAATGCGAAAAACTAGCGGCACAAAAATTTTCTCGCTCTCTTCTACCATTTTTTTGTATTGCGACCAGGACGTCAAGAACACAACGTCGTTCTTGTATCCATAGGCAAGATCTCCATGAGCGATGCAGATAAGACGCAGGGCATTCAGACAGGAAATGTCCGTCAGGTGAAGGGATATCTGGCGAGCGTTCACGTCAGGATGGACTACCATATTTATGTTGAATGTTTTCCTGCAAAATGCGATTATCTGGTGCACGGGAACATCTGCCAAATCCAAGGTGCACTGAGTACTTTTGAGCGTTTGCTCCAGAGCCTGTGTCCCGACGGGCATATTCCCTGTGTCCGACCACTCTCGCCGCCGGATTTCCGCGATCTCTTGTTTTTTGCCGACAATGAGCGCGTCGTGCAAAAATGCAAATTCGCCCTGGGTCATATCCATGACAATACGCAGCAGGCTGCTAACCTTGAGTTCGCTGACGCTAATGCTGATCTGCGGAGTGCTCGTTTGATACGCGCTGGTGAGTACGATGTTGATGCCTAATCTATTGCGAAGGAAAACGAATAACTCTGCGACAGGTGAATCTGCGAAATCCACAGTCAAGTTTGTCTCTAATATTTTGGCCATGTGTTCCGGAGCATTGCGTGACATTTGCTCGCTGAGGTGGTTTTTGGCATTCTGCACCAATTCCTTTTCGTCCGGAAACATTCTCAGGAGTTCCCGATAAATTTCAGCCGCATTTATTTTGTCCCCTTTCTTTTCCCAGCATTCTGCCAGTTGATAGTAGGTGCGGGCCAGCAAGTGCCGGTCTTGGGGCTTGAGGGCAACTACCACTTCATACACCTCAATGGCGCCATCCAGATTCCGCTCTACGGTTTCCATAAAGAAACCTCTTTCAAAGAGCTGTTGCGTATCCATTTTTTTTGCCTGTTGAGCCATGGCAAGCACGGACAAAATCAAGAAAGATAACAGTAGCGCACTTTTTTTCATCATACATGGTCTCCTTAGAGAGTAAAGAGAACAAAAAAGATTGTAAAATTTTCTATACTGCAATAAGGATAACACAATCCGCCAAGCCAGTTGCCACCAGGAAGTAAAAAATTGTAAAAAATTGTAAAAAATTCAGGCCGCGCTAAGAGCCGCCAAAAATAACGGTTTGACGGCTAAAGCACCAGTTTATAGCCTACGGCATGGACGGTGAGAATGTGCCTGGGGTTTTGCGGGTCGCCCTCCAGCTTCTTGCGCAGCTTGACGATGTAATTGTCAACTGTGCGGTCTGTGGGATAAGCCTCAATGCCCCAGATTTTATTCAGGATTTCATTGCGGGATACCGGTTTGTTCACTTCTCTCAGGAGCAGTTGCAAGATGGCCGCTTCATAGTGGGAAAGAATGTGGGTTTCTCCCTTTCCATCCACGAGCGTGAACCGTCTCAGGTCTGCCACTGCCTCGCCGATCTTGATTACATCTCCGGCCGGGTGACTTTGTGAACGCCGCAGGAGAGCCTTGACCCGTGCCAGCAATTCTCGCATGAAAAAAGGCTTCGTGAGATAATCGTCGCCGCCAATTTCAAGGCCGAGTACGCGGTCAAGCTCTGAACCTTTGGCGGTGAGGAACAAAATGGGTATTTGTATGCCGCGACTGCGCAGGTAAAGACAGACTTCCGTGCCATTTTTGTCCGGCAGCAGAATATCGAGAATAATGAGGTCCGGCAGGAACACGAATACCTTGCTGCATGCTTCCTCTCCTGTGCCTGCCAGCGATACTTCATATCCTTCGTAGCTCAGGTTGTCCTGAATGACTTCGGCCATGGCCGCTTCATCTTCCACGACGAGAATTTTCGCTTTCATTTTGTTCCTCCGTGGTACATAAGGGGATTTTCAGATCCACACGCGTGCCTTGCCCAAGAACACTGCGTAACAGGATTGTTCCCCCATGTGCTTTCACAATATGGAAGACCAGTTTTAGCCCTAGCCCGATGCCCCTGGTTCCCCTGGCCGAGCGTCCTCGGTAGAATTTCTCAAAAATTTTTTGCTGTTCCTCCGCAGCTATTCCCTTGCCGTGATCCTCGACGCAAAGGCAGATTTCCTTTTGGTCGCAGGTGCAGACAAGAGAGATGCTCTGATCCGCTGGGCCGTATTTTACGGCATTGTCAAGAAGATTGAAGATCGCCGAACGGATGGCCGCGCCATCCAGCCAGACGAGCGCAGGCAAACCGGTCAATTGCAGTTGCATGCGTCCATGGTAATCGGGCCAGCAAGCCGCCTTTTCTTCCACGAATTTTTCCAATAAAGAGCCAAGAGAGAGTTCCTCCCGCACAATATGAAATCGGCCCGCCTCGATCTGCGCGACGTTGAGAATATTGGTGATCAACCGCGTCAGTCTTTCTGTCTCACGCATAATGGTATTGTAGTAGCGAGTTCGTTTCTCTTCGCCCACCCTTCCCAGCGCCAGCGTCTCGGTGCAGGATTGAATGAGGGCGAGCGGTGTCCTGAGTTCATGGGAAATACAGGCGACAAAATCGGATTTGAGTTGTGACAACTCCATTTCACGCATGAAAGTTTTCCAGGTAAAATAAAACCCGGCAAACAGCACTACGGCGATGAGGCCGGTGATGAGCAAAGTAAAGATTTTTTCTCTGGCGATCATTTTTTCCAGCTCGTCCGAACTTTTTTGCCAGACTGTCAGATGAAACCCTTCCCATGCTTTCAGGGGAAGCGAAGCAAGCGGGGAATTTTGGGCAGGTATGGAGCCCCAGACAGGAGTTTCTGCCGGAGAACGCAGGACAAGAACAAAATTTTCTACCGGCGCGAGCAGGGGGGACAACATCCGGCGGCAGTGGTCCAGTCGGATACGGAAACCGCGTACGGCAAGAGTCTTGTCACGCAGGAGAGCCTGGTAGGCTATCATATACGGCATTCCTTCGCCATAGTAATGGCAAAGATTGCCGCCACTTTTGCCTGCCCGGCGTTTGATATTTTCGATGCCTTGGCTTTGCAAAAAATGGCACAAATCTTCCGCCTCGACGAAAAATCGGCCTTGGGACTCCAGCTCGATCAACTCCTGTTCCTCTTTTTTCGCCAATTTTCTCTCATGCAAGAGATCGTATATTCTTTTTTCCCAGTAGATGTACTGACTCTTTCTCGGCAGGAAAAAATCTCTCTGGATAATGCGCTTATAGAGATTCAGGAAAATTTCAGATGCCCTGGGGTCATGCAGCGCTTCCAGCGACATGGCATACCAGTACCATGCGTTGAGTTCGAGGTATGGTTGGGTGGTCTTCTCTGCACTCCGCTGCGCCGCTTGCAATGCCTCATCTGCCGCCTGTTCGTAATTTTTCAGCTTAAACAGACAAGAGGCCAAAGCCAGACGAACCTTGATTTCCAGAAGAGGAGCCAGAGATTGCTCTACAGCCAGCGTATAAAACTTGGCCGCCTTGTCATACTCACCGAGAGAGAACTCGTATTTCTGGCCTTCCAGGAAAAAACGACCGGCGGTCTCGTCGGCAGATATTTCCGCATTCTCTTCTTGCCACTTGGCATAATTGGCTGTGGCGGGCAGCACAATGTTGAATTGACTATCCAGCAAAAAAGCAATATCTGCCCATCCTGGTTTTATAGCAAAGGAGTTCCGGTCTATGGGGTTGAGTGAAGAGATGATTTTTTCTTCTTCCTGGGCAATCTGTCTTTCAATGGCCTCAGCGCGATCGGCAAGAAGTCGGCGGGCCTGCTCCTCCAACATACTGTGTAAAATGTATCGCTGTCTGGGGAGCTGTGCCAGAGCCAGATAAATAAGCCCACACGCCGCTGCCATCATAGCGAAAAATGTCAGGTAGACAGAAAATTTACGCCAGTGACTGTGTTTCATGTTTCCAATTATAATTGTCGCCACAGAAAATACAACATAAAACTTGCGTCTGATTCTGCTTGCGATTCTTGGCTGCTTTGTGGTAAGATTTGAACAAAGACAAGGAACCCATCTGGCGGGGCGCCAATTTTTTTCATACTCTGTGTCCCGACTACGCGGGACACGAGTACAAGGATGAAACTGCATGAAGTCTGTAGCCGCGGGTTGCATCGGCTTTAGCCGTAAATTCCCGCGTTGCCATCGGCGCAGGTATATGGCGCTAAAGCACCTGCAACCTGCGGCTACGGGTTTACGAAATTTCATGTTTCAGACAAAAGGAAGTGCCATGTTACATAGGCGTGCAATATCCATTTTTTTGAGCCTGGTGTGCTACCTGCTCGTTACGAGTAGCCACCTGGTGTGGGCCGATACCATTTTACTTAAAAATGGCAATCGGCTGCAAGGCAAAGTCGTCAGCGAATCAGGGGACGATGTGGTAATCGAGGTGGCGTTTGGCAAACTCACCTTGCCTAAAAACCAAATCGCCAAGATTATGCGCGATTCGCCGGTGGGAAACATCATCCAGCAAGGCGAGCGCCTGATTTCGCTCGGCGCTATGGAACACGCGCTCGCCTATTTCGACAAGGCCATTAGTGACTATCCCGGCGACACCAATCTGCGCCAGGCGATAGCACGTGTCAATCTGTACGCCGCCGAAAAATATATGGCCAACAAGCAGTTTGCCCTGGCCAAGCAATGTATGGAAGTGGCCAAAGCCTACGACACGGAATTGGCCACCGGCGACATGCAAACACAAATCAAAGCTTACGAAGCGTGGGGTAAAACAGAGTGTGCGGAAGCCACACGTCTATTGAATGCAAAAGAGCCAGCAGCGGCACTGCAAAAATTTCTTGGCGTGCTGGAAATCTTTCCCGAGTGGGAACGCAACCTGCTTGTCTATGTGGTACAGGCAGCGGTGTCGGCCGGCGACCAGGCTTATGGCAAGCGGCAGTTTGCCGACGCCGCAGGCCACTACGAAACGGCACTCAAATACCAACCGGAAATTCTGAAACAGCTTGAAAGCCGCTGGGTCAGCGCGCAAATCAACTGGCTTACCGATGAGTACATCAACACCGGCTGCTGGTCAGAGGCGCAGGCTGCTCTGGGCAAACTGTTAAAAGTGTTGCCAGCCAACCGCCCGGCCCTTTTCTTGCAGGGGTTTGTCGCCGAAAAACAGGGCAACAACCACACCGCCTTTGCGCTGTATCAGAAAATTTTGGGACAGAGCAAGGAGTGGTCGGGCAACCAGCAAGAATTTCTGGCGGCACGTCGCCTCGCCCAGCAGACTGCCGGTTTTGGCAGCGCGACACCGCCGGAAGAACGCTATCAGGAACAAACGCCGACAGGTAAATGGAGCGAACTCAAAACCCAGCATTTCCATATTTTCCATGAAAACGCTTCACTGGCGCAACAGGTAGGGGACACGCTGGAGTACCATTGGCAGGCCATCCAGAATCGTTTAGCGCCAAAGAGTTGGCAGAGCGACTGGCGCAAGGCGTGCCAGGTGTATATCTATCCATCACGCGAGCAATACAAGCAGTCAACCGGTATGTTCGACTGGTCGGCCGGCGCGACACGCACATGTTTCGAACAGGGGCGGCTGTACGTGCATGCGATCCATGTTTACCAGGGAGCGGAGCTTCTCCTTGCCAGGACACTGCCGCATGAGCTTACCCACGTGTTAGTGCCGTGGTTTCTTGGCTACAAACACGACCTACCACTGTGGTTGGGCGAAGGGGTAGCGATGACCAGCGAACCGCCTTTTCAGCAAACGAGATACCGTAGCACACTCACTTCGTCCCTGCGTTGCGGGAAATTGTTCTCTCTGGCGCAACTTTTCCAGCTCAAGGAGTATCCAAAGGAACCGTACAAGGCAGACATTCTTTACGCCCAGAGTTTTTCTGTTACCGAATTTCTGTTGCAGAACTATGGCATGGATCGTTTGTGGCAGTTTGCCGCGAGTCTGCCCTCGCTGCCGGTAGAAAAGTGTGTGCAGGAAATATTCGGCCTTACCGGCATAGAAGAACTGGAAAGGGTGTGGCGCCAATCACTGGTCCGGAAATAGAAATAGAAGGCAACAAAGTGAGCTACGGGCGTATCCAATAATTAGGGGGCATAGTAACTTTTTTTGAAATAAGTACAAGAGTACAAGCCTATCACCTCTCCCCTGGCGGGCTGTTTTGTACCCACATCTTTGACTCACAGTTTTCATGCGATAACAT
>JAGVGO010000084.1 GCA_020057085.1 Planctomycetota bacterium | reverse complement strand
TGGGTACAAAACAGCCCGCCAGGGGAGAGGTAATAGGCTTGTACTCTTGTACTTATTTCAAAAAAGTTACTATGCCCCCTAATTATTGGATACGCCCTTGGCCACCTTTGCCACCCTATTCCTGCTCTTTCAATTTCTTCAGCACTTTTTCGAGATAGCTTGCCGCTTGTGACTGCGGAGCGCATTCCAGAGCCTTATGTAAATATTCCAGGCATTTTTCTTTATTTTCCAGGCGATATTCTACTAGCGAGGCGTAATAATACATCTCCTGTGCCGCTTCGCCCTGCAACTTCATTTCCATAATCTTGGCGAGAGCCACTTGGGCGCCTTGCCAGTCATTCTTTTCAAAATAGAGGCTGGGGATGGTGCGCAACATCAGTTGTACCTTGAACTCTTCGGCTTTTTTAGCATCGCACTTACCCACTTTTTGCAAAAATTCTTCACAGCGGGTGGTTTCGCCTTTATTATGATAATATTGTGCCAAAGCGATGCCGTACTTGACAAGCAAGCCGGCCTTGTTGTCCTGGTCCAGAGCGACAATTTGTGCTTTCAGTTCCGGATAGGCAAGACTCACTTCCCACTGATCGAGAGTGGCTATGAGTTTGTCGAGCAGTTCCAGTTTTTTCTGGGGTTCATTTTCTTTCTCAATCTCAGAAAATCTCTGCGCGCGCTGCTCCTTCTGTTTGCCAAGTTCGGCCAGGTGTTGCAGATAATTTTCTGCACCGCCCGCTTCGTAGCCGGTTTTGGCATAAGGCTTGCCGGCAGCATCTGTAAGAAATATGGTAGGAAAACTTTCAATGCCGAACTCGCTGGCCAGGCGATCGTTATAAGCTTTCCGCTCACTGCTGACAGGCTTATTGTGTGGAAAATCAATCATCACCATCACATATTTTTTCGCTGCTTCTTGCTGCCATTTGGGTGTGGCGAACACTTCCTCACTCAATTTGATGCACCAGCCGCACCAGTCTGAGCCGGTGAAATCAATGAGGATTTCCTTGCTTTCTGCTTGTGCGAGTTTCTGCGCCTCTTCCAGGGAGGTAAGCCAGCCTGCCTCTGCTTGAGCAACAGCCTCTGGTTTGGCTTCAGGCGGCTCGTTTTGTGCCTGGAGCATCCTGTTCACATTGCACAACGCCAACACCGACATCAATAAAAAGATAGCCGTCGTTTTACGCATAATCACAGCTCCTAAAAAAATCACTTTATCGCTTCGATACTTTGTAAAATTGTCTTCACTTGTGCGGCCAATTTGCCATCGGGTGACTGTTGCAGATATGCGGTGAAGTGTACCTTGACTTCGGTAAATTTACCCTGCTGATAATACAGATAACCAAGGCTGAGATGGGCGGCTGGAAAATGGTGCCGCAGTTCTATCGCCCGGCTAAAAGATTCCTCAGCCGGCAGCCACAATTTTTTTCGCAAATATGCCTGGCCCAACTGAAAATGCCCTTCTGCCAGGTCGGGGACCAGCGAGATCGCTTCTTGCAGTGTGGCAATAGCTGTATCCCAATCCTGGCGTGCCAGTGCCGCAGTGCCATTCTCCAAATACTGACGCGCCTGCTTGTTTTTGGTTTGTTCCTGCCACATTTTTTGCAGATTGGCGATACGTTCCTCGATACCTTTTTTTTCAGGGCCGTCGGGTGCTTTTTTCAGATAGAGCAAAAATTTTTCGAGTGCTTCGTCGTATTTATTTTGCATTTGCAGGTTAAGCCCCTTGCCCAGTTCGATCAATGCCAACCCGTATGCACCGCGGTCATCTTGTGGCGCAAGCTGTTTTAACGCCTCGAAGTGACGGCCGGCGTTACTCCAGTCGTGTTTCTTCAAGGCAATTTCGGCGAGCAGTAAGTGGGCATCAAAAAACGCAGGGGAGACGCTAACGCTGTGTTCCAGGTAACGTAAAGCTGTGGCAACTTTGTACTCTTGCAACAATCGTTTGCCGGCATCGTAATAAAGCCGCGCTATGGCTTCTTTGTGCGGCGGCCGCATCATGAGCTTCTCTCCCCATTTTTCCAAGAGGACGATCGCGTCCATGACTCGCTGTTGTCGTTCCAATAGCTGTATCAATTGAAACGCTTGCTCCGGTTTGTGCGGCAGAGTATCTCCTTCTTTTTGCAAGGCTTCGATAGCAATCGTATCAACGCATTCCTGAGCCAGTCGTACATCGTAGCGGTCGGCATATTTTTGTTGCCAGGGAGCAAGAATCTGTAAGGCTTCCTGCCATTCTCCGAGTGAGGCTGTACACATTGCCAGATAGCAATTGCCGGATATGTGGGCGGGTGATGTCTGCACCACTTTTTTGAAATAGTCGCAAGCTGTAGCAAACTGTTTGTTTTGCCAATAAATTTTACCCGCTTCCAGAAGCATCTCGGGATTGCTACGGCCGCGTGCGAACTCCTGTTGCAGAAGGGATAGCGCCTGCGTATATTTGTGTTGCATGGACAATTGGTGAATCTCTTGCAACATCTTTTGCTCGCTCTCGTCTGCCAGTTGTTGTTCCAGGGTATGCAGATATTCTCTCGCTGTTGTATCGCTGGGGTACTGTCGCAGGAGATTTTGCAGCAGCATGGCGGCTTTTTCTTTGCTGCCTTGCAGATGCAAAAATTGCGCCTTGTACAGCAACAGCAAAGACCGGTCCACTATTTCCGCCATCTCATCACTCCAGCTCACACCTTCCTTGAGAGAGGTTTCACTGGCAATTTGCAGACAGGTTTTCAGTAGCAGTTCGCCTGCCATTTTATTTTTAGCGCGGCGCCAGGCTGCGATAAAATGGTGTTTGGCCTTGTCCGTTTCGCCTTGCAACAGAGCGAACTGTCCTGCCAGCAACGAATATTCGACCGCATCCGGCGCAAGGGTCAGGCCTTTTTCCATGTCGTGCCTCGCACTCTGCAAAAATCCCATTTGCAGCAATGCGCCGGCGCGACTGTAATAAGACAGTGCCTGCTGCTCCGGATCGTGATGTAGAGGTGATAAAGCAAGCGGTGGTACGGCATTGTCGTGCAGCTTGTAGCGAGCGATGAGGGTGAGATAACGCGGATCGTTTTGGACAAAGATGAGGACACGCTCGTCGCAGTACACGGCATGCCAGGTAAGTTGCGTGGCCAGCCAGGCGATCAGACTGGACACGGCGGGGTCGCGGTGGCCAAGCAACAGCAAACGAATATCGAACCGACGTGCCATATTGGCAAAAAGCTGCGGATTTTTTAGAAGTTTTCTCTTGTCTTGAGCTGAGGTTTGGGTTTCTGCACATGCAAGGCTATCGGCCAGCATCGGGTGTCCGCCGGCCCACGCCAGATATCCTGTGTTATAGGACATGCTCCACAAGAGTCCGCTGCATGGGAATTGTGTCAAAAACTTCGCCGCTTCCACCGGCAAAGTTTCTGTCTCGATGCCTACGCCAAAGCGGCCACACCAGCGTTGATCCAATTGGCTCAAGCGCAAAGTGAACACGCTGCAAGCCAGCACTACGGCAAGCACCGCCAGTCTGAGTGATACCACGCGCAGAGTTGCCGCATCGAAACAAACGGGCAGTTGCGAAAGCGACAGCAGCACCGTAGGCACCATCCAGCACGGCTGCCAGGAACTCAACAACACCCAGGTAAAGAGCACGAGAAAGACAAGCCAATTGCGCCGTCGTGCCAACAACCACAGTGTTCCTACAACTACCA
This sequence comes from Planctomycetota bacterium, assembly GCA_020057085.1. Taxonomy (GTDB): domain Bacteria; phylum Planctomycetota; class Uabimicrobiia; order Uabimicrobiales; family JABWCH01; genus JAGVGO01. The sequence goes on along the minus strand of JAGVGO010000084.1, from coordinate 14,759 downwards.
ACCAGAAGCAGGGCCAGCAAACGATAGAGAGCGACGAACCGTCAAGCCAGGTAATAGCAGCCTGCCATCCATCCCGCAAAGAATATGGCGAGAGCAACGTCGCACTGGCGATGACTGCCAGGTGGAGCAGTCGCCAAGAGGGCGCTGTAGCATGTTTTTGCCACTTTGCTCCTGCCACAACCAACGCCAGTGACAGTGTGCCTAAAAAAAAACTGGGATGGACGTTGCTCCACACGATCTGGCATGCTGCCAGCGCCGGCAATGCAATCGGGCCGCGGACGAGATGATGCGCAAAGTATAAGGCGCACAGATAGCCCAGCCAATCGGGAGAGAGGGGATAGTGACAAGGGTAGGTAGCCACCACAAAAAAAATACAGCAGATAGCCATATAGTGTGCGCCGTAACGATGTGTCAGGCCTGCGAGCAGAGCAGCATAAAAAAATGCCGGTAAGAGACAGAGCCAGGCAACATACTCCGGCCACAGTACCAGCAGATGCAAGAACAGGTGACTTCCCCACCACGGTGTCTGCCAGGCAGGCGTTGAAAAAGCCTCTGCAGCGAGCAACTGGCGACCTTGCACCAGATGCGCAAAAATTTTATCGCTGGCAAGACGATGGCAAAAAAAAACGACCAACACTGACAAGGTTGCCAGAAAAATGGAGAGTTGCCAGGAAGGAATAAAGCGAGTGAGATAGCGAGGAGGAGGAGTCAATCTCCCCTCCTCCGATGTTTTTTGGGAATGAATTATTTGTTTTCCTTAACATCTTTGAGCGAACCGACAACTTCGTCAACGATGCCGTATTCTTTGGCTTTATTGGCAGACATGTAGAAATCTCGATCAGAATCTTGCGTGATACGCTCTACCGGTTGCTTGGTGTGTTTGGCGAGAATATCAACTATGGAACGCTTCTGATGTAAAATTTCTTCCGCCTGTAGCAAGATGTCTTTGGCCGCACCACGTGTGCCGCCCCACGGCTGGTGCAACATGATACGGGCGTGTGGCAGGGCAAAACGTTTGCCCTTGGTTCCCGCCGCCAGCAGGATGGCCGACATGCTGAATGCCTGACCGATGCAATAAGTGGCGACATCGCATTGCAAAAACTGCATGGTATCGTAGATAGCCAATCCGGCAGTTACAGAGCCACCGGGTGAGTTGACGTACAGGCTGATGTCCTGTTTTTTGTTGTCCATCTGCAAAAACAGCATCTGCGCTATGATGACATTGGCCACGTCGTCATAAATGGGGAAGCCCAGAAAGATGATACGGTCTCTGAGAAGACGGGAGAAAATATCGTATTCGCGTTCTCCTCGTCCTGTCTGCTCAAACACACGAACGGTATAATCCCAGGCCATGATTAGGGTTCCTTCTGTTGAGTATGCGGTTGAGGTACTACTTTGGCGTTTTCTTGCAGCATAAAGAGTACTTTATGCGTCTTGACCTTGTATTTCACCTCTTCCATCATGCCTTTCTTTTCGTACTCTGCGCGCAGTTCATTTGGCCATTTCCCGCGTTGATGGGCAACCGCCGATATGTACGCATCCATATCTTCCTCGTTCACTTCTATTTTTTCCAGACGAGCAATTTTTTCCAGCAGCAGAGACTCTTTAATATCTTGAATCACTTCTTCTTGGATATGGGTAGCCTCTTTTTCGAGATAGGCTTTGATTTCTTCTTCGGATTTGCCTTCGTGTAGCAGGTGGTGGCGTGTTTCTTCATATGCCTGTTTGAGCCGTTCGGCAATGAAATTTTCGGGCACTACGATGTTGACCTGCGCCATCAGTTTTTCGACGATTTGGCGTTCCACCATGTAGTCTAACTGCGCCTCTCGCTGGGTGAGGATGTTTTGCAAAATATTCTTCTTAAGTGTTTCCAGATTTTCGGCACCTATCAATTTGGCGAATTCGTCATTCAATTCCGGCAGTTTGATTTTCTTGATTTCAGAGATGACAAAAGAAAATTCACCTTGTTGGTTGGCATGTTCTGCAATGTGAAAATCGGCTGGCAAAGTTACTTTGTGCAGCACCACGTCTTTTTCTTTGTGGCCGGCGAACAGGCTTTTGGGAATGGCAATGCCCATGAGTTGGCTATCTTCGACTTCGAGGGACATATTCTGGTTGCCCCATACCAACTTTTCGCCTACTTTCAAATTGGCATCGCAAATGAGCAAATCATTCTCTGCCGACACGGCATTTTCTGTCACGATCAGTTCAGCGCGCATCTTTCTGACACCTTCAAGTGCCATCTCGACATCTTTTTCAGCGACTGACGCTTCCGGTTTTTGCACTTCGACGCCTTTGTATTCCGGCAGTTTGAACTCAGGGAACACTTCCACCGTGAATTCGATGGTACAGGGTTGATTACGTTGCAATAGGATGGATTCCGGCTTGATTTCAGGGTCCCGCAACAGTTCCAGCTTGTGCTCGTCTAACAGTTGCCGATACCCGTCCCAAATGAAGCCAATCTTCAGTTCTTCAATAATGTTTTTACCGAATTTTTTCTCGATCAGGTGGTTGGGCACTTTGCCGGCGCGAAACCCTTTGATCGGGTAATTGTCACGTATTTCGACGATTTTTTCCTGGTATTTATTCTGGATCTCTTCCACTGCGATGACTATCTTGACATTTTTTTTGGAAGGACCCGCCTCAGTGATGGTAATCTCCATGATTGTCTACCGTATGAAAATAAAAGAGTTGGTGAAAATTGGCATGGCCATTTATGAAAAAAATACAAGTCTGTAATAGTCAAAAAAATAAAGCGGGTGATGGGATTTGAACCCACGACGACCACGTTGGCAACGTGGTGCTCTACCAGACTGAGCTACACCCGCAGTAAGTAAGTGAATGTAGTGTATAAAAAAAACCTGGCAATGTCAAGAAAAATTTTGTAATGAAATTTGCCAAACAAAACATTTCTATCTATATCACCTACTTCGTATCGCTGGGACAATTATTTTTTTCCAAAAGCCTTGCGCTGCGAAAGCCAACCCGTGAATTGCGCTCTTCCGGCGCACCATACGCACGTGTGGTGGTGCTGACACGTCGCGCATTGTTGACCCACGAGCCACCGCGACCGGCCCGCAACCGGCCCGTTTCCGGCCCTGTGGGATTGCACGCTGGACTCCGTCGGTAATAGGTCGGATCGAACCAGTCGAGACACCACTCCCACACATTACCCGCCATACAGGCACAGCCATAGGGCGAACGGTCGCCGGCGAACTTGTCCACCGGTGTTGTCTGGCCATACACTTTGTTGAAATTGCAACGGTCAGGAGCGGGCAATTCGTGTCCCCACGGATAGATGCGGCCGTCGTTGCCGCGTGCCGCTTTCTCCCACTGTGCTTCACTCGGCAGAGATTTACCGGCCCAGGTAGAGTAAGCCCAGGCATCCCACCAATCAACACCGACTACCGGATAGCCAGGCTGATTCCAGCGTGCGCTGTAGAAAAATTGCGGAATGTGGATTTTACCCGCCGGTTCGCACGGATGACACCACGGACTCGGGTGGCGAGCGCACTGTTCGAGTGCTTGCAAAAATTTGGCATAGCGATCGTTGGTCACGGGGTAGACATCGATCAGGTAAGCATCGAGGTATACTTCGTGCACCGGGCGTTCGTCGTAATCGGCGTAGTCCGAGGCATCGCCCATAAGAAACGCCCCTTCCGGAACAACGACCATCTCTGACTGGTCGCTGTCATTCACCACAATCTGTAAAGCGGTTGCTGTCGTCTGGCCAGCCTGGAAAACCGGTTGCGGCAGATTGTGTGAAAGCTGCACGAGCGGAAACGAATCGGTCTCGCTCATGCTGTCGGCTTCCCTCGGTTCACCTGCCACGGCCTTCTCCAGTTCGGCCAGCATTTGCGCGACGGTCGTATAGCGTTTGTCCGGATTTTTACGGGTGGCACGCTGCAATACCGGTCTGATGCAGGAAGGTACATCGTCCCATTCGATATCGTACGGCTCATCGCCGGTAAAGAGATAATAGAGTGTCTTGCCGAGCGAATAGATGTCACTGCGTGCATCGGCCTTATGAAAATCGGCCAGTTGTTCGGGCGCGGAGTAGTACAGGGTATAGTAACTTTCGCCTTGCCAGGTGATGGTGACGCCACCCTCCCACTTGGCCAACCCAAAATCAATGATCTTCGGCACGTTGCGCGTGACTATGATATTGCCAGGTTTCAAATCGCGGTGCACGATGCCTGACTGATGGGTGAAGGAAAGTCCGGCGGCAATGCCGCGAGCTACTTCCATACCTTCTGCCAGGTTATACGGGCCGTCACGTTTCACTTTGCTCTGTAAATCAATACCTTTGAGGTACTCCATGACGATATAAGCCGGCCGCTCCTCCTCGCACGCCACCTCATAGATGGTGACAATGTTCGGGTGGTGCAACGTCTGCGCCGTGCACGCCGTCAGGCAGAATCGCTGTCTCGCGCTTGTCTGGCTGTCGTCGGGCATCAGCACCTTGATCGCCACAGGCATGTCGCGTTCGCGCCAGAGTGCCTTGTACACCACACCCATGCCGCCGCGGTCGAGAATATCGAGCATCTCATATTTGTCGGGCGGAAACAGGGCCAGTGTCGAGTCGAGCTGCACCACTTCCGGATAGATGGCAACTGCATCCTGGCAGCGGCCGATCGTCTGTAAGACCTGAAAATAATTGTAGTAAAGCGCCGGGCTTTTGATCTGGTGCTTCATCGCATCTTCCAGTACCGCCAGAGCCTGACAAGTTTTTTGCGAGCTGTAGTAGCTGACGGCCATAGCATTGGCAGTGTGTTCCCTCTGCGGTTCTGGCAAGCTTTGCCAGCCGACATCTTTCACCAGCGTGTTGAGATGTTCGAGCAGATGGATTTCCGCCATGTTAGGCCGCCGCGTGATGAGGTCGGGACGAATGCGCGAATCGCGCGTGCGTGACTGCTGCATCTTTTGCAGCGACTGCAACATGTCGATAATCTGTTCGAGTTTACCTTTGATTTGCTGGTGGTCGTTTTGCAACTTTTCAATGCCATCCAATACCTGGCCGAACAGGTCTTGATAGTTGTGCTGCAGTTGGTACAGTTCACTCGTCACCGCCAACTGGTTGGCACGCATTCCCAGACTGCCGATATCGGCCATTTTGTTTTCCTTGAGTGCCTGGGAGAGATTGTCCTTGATTTCGCGCAAATCCTGCTGGATACGTTCGCGGTCCATACGATCCACGACATCGGCGAGGGCACGGTTCTGCGAGATCAACATGTGGAAATAGGCCACCATCCCTTCGAGCAGCAGATTGCGATACCACAACAGTTCTAAGAGTTCTTTGGCATGCGGCAGCCTGCTCTGCACGCGATCAACGATAAAACCACCCATGTCCTCCACCGAAACGTTGTTGTCTTTGAGCGATGCCCTGCTTGCCAGCGCATCAAGGAGCGTCTTTTCATCGAAATTGCCGAAATGGATGAGCGGTTCCTGTAAATTGAGCAAGGCGCGGCATTGTTCGAGCGCTTTTTTCAAAAAAGAGTCCAGTTTGCCGCCGGTAAGGTCATTTTTCACGGCAAATGGGGTGATCACTTCTTTAGCGAACTTTTCTCCAAATTGCTTACGGCTTTTCGGGGCCAGCCATCCGCCGCCTCCCAGGGCAAGCTCTAAAGTTTTGAGAGATTCTGCCCATGCTCTTTGCATAGCCTCTGCGATCTTGGTGGCACTCTCGTGGTACCGTTTGAGTTCTTCTGAGATACTCTCCACGAGAATCCCTCCCGGAAAGAGTACCTCCAATAATCCAGAAGCTACCCAGCTAAACAACTCAAGAATTTTCATAGTAGCTTCCTTTCAAAAATTGCACAGGACTTTGCCAGCATATAGACGGCAAACGAGTACTGTTCTGTTTGCATTTTCTTGCCTGTGCTTGCGGTAAATGGGTAAGCCAATGTGCCGTATTCGGCAGTGAGGAAACATTTGTCGAAGCGTATTCTATTTAAGTATAGTGTCTGCCGACAGCAAAGGCAAGCGAAAGAAAATCGCTGACGCCTTCTGAATAAATCTTGCTAAATCACCTAAAATGCCATAGAATCCTTAAAAATAACAAACAACGGCAAAAATTATTCAGGAGTCATCAACATGCAAACAGAAATTTTCTGCAAAAGATTGCGTATCGAGGCGCCGGCTGAAGAAGCGTTTCGCTATTTGCCAGGGCAATAGCGGCATGTGCGGCATCTTTGGTTGTATTTCACAAACGACAGTAGACGCGGCGCTACCAGCGAGTATGGGCAAGAGTCTACGACATCGCGGCCCTGATGAGGCGGGTCTTTTTGTCGAGGGTCGCTACGCCGTCGGCATGGAGCGGCTGGCCATCGTTGACATCGCCAACGGCCATCAGCCTTACTATAGCAAGGATCGCGGCATTGTCGCCGTGATGAACGGTGAAATCTACAACTACGCGGCTTTGCGGGAAACGCTTGCCGCCGAAGGCCGACGCTTCCCATCACAGAGCGACGGCGAAGTGGTTATCCCGCTCTACGAGAAACACGGACTCGGCTTTGTCGAGATGCTCGACGGCATGTTTGCCATTGCCTTGCTCGACATACGGCGGCAAAAACTCGTCGCCGCACGCGACCGCCTGGGCAAGAAGCCGTTTTTCTACTGTAGCGCGCAGGGGAATTTTTATTTTGCCTCCGAAATCAAGGCGATCTTTGCCGCGCTCGGCCGTGTTTTATCTTACGATACTCTGGCGGTTGACCAATATTTCACCTTCGGCTACCCGCTGCCGCCGCGCACATTGTACCAAGGCGTGAGCGAGCTCTTGCCGGCGCATCTACTCGTGTACGAAGAGGGCCATGTCACAGAACGACGCTACTGGCAGTTGCCGTTTATCGCAGAGACAGACAAACAAGAGCGAGGGGAAAACGAAACTGTGGCTCATCTGGCAGCGACTCTGCGCGAGGCAACCAAGGCACGCCTGATCGGTGAGGCACCTATTGGCTGTTACCTGAGCGGCGGTATTGACTCGTCGGTGGTGGCGGCATTGCTCCAGCAAACGTCTCCCATACCGACTACCTTGTTCAGCCTGGCCTTCCCCGGACTCACTTTCGACGACGGCCCCTTTGCCGACCTCGTGGCCGCCCACCTCGGAGCGCCCTATCGCCGTTTCGACGCCGACCGTACCCTGGCCGAGCTGTACCGCGACGCGCTCCGACATGCCGAGCGGCCCGTGCGTTTTTCCGTGCCACTCCTGTTTCTGCTCTTGGCGGAAAAAGTACACGAGGCTGGTATCAAAGTGGTTCTGTCGGGCGAAGGAGCGGACGAGACGCTGGCCGGTTATGAATGCTTCCGTGCGCTGATGCCTGGCGGACAAGGCGCGGAAGCTGCCGTCGCCAATGGTCTCTACGCCTGGCACCCTGACGCCGGAGGTTTTACCAATCCTATGTCTTACCTGGACGGCAGCGATATGTTCAGCCGTGAGCTTGGCTTTATGCCGGCGCGCCTGAGTGAATGGCTGCTACTCGATCACCACAAGGAGGAATTCTACGCCTTCGACCTCAAACGCATGTTGCAGCGAGAAAAACCGGGCCGCGAGATTTTTACGTTGCTGGAGATGTCGCGTATGCGCGCCTGGCATCCGTTAGATCGCCAGTTGTATATCGAGATGGCGACGCGCCTACCCTGTGAAATCTTGTTTACCGGCGACCGTATGGCGATGGCACGTGCCGTCGAGGTGCGTATGCCGTTTCTCTCCACCAGCTTTGTAGAATTTGCCGCCGAGCTGCCGGTGCGCTACAAGACAGAGGGTGGTATCGAAAAATACGTGCTGCGGCGAGCGTTTGCCAATGAACTGCCGGAAGCGGTGGTGACGCGCCCGAAAAAACCATTTTTCGGCAACATGCGCGAATGGTTCTTTTGCGAACACGCGCCCGCCTGGGTAGGCGATGCGCTGTCAGCCAGAGAGATCAAGAAACGCAATCTGTTCAACCCGACGACGGTGGCGATCTACCTCGACGCGCTGCGGGAGCGTCGCCAGCCAGCGGCACGGTTGTTTGCCTACGAGGCCGCACTCATGGGTATCCTGGGGCTACAGATGTTGCCGGAAATCATGCAAGTGGATTAGTTTTCACACTGACGCCAGCTCCAAGGGTAATACACTTAAATCACTCTTAACTAATTGTAAAACAAACAATTACAAATTTTTGCTTTGCGTAACTCGTAAACTCCCGCTAGGCGTCGTCAAGCATGATGCAGTTATGTTAACGCGCCGGAGTGCCGACCTTGTACTGGGTGGACTTCTCGTCTTTGCGCGGATCGGTACTCCGTTTGTACTTCCAGGTGATGTCGGCGGCAGTGATCACCAGTTCCTCGATGTGCGATCTGTCTTTGTTAGGATTGAGGAGTCCGATGTCTACTTTGTGCGGGGAAGAGGTATCATGATGGACGACCGTACTCTTGACGATTTTGGCATCTTTGAGGACAATAGTGAAATAATTCACCGGCTGGCTTTCGCCACCATCATTGTGGAAGAAATGGAACGACATCTCCGGGATGGTGTACCTGTTGTTGAGGCACTCCTTGAAGAACGGCGTATCAATGTCGAGGTACTTCCACACTCGGATCGGGTGCTGTTTGGAACCAGTGAACTGGTTGTGTTCATCAACAAAAGCCTCCGAGATTTCCTCGAAAAACACAGCTTCCTGAAACTCTTTGCCGCTGAACTCAGTGTTGTCATGATGGTCCTTGCGACCAGAGAAAGTGCATTTGCACGCAGCGGGCGCTTTGACCACTTTGAACAAAATATTTTGCGCCATGAGTATCTCCTTATCCATACCTTTCTTGCCGCCTTTTTCTGAAAACAGTGATGGCTACCAGGTCAAATCAGGTGAACCACTTGCTCACGCCTGCGCCGATCAAAGTGATGAGGGCGATGACGATGAGGGTAATGCCGGCGGCTTGATTGACCACACGCAGACGACTTGGGCTGGAGCACTTGTCGCGGAACAGGTTGACGCCGAGGGCCAACGCGCACCACCACAACTGCGAACCTAAAAAGACGCCAAAGACCAGCAGAAACACCGCCCACCACGAAACGCTTTGCACCAGTTGAAAAATGGTGAAAGTGGCGGCAAAGGCCACGATCGTCATGGGATTCGTCAGGGTAAGAATGAAGGTAGAAAAATATTCAGAGACCAGCCCGGTGTCTTTGGCCGCGAACGCCTTTTCCGCATCTGCCGGTTTGCTCTGGAATAGCTTGATGCCCCAGTAGCCAACCAGGATACTGCCGAACAAACGGAACCAAAGCTGTTGTGACAGAAGAAAATCTTGCAGTCTGGACACACCGAACGCCGCGATCATGCCATACATCGTGTCGGCGGTAGCGGCACCCAGGCCACATACCATGCCAAAAACAATACCGCGTGTCAAGGTGCGTTGGACGCAGAGTACATTGACCGGACCGACCGGAGCGGAAATCAAGAGACCGAGCAACATGCCCTTGAAGATAATATAAGTTTCCATTTATTTTTTCCCCACGCGTCTAAGTTGACGGTATTTTGTGTTCCGGTGCTGCCGTGTCGTCGTGCATGCCATTCTGCAGCACAGCCCGCAGTTCTTTCTCTGCAAACGCTTTGTAGCTGCGATACACTTCGGACAGCATGAGCGGCGGTGCATTCCAGCAATGTTTGTAGTTCTGCGAAATAAATTTGCCCATGGTGTATTCTTCCATTTCGTCGAGCATTTTTTCCGATTCAAACGGGTCGCAAAGAAGCGGAATGACATCCACTTCTTCCGGCGGCAGGCGCAGTCGGCAGTACTGGCGATTGCCCTCGATTTCCACGCAAAAAGTACGCGGATGGCGCACGATCATGTCGAGGATTGATTCCCGCACAAAAGCCGAGGATAGGCGAGAGAACCGTGCAATCTCATCGGCAGTATCCCCTTTGACATTGATGCCGATGAAGGGGGGGCGCCGTTCGTCGTTGCGGTTGAAGGCGAGCCGACACAAAAAGTCAAGCCTCACCCACATGGCCAGATTGGTATAAAGATTATGAATTGAAATGTCGCGCATGCCCCACCATCGGGCAATACTGGTGAGTTGCGGTTGTTCGATGGTATGGGCGACATAAATGCCGAACAAAAATACGGCGCAAAAATAGTAGAACCAGGTGAGAGCGATCGGCACAAAAGCAAAATTGTGCAGGTTGCGATAGAGAGAAACAGCGCCATAAGTGGTGAAAAACCAGCGCCCGCCCAGCCACAAAGCCGAAGCTACGAAAGCGCCTATCGCCGCATTCCATTTGGAAATACCGGCGACATGTAGTTCGTAGAGGATGGTAAAGAGTACGGCCGTAATGATGAGCGACACTACGGCCGTGAGGGTGGTATTGAGCAACGAATAAGCGATGATAAAGCGGTCGAGAATTTTGTGACAGGTGAACAATACCGACAACGCTACAGCTACGAGGAGAGGCAGCATAAAAAAAAGGTACAGCCTCGACTTGATTACTTCAAAGCGTGGAATACGCCACAATATTTTCATGATTTCCGAGGAACGGTGCGCCAACGGCAGGTTGCCCCAAATGAGTGGCGAGACGCTTTCAGCCAGGTTGGTCTTGATATTGAGCAGAAGTGCAATGTAAGCAATGGCAAGAATGGCAAAAAAGCTCAAGGTCAGGGTAAAATTACGCCGATGCTCGTAAAAAATCTTGAAAGCATCATGGAAACTGCGCCCAAGTTCCAAGGTGATGGAAAACGGAATGGCTTCAAGATCGTCTTCCACAGTCTTGCGGTTTTGTTTGTATTTCTCGAAATAATCTTTTTTGTATTTGCGACAATATTCCTGGAGCGCCGTTTCGTATGTGTATTCATTCACCAGATCGCCGGACGCCAGGCCAAAACCGATGGGCGCTTTCTTGATCAGCAATTTTTCGGGTATAGGCCAGAAAAAGTGCAGTTCCAGAAGACGCCTTACCGAACTGGGAGATTCCACCAGGTCTTCGATAGAAATGGTAATGGCGAGAAATAAATAGACAAAGATAATCAGGTTGGCACACAGCACATACGACATAACGCTGGCACGTGATAACCCATAGTTGAAATAGAAATCAATAAACGGTCGCGTGAGCAGTGTGAAAAAGCGACCGATCAGCTTGCGTGTGCTGTCCCGCCAGCGTTGAAAAGAGTTTTGCTCCGGATGCATGTTGCATGCCTTACACGTTATCGCGCAAATCTTGGTAAATCTGGTACATTTCGTCCTTGATACTCAAAAATATTGTGGCAATCTCCGGATCGAACCGTTTGCCTATCTCCTGGCGCACGATGGTTTCGGCGGTTTGTAATGAATATTCTTCTTTGTAGCAGCGTTTGGAAACCAAGGCATCGAATACATCACAGATGGTGACGATACGCGCAGATATGGGTATCTGTTCCTGTTTAAGCCCGCTGGGATAGCCTGAACCGTCGTAATGTTCATGATGACACAAGGCAATATCCCGTGCCATCTGTAAAAATTGGACACCTTCGAGAATACGTGCCCCGTTGAGCGGATGCATTTTCATTTCGGCAAACTCTTCCGGCGTCAGTTTGGCAGGTTTTTTTAAGATATGGCTGTTGACGAACAGTTTGCCTATGTCGTGCATCGGGCTGGAATATGCCAACTGATCGAGAAAATGAGAAGGCATTTTCATGGCTTTGCCCAATAGTTCGGCATAACGGCTGATGCGTTTGATATGGTTTCCGGTGTCAACATCATTGAATTCTGCCACCTTGGAAAGAACGATGATCGTCTCGAGATGCGCCTTGCGGTTTTCCAAAAAGGCATCTTCGAGGCGCATCAGCGCCATCTGCAGCTCCCGTGTGCGGGTGCGAACGATATTTTCCTGGCTTTGCTGGTAGGCGCGGTTCTCGCATATCAGTTTGCGGTATTGCAGCGCCCGCGATACGCTGAAAATTACCTGCATTTTATCAAATGGTTTGGTGATGTAATCATACGCGCCTATGCTCAACGCCTGTTTGGTCGTTTCGATATCCTGCGAGGCAGTGATCATAATCACCGGCAGATCTTTGTCGCGTTTAGCAATTTCCTGCAATAAGACCATGCCGGAAAAAATAGGCAAGTTGATGTCCGACAAGATGACATCAAATTCCTGGAGGTCTATCACCTTGAGCGCTTCTAGTGTGGATTCCGCAGTGTAAACATTGCACCCTACGCTGAGAAACGTTTGTTTCAATAGGCGACACACCGATTTATGGTCATCTAAAACCAGGATATTGCCGGTTAATGTTTGCATTATAGCCCACTATCGCCTTGTTAAACTGCTACATCTTGCGCAATCTTTTTCGCTGTCCATGCACGTGTGCAGGCCCGTAAATAGACATTTTCTACCGCAGCCATCTCTGTTTTATCTTTCACGGTATTGCTGCGGGCTATGGTTTCGCTGACCGTAGCGCTTTGCGCCAGCAACAGGTTGTGCCATGCTTTTTTCAGTAACAAAGCGCCAGGTTCTTTCTTCATGGCTGTGGTTAAGACATTGCGTGCTTCCAGGATCATCAATTCCAGACGGCGGGGACTACTCTTGGGCGAAATCCATACGGCTTCCGTTTCCGTTTTACCAATGACTTTGGAAGGTAATAGAAAGTTGAAGCTGCCGATACTTTCCAGTGACTGTAAAAAAAACTTGAATTTTTGCAATGCTACTGTCGCATTACTGAGGAGTGGTACTTCCATAGCGAAATCGAGTACCATCAACGGCCGGTATTTTTTCTGGGTTTCGCCGATGCGTGAAAGTTCATTCACGAACTTGCGTATATCGGTCTGGCCGCTGAAAACATTGGCAATATTTTTGCTAAAAGTCTGGTTCTGGTCATCGAAAGTGGACAAAATATCCAGGCTGTGTTCTTCGAGCCCTTTTTGTTTGAGTACGCCTAGTGCCGTAGTGTACTCCATGCCGTTTGCCGTCAGAGAAGAACCGGCAACGATGGCCCATAAAAAAGCCTGTTCGTGCAGCAAAGAAATAGCCAGAGGATCGAGCCATCCTTCGCTGGCAAAAAATCCAGGAGAAGCACCCCAACGATCGCTTTCTATTTCATGTGCCAGTATTAGTTGCTGGCGCATGTCAATTTCTGGCAACTGCGACAGCGGTGCATCGCAAAAACCTTTGCTTGCCATCTCAGCACGCCCAACATTGTTGATGACTTGCAGACGATCCAGATAATCTTCAGCGTGGTATTCACGAAACAGCTCCAGCGTATAGGCTGAAAAGCAATGGACTGCAGGTATGGACAATTCTTCCAAGAGGTTGAGAATGGGAAGATAGGACTGTTCTTTGACATGGTGGAATGCATCGGCGGAGGTACGCCCTTTTTCTGGTGTGTAATTGGCAACCAGGATTACATCTATCATTACTCTGCCCTCCATCAAACAAAAAATATAAGTTTCTTAACTTACAATTTTACTGAAAATCGTTCGCCGCTGCAACAAAAATCGCGCCATGTTGTGCAACGCCTATTTCAGACGTTCCAACAGTTCGCGCGCCGGCTCTGCATATTTGCCTTGGGGCGCGATTTCCAAACATTTCTCCAGCTTGTCCTTTATCGTCCTTGCATCGTCCTCATATTCTTCACGGTTTTTGAGCATTTTCGCCCAATGGTAATAGACACCCGCCAATTCCTCTCGCAGTCTATTCGCCTGCTCTGGGAAGCTTATAAAATCTGCCTGGTTACGTTCATATAGGATAATGGCGCCGGCAAAATCGAAATTCCTGCACATGTTCTCCGCTTCGTTCTGCATCTCCAGCAGTCGTTTTTCCATGGCAACGATTTTACCGGCATCCTGGGTTTCCGGTGTAGCCGATCCTGTCTGTGCTACCGGTGCAGTGACCTTAACGCTGTCCTTGAAAAACAGTTCGTAGACGTAAAGCCCGACGCCTACAAGCGGAATCAATACCGCACTGAACCAGATGATGAACCGGTTTTGCCCAAATTTTTCTTCCGCCATAATTTTCTCCTTTCAATCGAGTACTAAAGCTAAACTAATTTTTAGGGATGTATTCATCTGACAAATTTTTTCCTCATTTAGTTTTCCAAGCTTCTTTCCCAGGCGATCTTTATCAATGGTCAGAAGTTGTGACAAATTTATCATACAAGGTTTATCAACGCCACCTTCTCCTGCCTCTAAACTTACCGTTACTGGATAGTTTTTCAATGTAGTGGTGATCACCGCAACAATTGTTGTAGCTCCATATTGATTTCCAATATCATTTTGCACAATCACAGCAGGTCTGATACCAGTCTGTTCACTGCCTCGTCCAGGATTAAAATCGGTCAGCCATACCTCTCCTCTGAAACAAGTTTTTTTAGTCATCGAGAATCTCTCTGGCGATCGGCAAATTTTCTTCAGCCATTTTCTTATCTTCTTTGGCCATCGCACAATATCCCGCAATTAGTTCCTGCTCAAGTTGCGACTGATACCATTGCCTGATAGCTTCTTCTACAAGCCGACTGCGTTTTTGTTTCCTTGCTTTGGAAAACTGATCTAATTGTCCAACCAGATTTTGGTCTAGCGTTAGAGTTACCTTGATTCTACTCATGCCACAGCTCCAGGATAAACATATAAGATAATATTGACTTATATATTATAAGGGAATATTGTAAGATAATCAAGGGATATTTTTAGAAACTAAACAATTGATGCGTGTGTAAAAACTCCTCACCACGGATGTGGTGCAGTAATAAAGCCTGGTCACTTTAGTGCCAGGAACCAGGCAAAACAAAGGGTTGCGCCCAGGATGGGCGCAGGAATTGGC
>JAGVGO010000261.1 GCA_020057085.1 Planctomycetota bacterium | reverse complement strand
ACTGCCACGAAACTTGTGGGTACAAAACAGCCCGCCAGGGGAAAGGTTATACTCTACCCATAATTTTTTTATCCCCCCGAAGTGTTAGATACGCCCGTTTCTATGCCTGGGACAATTATTTTTTTCCAAAAGCCTTATACCACATTCCATAAAATTGGAGGTATGAAAAACTACCTGTTTTCCCTTTAGCGGCTTGCTAACAGAAAGAGAGAGCGAATCGGTTTTCGGTGGGGTTGAGCGGGGATGGCTCGACCGAATTTTCCTCTTTAGCTGCAGGCTGGTTGTCTGAACCAGGATTTTCAGGATGAGAGGATGAACAGGATGAATGCTCGCCAGGCTTATCTTCTGGAACGGTTGGTATTACATGTTCGAGAGGTTGGTCGCCTGAACCAGATGCACAAGGTTCTGGCAAGTGGCTATCCTGGCCATCCTGTAAATCCGTGTAATCGTGGTTCAGACTGGCAACTATTTCTTGGCAGTTCACTTCTTGCTCGCCGTAGCACACGTACTATCGCTGCCAGTACTGTTGTTGCTAGGGGTGCTAGGGGTGCTAGTACTAGGGGTGCTAGGGGTGCTAGTGCTGCTAGGGGTGCTAGTGCTGCTAGGGGTGCTAGTGCTAGTGCTGCCACTTTCGCTTTGTGCCTTTTGCTTGTAGCTGTCGCTACGGTAGTCTGTGATATAGAATCCAGAACCTTTAAAAATCAGACCAGCGCCCCCGCCGATTTTCCTTCTGAGAGCAGGTTGCTCGCAATGTGGGCATACCCGCAGAGCTTCTTCGCTGATCTTTTGCCATACATCCAGTTGTTGATGGCATTGTTCACAGACATACGTATAGGTTGGCATTGCAATTTGCCTTTCAAAATGTTATCCAATGTTGTAAATTGAAGAGTGTCATATATCCCTCAACGCACCTTCACATCGCGCCTTCCATAAAAGACTGAAGAGGTAGCCGTAGAAAAAAGCGGTGAACAGACGGAACATAAATTGGCCGCTGTAACCATAACCATAGAAGAACAAGAGTGGCGCGAAAATGAGGATGGCGACCATGGTCCAGGAGCACAGAAAGGGCACGTCGTTACCGATCACCCTTTCCATAAGCTGTGGAAAAAGGCCGCCAAGCGAGCCGATAGCAGCCACTATCAGCATGGTGAACACGTCGGCACCGAATCCTCCGAAACGCAGTGAGCCTGCCAGATAGTAGGCTGCACCACCAACACAGCCGGCCAGCGCGAACTGGCCGATGTTTTTTTCTTTTTTGTTGGGCATAATTAACTTCCTTAAATATACTACGTTACAGCCGCCCGGAGCGCAGCACGGCAGAAACCAACCACATTCCCAACAGCGCGGCAATCATGTAGCCGATCAGACCGAAAATCGAAATGTTGTGGTATTGCGGGCCGGCTTTGGCCAGCACGAGCACTGAGGAGGAAAGCAAAATCGAGCCGATAACAATACTGAAAGATAAACGGTTCGTCGCTTTTTCGAATTCCTGCAAGCAGCGGTCGAGAGCTTCCAGCCGCAGCGTCAGCCTCAGTTTACCGCTTCTGATGAGACGGAGTATTTCCTTGAGGTCTGAAGGCAGTCGCTGCAGCAGGCTAAAGAGCGACCACAAATGGAACACACTCAGCGAAAATAGCCGTTTGGGTGAGAATTTGTCTTTGAGAATAGTGTTGACGTGCGGAGAGGCTGCGCGGGCAAAATTGAAATCAGGATCGAGCTCGCGAGCGATGGTGCTGACCGTGACGAGCGACTTGCCTAGCAGCACGAAATCTCGCGGCAGCTTTATTTTGTGGTTGCGGGCCAGGCGCACGATGTCTTCGAATATTTTGCCTATATCGAGACGCTGGAACGGGGTATTGAAATATTTGTCCATAATCTCCAGAATGTCATTTTTGAGATCGCGGTGGTTCACCTGCTCGCTAAAAGCACCGATATCTTCGTATACTTCGATGACCATTTCCAGATCGTTGCGCATAAGAGCAATCAGCGTGGTGGCGAGCTGACTCTGCAATTCGCGTGACAGGTGTCCCACCATGCCAAAGTCAACGAGAAATATCTTGCCGCTTGGGGATACCAGAATGTTACCGGGATGTGGGTCGCCGTGAAATATGCCCCAGATTAAATATTGCTGGGTAAATGAGTAAGCCAAATCGTGGGCCAGTGTTTTGATGTTTATGCCATACTCTTGCAGTTTCGCTTTCTCGCCAATGTTGGTGCCAATGAGTTTTTGCAGGGTAATGACATGGGGTGTAGTGTATTGCCAGAACACCTTGGGCGAGCCAATCTTTGCGTTGTCTTTGAGCAGATAGTAGAATTTTTCTGTGTAGGCCGCCTCGGCAGTGAAATCAAGTTCGCGCCGAATGGTCCGGGCAAATTCTTCGACGATCATTACCGGCTGGAAAAGACGTACTTCCTCAATGTATTGTTCAAGCATCTCGGCAAGAAAATGGAGAATGGCGACATCCGTAGCGATGATGCTATCTATGTCCGGCCGTTTCACTTTGACGATCACTTCTGTACCGTCAGGTAACTCAGCAGTGTGTACCTGGCCAATGGAACCCGAGGCCAGCACCTTGTCGGAGAAGTGCGGAAAAATTTTGTGTGCCGGTGCCCCAAGCTCAGTAGCGATGATTTCTTTGGCTTTAGGCGTGGGAAAAGGAGGAACGTGATCCTGCAGTACCTTCAATTCCTGGATGAACGCTTCCGGAAAAAGATCGGGACGGCCCGACAAGATTTGGCCGAGCTTGACAAATGTCGGCCCTAGTTCCTGCAACACCATGCGCAGCCGCACAGGCACTGTGTCTTCAGGTAGATATACCGGTGCTCGCCCTGGCACTCTTAACTGGCGCATACGCGGTAGTTGCATATGGGTATACAGACGTGAGACGACGTGGCCGAACCCATGTTTGGTGAGTACCTGCAAAATCTCCTTGATGCGTACCAACGACCGGTATGTGCGCTTGACGTGCAGTAATCTCATGGTTTATCCCGACAAGTCCGACAAGTCCGACTTGTCGGACTTGTTTCAGACAAGCCTATTTTATGCTCACATCCAGCAAAATGTCCTGGCCGGTCAACTGCTCTACAACCTGCAGTCCTTCGCTCACTTTGCCAAATACAGGGTAAGGTGTAAGCATCTCGCGGTACTTGTTCATAATGAAGAAACGGCTGCCGACCACTCCGGTTTTTTCGTAATTATCCATGGCCACGATGCCGCGCTGCATCCAGACATCCCGCAGCTCGCCGTTTACCGTAGAGCCTGGCCCACCCTTGCCGTTACCTAAAGGACAGCCTGTCCACACACTCCATATGCTGGACTGCTCTTTGTTATCCTCTCCCCAGTTGCGGTCCGCCTCTACTTTGTAGAAGTTGAGCCCATTGTAGAAACCGGATTGGGCCAGGCGTATAAATTGGCCTGCCGTGGTCGGGCAATCCTGATCGAACAATTCAATAACGACCTTGCCTTTGCTGGTAGTCAATGTGGCACTATACTTGCCCTTTTCTTCCAGTTTGGCAGTGAGCGCAAACTGTGGATTGCGGCGATACCAATCCAGTTCCTTGCTGAGATAAGCGGTTGTGTAAACCATTTCTTCCATGTTGAGCGGATGTTTGGGGTACTGGCTGCCAATAGATTGGAACTGTTGCTCGGCTTTCTGCAGATATTCTGTGCCCCCTTCTGCCACATATAGATTGCCCAGGAGATATTTGAGCCAGGGAGTAGCGCTGTTAGCCGGTGAATTGGCCAATTGTCCCTGCAACTGGGAAATGTTGTGTAGCCGTAACGCTTCGCCTTGGATGGCGGAAGGCAGGTAGAGGAACGGTAGCTCATTCAGGGTAGCAGTTTTACCTGGGTTGTGCGGCAACGCTGAAATATCTTTGATAGTTTCCACTACAAATTGGTTGGCACTCGCGCTCAAATCTTTGACTTTCCAGTCGCGTGCGAGAATTTCATTGGGCTGCATGGCGCTCAGTACATTGCCCAACATCTGCCAGTTGCGGCCGGTCTTTTGTTTAAGAGAGGACAGCGCCAAAGTTGCTACTCCCAGACCAAACACCAGTACGATGCCCAGCACCAGCAATACATTGCGATACTGTTGCAATTTGTTTTTCCAGTCCTGTGCCGGTTCTGCAGCAGGCTCTGTCGCCTGGCTGACAGGAAGTTTTTTGATCGGGGCAGCAATCTTCTTTACGCTTCCTCCCTTTCTTTTTTTGGCCATCAATATTTCCTTTCTGTTTCAAAATGTTCGAAATGAATCGTTTTCCTTGATTTCTTTGCGCTGCATTTCCTGTAAAATGTCGAGTAGTTGTGACGAACTCAACATCTCTAATTCCAGCATGAGAATACCGAGCAGCTTGTGTGGTTCTCCGCGACTGTCGCGTTGTGCCTGGAGCGTTAGAGCCTTTTCTACACCCTCGGCGGTCACATATTTTTTGCGCTGGGCAATCATCCCAAATAGTTCCCGCTCTTTCTTCATATCCCGCACTCCTTATTTTCCCTGTCGCCTGGCGAATGTATTTTGTAACGCCTGGCGTATGGCATGAATTTCTTCGAGCAAGTCCGGCAATTGCGAGATTGGCCAGATGGTTTCCCTGTCGCTTGGAGATTTTGCCGGCTCGGGGTGTACCTCGAGAAAAATACCGTCACATCCTGCAGCCACTGCCGCGCGTACCAGGAAAGGAACCATCTCCCTCTGCCCTGCGGTTTCTCCTTTGCCACCGCCTGGCAACTGTGTACTATGCGTGCCGTCGAACACTACAAAACAGCCCAATTTGGACATCGCTGGCAATGAGCGGATATCCACTACCAGATTGTTGTAGCCAAAAGATGCGCCACGTTCGGTAAGGAATATCTTGTGGTTGCCCTGAGCTGTGATTTTTTCGACCACATACTTCATGTCCCACGGCGCCATGAACTGGCCTTTTTTGACATTGATTGCTTTGCCCGTTGCCGCTGCCGCCTCAAGCAAGGCAGTTTGGCGACACAAGAAAGCCGGTATCTGAAGTATATCCAACACCTTGGCTGCGGAGGAAACTTCGGCTTCTTCATGGACATCGGACAATATTGGAATCTGCAATTCCTGGCGAATTCTCGCCATTTGTGCCAATCCCTGATGCAAACCGACGCCGCGATAACCGGCTTTTGAAGTACGATTGGCTTTCGTATAGGAAGCTTTGAAAATCAGCGGCATGGCAAATTTCTGCGTGATTTCCTTGAGCGCACAGGCAATCTCGTAACCGATGGCCGAATCTTCCAACACACACGGGCCAGCAATCAAAAACAGTTTGTCTTGAGTCAATGTCAGGTTGCCAACATCGCATCTTATCACATTGAGTTCCTCGTCAAGTTTTGTTTGTGCCACGGGCAGGGATGCAACGTCCTTGCATTTTGAATTTGGCGAATTCGGCCACAATTCTATCGGCTATCTGCTGAGGCACGTTGTTGGCAACAACGATGGCCGTCTTTTGTTCAGCCAGGTTGGCCGCCGATGATTGAGAAATACCTTTGAGCCGGGCGAGCAACTGAATACCCATCTGGATATTGCCCTTGCCGCTGAAATTGATCATTACATCAAAATTGATGCCGGCAGTACTGTCACCGGCAGGAGCACGGGCAACAGTTTTGTTGTCAACTTGCGGTTTAGGCTCGGCCGGAAGTTTGGCGTCGCTTGCTTTGGCAGCCGGTTTAGACTCGGCCGGAGGTTTGGCGTCGCTTGCTTTGGCAGCCGGTTTAGACTCGGCCGGAGGTTTGGCGTCGCTTGCTTTGGCAGCCGGTTTAGGCTCGGCCGGAGATTTGGCGTCGCTTGCTTTGGCTTCGGTGCTACGCTCATTCTTATCTTTATCTTGCTTGGCGGCCATCTCTTCTTGGCCGGTTTTTTCCAAAAGATTAGCGGCTGGGTCTGCCGCTTTTTGTAGCACTGCGGGAATGTCTTCGATTTCTTCCATTTCGTATTCGCGTGAATCAATCAACGTAGCTTGGCCGCCCGTCAGGTCTCCAGCTTCATTGGGTAAGATGTCCCGGTGTGCCTGGATAGCATCCAGTTCAGCCGAAATGCCTTCAATCTCTTCCATTTCGGCTGATAGACTGCCGATATGATTATCAATGGCATCGCCCTCGACATATACTTTTTCGAATTCGGCGGACACGCCTTCGATTTCTTCGAATTCAGCGGAAATACCGCCGATAGGTTCTATGTCTGAGACTTTCTTTACCTCTTCGGAAATGCTTCCCACTTCCTCGATATCTTCACTGAAGTTTTCTTCTTTGGCGACAATGGCCTCCAGCTCTTTCGACAATACTTCGACCTCTTCCAGTTCGGTCGCAAGTTCTTCCTCACCTTCGGCCGGTTTTCTTATTGATGTTTCGTCCGGTTTAGTCGCCGGCGTTTTTTCGCGTGGATGGGTCGCTGCTGTTCTCTCGCCAGGTTTTTCCGGCTGTTCTGCTTTGCTTGTTGCGCCTGTCGGCTTGCCGCCATGTGCAGCAATATAAATTCCAATATCCTGAGCACGCATTACCAGTAACTCTTCACCGCAGCAAGGGCAGGCAATGATGGAACCGGCAGACTTAATTTGCCAGTTGGTGCGGTAAATCTGGGGAAATGGTTTAGCGGTGATGTTGAAATCGAGCCCCAGTTTGGATAAAAACAGCAGTCGCTCCTTGATCTTCTTCAGGTCTTCGCTTGTCAGATTGTCAAACAGTACCACCGGCAGGCGTTGCCAAAGAGTTTGCGTTTCCTGCACAGGCAGGTCCAGAGTGATTGCCAGCATAAAGGCAATTACCTCTTTGTCATCCACATATTTTTCATTGAGAGCGGACAATATCACGCGAAATTTTAATTCGTTCGCCATAGACTGTTTTTCCCGAACTCTCTACTTTGGTATTTTGTCAGTTGCCTTGATTTTTTTAATTTTTTCTTGGATCAGATAATAACTCTGTTCCCATCTCTGCATTGTTTCCAGATAGCCGCCGTACTGGGACTGGGCATATTGCAATGCCTCTGCTTCACTGATTTGATTCGCTTCCATTAACAACTTAATTTGTGCATTCCAGACCTGTCGCCCTTGTTTGATCGCTTCCTGATAAAGGTCTGCCGCGTGTTGCAGTTTTTGCTGCCGTAGTTGCATATCGCGCAGTTCGAGTGCTTCCTTGTAAGAATCGTAAGCCTTGTATTGCGCATCTTTCGCTCTGTCCCATATTTCTTGGAGATTGGTGCTGCTCGGCTGTACGCTATCTTTGTGGAAGATTACCTGGTAAAGGGCAAACAATATTAACGCTGCCAGCAATACGCTTGGAACGCCATAAGCAAACCAGGCGTAATAGGCCGAATATACTCGTCTGCCGCTACGTTGAATAGTGCGTGAGTTTTTTTTGGGGCGATCTGTTTCGGCAGCCGATGGTACATTGCCCCCGAGGGGGCGTGCCTGCCTGTTGTATGTCCCAATGGCAGGTTTTTTACGCGGGTCACCCATGTGCGACCTGCCGCCTTTCCCGCCAGCCATTTGCTTTTTTTGTTCTTCCCAGTCGAAAGTATCAGATAATTCCTCAACTGTAGCTTCCTGCTTGCGAGTGTTGGGTGGCGGGGCGGAAATTACGTCTGCATCCTCGGTGAACTGCTCCGCTTCGATGACCGATTCCTCTACTTTGTTTTTTTCCGCCGCTACTCCGGCGTGAATGATCAGCTCTTTTTCTTTGTCTTGTAAATTGCGTAGCCCGGGGCCACCCATTTCGCCGCCGGAAATGGTGATGACCTGGCTATCTTCAAGTAGAGGAATGTTGCCACACCGCGGACAGCGAGCAATCCACTTATCTTGTGCAGAACCTTCCTTGGATTCGAGAAGTTTGCCACAGTTGGGGCAAGGTATCATTTTCATAAACACCACCACACTTGAAATTGTGTTGCAAACAGGAAAAGCGCGAATTTATACTTCCCTACTATACTGCTCATAGCCGGAATGTAAGCCTTTCTAAGATTTCACTAACAATGATAGCAGGCTGCCATGCTGTTTGCAATATTTTTTTTGCGGCTTGTTTTTTTTCAGACTATTCGTGCGTTGGGCTTAGTTTGCTGCGGACGGGATGCATCTTCGCGTGGACTTCCTTGAGTTTGCGGATCGCCACGTGGGTATTTCAGAACTGATATCTTGCTGGCGATAAAGAATTCATTGCCTTTGAGAGACTGACAGGGCATCCGGTTGAGAGAATAGTGATATTTGTGTTCTGGTCAACAGGAGGCCCATTTCCTGCACTAAAGTGCCAGGCTTTATAACTGTGCCGCATTCGCGGCAGGGAAACATTCGACTTTTTACACAGGCATCAAAGCGATACCCACACGTGTCAATGTTACAACGGGAAATAGTGGATATCGAGCAGCAACAGGATGAAGAAGATGACGAGGATTGCCATCATGTTCCAGATGTTGGCACCGATCAGGTAGCGCAGCGTGTCGAGAGAACTCTTTTTGGCACGGGTTCCCCACCAGAAGCTGATAACGGCAATAGCAGCGCCGGCGCACATGGTTTTGGCGAGAAACATGCCAAAGCCACGGAAATAAGGTATTACGCCAAGGAAATAGGCCGGTTCCAGGTTGTTCCAAAAGCTATTCAGCCAGGTAAACCAGGTACACAACTCGTTGGTGTACACTGCGATCATAAGGCAACCAAGGGCAGCGCTGAAAAACGACAGGTAGGCGAGCAGCGCACAGCCGAAGACAAAACAGATGAACACCTGCGGGAAAAAGAAGGTGTTGGGATCTACGCCGAAGGTACGAAACGCATCCCACTGCCGCCTTTCTGTGTCACGCATGCTGGAAAGATAGGCGGTGATGGCGATGCCGGAACGCGCGGCGATAAAGATGCAGGCAAGGAGTGGCACCAGCACACGAAACAAGGCGACGCTGAAACCAGACAACATCTGTTCGAAAAAAAGCGGACGGATGATGTGCGACACTTCCACTTCCGATGCAGGCACTTTGCCGAAACTGGTGTGGAAGGCGAAATAAGTGGCCACAAGTCCCAGAAAAAAACTGGCGAACAGCACATAAGGCGTGGCCCGCAGTATCAGTAATCGCGACAGGACAAAGAAAAATTTGCCGAACCATCGGTAGATGCTCCACTGGAACGCACGACGGAAGCCATAGTAAAGGCGGCGATGGGCTGTCTGCCAGGGAATGTCCAGGCACTTGTAACGATATTGCCGGTAACTCTGTCCATTCTTTCTGGCGGTGGTCGGGTCGTAGCTGTAGTTAGGCAAGTTTTGCGCGAGTTTTTGTTTATAATAGTCCGGCGGCTGCGGCGGGCAATGGTCTTCGATCACGCGCCTTTGCTCTTGGTCGCTGGTGATAAACCACACCCTTTGCGCAATGGGTAAAAAACGTTCGTAATCGTGGGTGATGATGATGGTGAGCTGCGCTTCCTGGTCGCTCTGGATAAGCCGCACTACGTTTTGCGCGCTTGCTGCATCCAGTGCCGCGGTCGGCTCGTCGAGAATCCTCACCTCTGGCCGGTAGGCAAGCAGGCGGGCAAAAGCGACGCGCTGACGTTGCCCACCCGACAAGATGTTGAGACGGGCATGGACCATGTTCGGCCCCAGGTTGAGGTTGTTGGCGGCGAAAAGGTTGGGCAGCCACATCTCAAATTCTTTGGCTGGCCTTGGTCGCAGCGATTGGCTGTTGGCAAACGCAATGTTTTCCCTGACCGTCAGATCGTCGAACAGTCCAAGCGACTGGAACATGATGCCGATCTTGCCCTGCAACTGGGGCGGATATAAATCGCCCAAAATATCGTAACGCCGGTCCGCGACAAACCAGAATTGGCTGTTGTGATCCAGCCACAGTTCGGGGATATGTGGCGACACCAGGCCCAGCAGCATGTTGATGAGCAGCGACTTGCCCGAACCGCTCGGACCCAGTAGCAGAATGATGCCGCTTTCACCGCTCGTGAGGTTGGCGTTTTGAATGAGCGGATAGGCGCACGTTTTGCCCTGCTCGTCCGTGCCAACCGTGTCTATGGCAAAATTTTGTAGAATGATCATAGCTGAGGTCCTTTTTATCAAAAATAGTCTTCTAGTACTCACTCCCTGCGGTACTGGCAGAGACGGTGAAAATTTTACGGCGGCATTTTTGTCATGTCAAGAAAAAAAAATTATCCAACAGCAACTCATCTTAACCAGAACAGTTTTGGAAAAATACTTTGTTTTTTTCTGAGATGCGAGTATAATTCCGATTATCGGGATGATGAAGGCACGGGCCAGAAATAAGAAGAACTAGCTTATGCGGAGTTTTTTTATGCAGAACATCACGCGGAGAGACTTTTTACGTATGGGTTCCCTGAGCGCACTGGGAGCGAGCGCTATGGTCTATTGCGATCCTTGGGAACTATTCGCCGACACTGCCAATGATGGTGTCGTTTGGGACAAAGCCCCCTGCCGTTTCTGCGGTACAGGCTGTAGTGTCATGGTAGGCGTCAAGGACGGCAAGGTAATCGCGGTGAAAGGCGATCCTCAGTCACCGGTCAATCAGGGCTGCCTGTGTATCAAAGGCTACGCTCTGCCATTTATCAGTTACGGCAGCGACCGGCTGACCAAACCACTGGTACGCATGAAAAATGGCAACTACCACCGTCGGGGAGAATGGGCAGAAGTGAGCTGGGATTTTGCCTTAGAACTCATGGCAGAAAAGGCCAAGCAAATTATTGCCCAGAAAGGGCCGAGCGCCGTAGCCATGTTTGGCTCCGGCCAGTGGACTATCTGGGAAGGTTATGCCGCTTCCAAACTGTGGAAAGGCGGGCTTAAATCCAACAGCCTGGAAGTCAACGCCCGCCACTGCATGGCCAGCGCGGTGGCCGGTTTTATGACTACCTTTGGTATGGACGAACCAATGGGCTGTTACGATGATTTTCAGCATGCCGATGTCTTCATCCTGTGGGGAGCCAATATGGCCGAGATGCACCCGGTACTGTTCTCCCACGTAATCAAGCGATTGCAAGCCAAACCTGATGCCAGGCTCATCAACCTGACCACCATCTCGAACCGTTCGAGTGACATGGCAAACGCCGAAATTATCTTCAAACCGCAAAGCGATCTGGCCATTGCCAACGGCATCGCGCATCTCCTCATACAAAACAACCAGCTCAACACAGCTTTTATGCGTGAGCACCTGGTGTTTAAAAAAGGGCTGGAGAATATCGGCTATGGGCTACAGGATAAATTTAGTTTCAAGGATATCCCCCAGCTTGTTGACTTCGAACTATACAAAACCTTCGTGGCGCACTACACACCGGAGTTAGTGCAGCAGTTAAGCGGCGTTTCTCCTGACGCACTCAAAATGTTGGCCAACTACTATGGCGATCCCAAGCTCAAGGTAATGTCGCTGTGGACTATGGGTGTGAACCAACACACACGCGGGACCTGGATGAACAATCTCATCTACAATCTGCACCTATTGACCGGCAAAATCGCCACGCCGGGCAATGCGCCCTTCTCGCTGACCGGCCAGCCATCTGCCTGCGGCACTTGTAGGGAAACCGGCACTTTTACCCATCGCCTTCCTGCCGATATGGTGGTAACAGACCCCGAACACAGAAAGACAGCGGAGCGCATCTGGAAACTAGCGGCAGGCACCATTCCAGACAAACCCAGCTATAACGCCATAGAGATGATGCGTGCTTTAGACCGTGGTGATGTCCTGTTCTTTTGGTCAAGTACCAGTAATCCATTCCAGACCTATCCCAATCTCAGACGCTATCAAGCCAGTGCCCGCAAAGAAGGCCGTTTCATCGTCGTTTCCGATGTCTATCCCAACAGCTCGACCGAGCACGCGGATGTAGTGTTGCCGGCGGCTATGTGGATCGAAAAAGAGGGGGCCTTTGGCAATGCCGAGCGTCGCACCCAGTTCTGGAAAAAAATGATCGCCGCCCCTGGTGAAGCCAAGTCCGATCTGTGGCAAATCATTGAATTTGCAAAAAAAATGGGATGCGGCTATTTGTTCGACTATGCTAAGGCTGACTATCTGCTGCCCGCCGACTACACCAGTTCGGATGCCAGTGTGGCTGCCGGCTTTTATATAGAAAAGGCGCTCTTTGAGGAGTACCGCCAATTTGGGCTGGGCCATGGCCATGACCTGGCACCCTTTGCGGAGTACCACCAACGCCGAGGTATGCGTTGGCCTGTGGTAAATGGCAAGGAGACAGCGATACGTTACAATAGCGACTACGACCCGTATGTGGCAAAAGAGAAAAAAATTCAGTTTTATGGCAACAAGAAAGACGGTGGCAAGGCGGTCGTCTGGCTACGTCCCTATGAGATGCCGCCTGAGCTACCCGACGCCGAGTATCCTTTCTGGCTGTGTACTGGCCGGGTGCTTGAGCACTGGCACTCCGGCACTATGACCCGCAGAGTGCGGCAATTGTACCGTGCCTATCCGCACGCCACGGTAAACATCCATGCCAACGACGCCAAAAAACTCAGCCTCAAAAATGGCGACCAGGTGAAAATATCTTCCCGCCGAGGCGGCATCCACGTGTGTGTAGAGATTAACGGACGTGTGAAACCGCCGGCAGGTACGCTGTACGTGCCATTCTTTGATGAAAGTGTAGCGATCAACGAGGTGACCCTGGACGCCTACTGTCCGATTTCCTGCCAAGCAGATTTTAAAAAATGTGCGGTGAAAGTGGAAAAAGTATGAACAAGTTAAGAAAACCCTTGATTCTAGTAGTCGCCTTGTTTTTCCTGGCGTTGGCATCCCTTGCCGGCGATAAAACTATCACCTTGCGCAGCGTACTTTTTTCAGATACACCAGGCATGAATGTGTTTACCGCCGGCCAACCGGGCGAGAACACAGTCTTGCCGCGAGCCTACTTAGGCGCTCCGCCGGTTATTCCGCACGAGATTTCGACACAGACCATCAATACCGAGGACCACGATTGCCTGGTGTGCCATATCCCGGCAAACGAAGGGCAGAAGCCGACGCCGATACCACAATCACATTACCTGAATCCTTTTACCCAAGAAAAAACGTCAGAAAACGTTATTGGCATGCGCTATTATTGTTTGCAATGCCACGTACCTCAGGCCAACGAAGAGCCGCCATATAAGTCAAGATAACCGCTGCGTCCCTTTGTGCAGGCTTTCTAGCACGAGAAATTGCTCGCCCCATGGTCGGTGCTTGGCGTACAGGCGCAAAACATCGGCGGTCTGGAAACAGGGGAGCTTTTCCTTGAGCCAATCTTGTAAAGTGTGAAGATAGGCCTGACTATCCAAATCGAATGCCATATCGCTGGCCAAGTGGTAGAGGAATTTTGCATAGTCGGCGGCTGACATCCCGAGCAAAGCCCTTCGGCGGGTAATGAAAAACAAATTGTCAACGAAATAACTGGTTTTTTTGTCCCGATGAAAACGCCGAAAAGAGTCAGCGGCAAAGAGAAATTTTGCGCCGTTTTGCTCGTGCCAGGCCGGCCGGTCAAAATGGCCTTTGCTGAAAATTTTGGTCCGGTACAGTGCCGGGTCGTACCCACGGGCGTCGCGGCAAAACCACGCCAGGTTTTCCTGGCGCTGTAAAAAACCGCCGGCGACATCGTTGAGATTGCGTTTGACTTCCACCAATGCCAGTACTTCCACGGGAGTGTCCTCTTTGTTTTGCGGCTGCCGGACCACCACATAATCCATCTCCGCCCTGGCACAGCCAAGGGTGACTTGCGACAGAATGTGGATTTCCGGCGCTACTGTACTCCATACCTCACCCGCCAGCTCAGTTTTATGTGCCAGCAAAGGCAAAATTTTGTTCTCCAGGATCGCCTGTGCCGCTTGCTCAAAAGCATCGCCGCGCGCTCCCGAGTTTTTGCCTTGTTGGTGGGCGAGATCCTCCACCAGTGCCTCTTTACTGGTCAAGCCAACCGCCTCTTTAAATCTTGCCAACTCTTCCTCTGCCTGGTTCAGTGCCGCCCTTTCCGGCGTATTGTGCCACACATCCTGGTATTCCTTTTCGCAAGCCGCCAGCTTCTCTGTAAACTCACGCAATTTGGCCTCGCAGGCGGCGCGTTTTTCTCCCTGGGTTTGTTGCACTGCCTGCGATAAGCCGGCGATGGCTTTTTGCGAGCTTTCGATGCTGTGCTGCAAAATTTCCAGGCGAGCTTTGTTGGCGCAGGCGTCGTAGGTGATCGTCGTCCGCGCCAAATTTGCTTCCAACTGGGAAAGTCGCGGCCAGTGAGCTTTTTTTAAATCGCGGACCTGGCAGCGATGGGTAAACAGCTCGTCGTTTTGCCGGTTCGCAATCTGCTTCGCTACACAATTGCGTAAATCGCTTTCCCCCAGGTCGTGCCAGCAAAAACCATCTTTTGCCGCCAGGCTGCGCAGAAAAACGATCCCTTGGCGAATCTTTGGCATCTCTTCCATCAACGTATAACCTTACGACTGAAAGAAACCACGAAAATACCCATGAAAACGACGCCGATCAGGTATTCCAGCATTGCCAACAGCTTGATTGCGCCAGGAATGTTGAGATTGCTGTAGTTACCGCTGAAGCTCGTCAGGCTGATGTGAAAACAGTAGAGCAGCTTGTTGAGCCACTCCGCCTGGACACCGTAGGTTTCAGGGGCAGGGGTATTGCTGAAATAAAAAAAGTAGCCAAGGGTGAACAAAATCACCATGACGCCGATCATGCCAAAGGTGCGGAAAGGCTTGGTGCCATAGCCACAGCCCAGGTCCAGCATCAGATACTCACAACCACGTTTCAGCAAAGCCAAAGGATTACGGGGCATACGTTTGCCCAAGCGGTTCATGCGTTTGAATTGGTAGTACGCCCAATCCTCGTCTTCAAAACGGTTGAGGCTGGCGAACGTGGTGCGCAAAAAACCGTATTCCTTTGCCGCGGTGGCATAAACGCCTTCGTTCTCAGGGAAGATATGCCCTTCCACGGTCTCGCGTTCCAGTAAAATGGTGTTGGCCGAGCAGTTGTTGAAGCGGAACCCCTGTTTTTCCCCCAGCTTTGCGTCGTTGAGAATGATGCTGCGCCCAGCCATGGCGTGAGAAAAATCTACCTTGTCTTCCAGGCGGGCGTTGGTCAGGTTGATGCTGAGTTTGACCAGAGCGCCCAAAAGCAGAAGTTCGCCATGGAAAATCGCGTCCTGTAATTCCAGGTCCTCGCCCACCTGGGCATGCCGGAAGTCGCTTTTAGCGCAAAATTCAGCGCCGGCGAAAGCGGCCTTGGTGGCAAATTCGGCATAGATAAACTTGGCGTCCTTTTTGAACGAGGTTTTGGTGAACGTGGAATCGCCATAGAAGCTGCTGCGGCTGAAATCGGCCGCGTCCTCAAAGACGCTTTCGTGAAACGAAGTGAAGGCGAGAGACGCCTCATCCATGCTGACTTCGCCTTTGAACGTGGCCCGCTGGATGCGACCTCTTCTCACCTTGGATTTCTTGAAATCAATTTTTTTGTGGAAAGTAGTATCGCTCAACACCAGCGTATCAATTTCGCAGCGGCGGATGCAAATATCCTCGCGCGCCTGGGAGTTGTTGGCATCGAGCGTATCAATCTGGCATTCCACCAGGTTGATGGGCACGGTGATTTCGCGTTTTCCCAGGCTTATTCTTTCGATACGAAATCCCTGGATCGGTTCTCCCGCCTCCAGTTTTTTTTTCAACTCTTCGCTGCTCAACAGCGGCAATTCTTTTTCCATAAATTGTCTCCTCAAAATTGTACGGATGGGTTCTATGAAACATGGCCATTTTTTCGTCGGACTTGTCGGACCTGTCGGACCTGTCGGATAAAGTTTCATCTTGAAAAAAATTGGCGTCCCGGCCGGATGGGTTCCTTATTCCTTGTAAGCGCCGATGAAACGCTGGTTGTCGTTTTTGCGTTTGTCGATCGCGTCCGTCGAGAGATAGCAGATGACGAGCGGTCGCTGGCCGGCGAATGATTCCTTGAGAGCCAACAACAGCAAAGGGTTAGGACCATCTTTGTCTTTGTTGAGTAAAATGGCCTCGACCCATGTCGAGGCAAAGGTCTTGACATCTTCCTGCATCTTGAGAAGCGGTTGCACCAGGTTGCTGGGTGGATTATACAAAATTTTCTGGAACTTCCGCCAGGCCACTTCCTGTTCGTCCGGCGGCACCTGTGAAACGATATACTGGCGCAGTACCGGATTGTCGGCAAGAGAAAAAAGGCAGGAGATTCTTGCCAAAAACTCCAATTTTTTGATGTGGCTGGGATAGATATCCTGCAAGACCAAACGCTGGCAACGCAGGAGGGAGTTGCCGCGCCAGCGCATGGCCTGGCCCAGTTCCGCCATTTTTTTGGTTTCTTCACTGAGTTCGGTTTGCTGCAAGACATCGGCTATTTTGGGTGTACCATCACCTGCCTCCTGATAAAAGAAAGGGCTGCCCAAGATGCGATTGAGCATGTCCAATATACGATCAGTAGAGAGTCCATCCAGCTTGACAGGCAACTCTTTAACTTGCGGTTGTTCCTGGCGCAATTGGGCATGCAAATCGGCAAGCAATTTCTGATAGAGATATTCCGACACTTTGTCTTGCCGGCTTTTCAATTGTGCGATGAAGCCATCCAGATCACTGAAATCTTTTTTGCCGAGCAGCAACCAGGCTCGCTCTATTTCCAGTTGCGCCGATTGCATGCCTTGTTCACTGATCTTCCATACATCAGATAAAATTTGTTCCTGGTTGTCCTTCAATATTTTTTTGAGCTGCCGTTCGATATCTCCGAGGCCGCCTTCGAGCGGCTTCAGCCGCGTGACCAGCCCTTTGAGCGAGGCACTGACGAGGGAGGCTACGCTCAAGTTGTCTTTGAACAAACGCTCTAGCTCTTCTGTTTTCTGGTGGCTGCCCATATCCTGCAACACCTTGTTCCAGTTGACACTCTCCACGAGCGATTGCAGCAATACTTCGCGCAGCTTGTCTTTGGAAATGGTAATCGGCAGCGTTGCCGTTTCCTGACACTCGCTGTTCAGTTGCTTGCACAGTTCGCCAAGCCCGGTGTTCAGGTTTTGGCTCAACTCTTTTGCCTTCTCTTTTATCAGCTCTTCCTTTTGATAAAACAGTTGGCGCAGGGTGGCCATCACCGACGGCGAGGAGATGCAGAGCGCAAAATCGAGATGTGTTTCACCTGGGCTGTCTTGTACCTGTATACCCTTGTCTTCCAGCATCTGTAGACAATAAAGAACGCGCTGTTCTTCCATCTTCGGTTGCTCGGCGATATAGCCGGCCAGATGCAAACGGTCGCTCAGGCGATAGACCGGTGTTCCCTTGTAAAAGTTTTCCACCAACTTTGTGCGCAACTTCTGTTCTACTGTATTTGGCAATTGCGAGAGCGAGATATTTAATTGTAACTCTTTGCCGTTCTTTTGCATCTCTTCTTTCAATCTGGCTCTCTCTTCCTGGGTTATTTTTTCCTTGAGCTTCTGGAACGGCACTTCTACCAGAATCTGTTTTTTTGTGTCGGAAACAAGCCCTACCGGCAATTTGAGGTAAGGTCGCACCAGATATAGCCCCCAGGCGGTGGCTGCCAGCAACGACACACAGCCAAGGTAAGTGAAACGATACAAGACAGATTTGCGATGTACAATACTGGTAATCAATTCACGCATAAGTCTCTCTCTACTCGGTAGCCAATTTTTTTGTGTTTGACGGTCGCCAATGCCAATGGCAGGGCTTCATAAGTTTTAGCCATTATAAAATGCTTTGTTGTTATTGTCTATCCCTTTTTTTCATTTGATTTTGTAACCTTCTGTCTCCCAGTGCGCGTAAGGCCTGCGAGGCGATCTGCGCAACCGGCTTCTACTGGCAAAGTTGCAATTTTTGTTTTGCAACCTGTTGATTCGTTTGCTACACTACTGAATATTATTACATGCTCTACGCCGATTCGCAACCGATTGAGCGTCATCTCATCGAATGCGAAATAGTGCCTGGCGGGCGTTGGATGTGGTGCGTTATGGTAGACCCTGAAGCCAAGGATCTGGTGGGGGCGTATCCAATAATTAGGGGGCAAAGTAACATTTTTGATGATTTTTGGCGTGGTGCAGGCAAATTGCTTCCGTAGCTCTCCGCAATAGCTCGTTTCACAAGAAAGGATTTCCCGTTCATGTCTACTTATCCTGAACTTGGCCAGTATCTCTTAGGTCTCAAGGAGTCACTGGCTGCCAGCGTGCAGCAAAAATTCCCGGACAGCGGCATCACCGCCGGCGACATTGTTTTGGAAAAACCACCCAGTCTGGAACTCGGCGAATTTGCTTATCCTTGTTTCAACCTGGCGAAAAAACTCAAGAAAAACCCGGCACTGGTGGCGGCGGCAGTGGCGGAGAATTTCGTCGCGACGTCGTCCATCCGCAAACTAGAGGCCGCCGGGCCTTACCTCAACATTCAGGTAGAGGCCGGACAATTTATCGGCGTGGTGTGTGAAACAATCTGCAAAAGCAAGGAAAATTTTGGCCGCTCTCAGGATGGCAAGGGGCGGCGGGTGATGGTGGAATATTCGTCGCCCAACACCAATAAACCGCTCCACATCGGCCACGTGCGTAACAACCTGATCGGCATGGCACTTGCCAATGTGCTAGAATTCTGCGGCTACGGTGTGGTCAAGGCAAATCTCGTCAACGACCGCGGTGTACACATCTGCAAATCCATGCTCGCCTATGACAAATGGGGCAATGATACCACGCCCCAGTTGTCGGGTGTCAAGGGCGACCATTTGGTAGGACAATTCTACGTACAGTTTGAAAACGCGCTCAAGAAAGAACGCGAAGAGTACGCGGCGAGCAAGAACATCGCTCTGAAAAAATTCGGCAAGGATTACGAAAAATCGCTGCGCGAAGAGATCAAGGCTTGTAAAGACCCGACGGCGAAGCAGAAACTGCAACATGAGCTGCGCCAGCTCGGCGACGACGGCGAAAAATTCGAGCAGGAGTTTCTCGCTCAGTCACAGCTTTATGGTGAAGCGATGGAGATGCTGCGCAATTGGGAGCAGAACGACCCCAAGGTACGCGCCCTGTGGCAGAAAATGAACGGCTGGGTACTCGATGGTTTTCGGACGACCTATGACACGCTGGGCTGCAAGTTCGACAAGTTCTACTATGAAAGCGATACCTACACGCTTGGCCGCGATCAGGTGGAGGAAGGAGTGAAGAAGGGTGTCTTCTACCGCCAGCCAGATGGCTCGATATGGGTGAGCGCCGACAAATTGCACGAGGTGTCACCCAGATGGTTTGAAGGTATCCAGCTCAAGGACAAATTGCTGCTCCGCGCCGACGGTACGTCTGTCTACATGACCCAGGACATTGGCACGGCCATTCTCAAATTCAAGGATTTTGAACTCACCGATTCACTCTATGTGGTAGCCGACGAACAGATACTGCACTTCAAGATTCTGTTCTCTGCGCTGAAACTCCTTGGCTTTCCTTGGGCCGAACACTGCCACCACATCTACTACGGCATGGTGACGCTGCCGCACGGCATGGGCAAGATCAAAAGCCGCGAAGGTACCGCCGTTGACGCCGACGATCTGATCTCGGAGATGGTGGCGCGGGCGAAAGAAAAAATGCAGGAAATGAAAGAGCAACTGCGCGTGTCGGCCGACAAGTTAGATGAAACGGCTCTTTCTATCGCCTTGGCGGCGCTCAAAGTTTTTGTACTACAGGTGTCCATGGACAAAAACATCCAGTTCGATCCGTGCCAGACCATCGAGTTTACCGGTGACACCGGCCCGGCTATCCAATATTCGCACGCACGCATCTGCAACATGTTGCGTAAGGCGGCCGACGAGCACCAAATCGACATGAAAAAACTTAGCGATGTTGACTACGGGCTGCTTAACGCGCCGGAAGAAATGGCGGTAACGCGCCAACTCTGCGAATTCCCTGACATCGTACTCACCTCTGGCCGTTCTTACGACAGTAGCCCCATCGCCAACTACCTGTTGTCACTCACCAAAAATTATGCCAGGATGTACGCACTGCATCCGGTGATCAAAGGCGACATGCTCAAGGCGGAGAATACGGCGCTGCGCAATGCACGGCTGAAGTTGGCACAGGCTGTGGCAGACGTAATCCGTATCGGCATGTCACTTCTCGGCGTCAACACCCCGGAGAACATGTAGGGAGTGCCGTTTTTACCAGACCACCAAGCCCTTTCCTTTGAAAGACCTACCCATGCAAGATTACATCGAAATTGAAGGCGCGCGCGAGAACAATTTGCAGAACATTTCCCTGCGTATCCCTCGCCACACGCTCACTGTCATTACCGGCGTCTCCGGCTCCGGCAAATCGTCTTTGGCTTTTGACACCTTGTACAAGGAAGGGCAGCGTCGTTTCATCGAGTCTCTTTCACCCTATGCGCGCCAGTTTTTGGGCAACATGGAAAAACCGAAAGTAGAACGCATTGACGGCATCTCACCCACCGTGTGCATTGACCAGAAACGGCGCGGCGCCAGCTCGCGTTCGACGGTGGGCACCATCACCGCCATCTATGACTACCTGCGGCTCTTGTTTGCGCGTCTCGGCACGCCCCACTGCCCCAACTGCCATGTGGCAGTGGCTAAACAAAGCACCGACCAGATCGCGCGCCTCGCTCTCAGCCGCTATGCGGAGAAGGAGATGCTCATTCTGGCCCCCATGATCGTCGAGCGCAAGGGCGAGTACCGCAAGGAGCTGGCACAGTGGCGTGCCGATGGCTTCGTGCGCGTGCGTGCGGACGGCGAGATACATCGTCTCGACGAGAAAACGGAGATCAAGCTGTCGCGCTACGAAAAACATACTTTGGAACTTGTGCTCGACCGCCTTGTCATCGCCCAGCCTGCGTTGTCGCGGTTGCGCGAAGACATCGAACACGCCACCAAGATCGGCAACGGACTGGTCGCTTTTGCCGGCGACGACAATGCCTACGACATCTTTTCGGTGCACCGTGCCTGCCCGCACTGCGGTTTCAGCATTCCGGAACTCGAACCGCGCCTCTTCTCTTTCAACAGTCCGGAAGGCGCCTGCCCGACCTGTAACGGCAGCGGCAGCTACGAAGAGTTCGACGCCAGATTCCTGGTGCCGGACCCCACCCTGTCGCTCAATGAAGGAGCCTTGCAATGCTTCAACAAAGAGGGGGAACTCCTCTTTTCCCATCGCTACGGCATGAGCGATATCGTCGAACTGGCAGAGGCCTCTGGTTTGTCGCTCGACACGCCGTGGCAGGAGCTGCCGCCCGACTTTCAGCAGACGTTGCTGTACGGAAATAGCGAGGGCAAAGACCAACCCCGCGCTCGTTATTTTCCCGGTGTGATTCCGGTGTTGCAGCAGATATTCGAAAAATGGCATCTCTACCAACTGCGCCGCTTCCTCAATGTCTATCCGTGCACGGACTGTCAGGGCACGCGGTTACGCAGCGAGAGCCGCCATGTGTTGTTCCACGACCACAACATAGCTCAGGTAAGCGCCATGCGGGTGAGCGAACTTTTGGCCTTTTTGCGCGGCGTCGCCCTGTCACCGCAGGAAGAAACAATCGGCAGCGAAATTTTCCACGAGCTGACCACGCGCCTGATGTTTTTGCACCATCTGGGGCTGGCCTACCTGACACTCGAACGGCACGGCAACACGCTGGCCGGCGGTGAAATGCAACGCATCCGCCTGGCACGCCAGCTCGGCGCAGGGCTACAGGGAGTTCTCTACATTCTCGACGAGCCGTCCATCGGCCTGCACGCACGCGACAACAAGCAGCTCCTCCTGTCGCTGCAAGAACTGCGCGATCTCGGCAACACCGTGCTGGTGATCGAGCACGACGAAGAAACCATGCGTGCCGCCGACCACCTGGTTGACATGGGGCCTGGTGCCGGTCAGGAGGGCGGCAGGGTCGTCGCCGAAGGGACTCTCGCGCAGATCGCTTACGTCCGCGAATCGCTCACCGCCCAGTACCTCACAGGTGTCCAGGAAATAGCCAGCCCCGTGGCGCGACGTGTGCCCGACAGTGAATGGCTGACCATTGTGGGGGCCGCTGCGCACAATCTCAAGAACATTGATGTCGCCATTCCGCTCGGCCTCTTTGTGGCGGTGACAGGCGTTTCCGGCAGCGGTAAATCGTCCCTGCTCGACGACGTGCTCTACCGCGCAGTCGCGCGCCATTTGTACGGCAGCAGCGAGGTGCCCGGCCCACACAAAAAACTTCTCGGCGTCGAGCTGATCAAGCGCGTGGTTGAGGTTGACCAGTCGCCTATCGGCCGCACGCCGCGCAGCAACCCAGCCACTTACACCAAAATTTTCGACGACATCCGCGAACTCTTCAGCATGCTGCCCGAAGCACGCGCGCGCGGCTACCAGGTCGGTCGTTTCTCCTTCAACGTGAGCGAGGGACGTTGCCAGATGTGCGAAGGGCTCGGCTACAAAGAGATCGAAATGCAGTTTCTGCCGAGCGTATGGATACCTTGCGAAGAGTGCAACGGTCTGCGCTTCAACCGCGAGACACTGGAAATCCACTACCGCAACAAGAACATAGCCGACGTGCTCGAAATGACGGTGAACGAGGCGGCTCTTTTTTTCGAGAACCATCCGAAACTGAAGCCGGCCCTTTCCGTCATGCTCGCCGTGGGGCTTGGCTACATTCGGCTCGGCCAGCCGTCACCGAATCTGTCGGGCGGCGAAGCGCAGCGCATCAAGATAGTGCGCGAGCTGCAGAGCCGTGTGAGCCGAAAAACATTGTATATACTGGACGAACCGACCACCGGGCTGCACGTGGCCGACATCAAGAACCTGCTCGCCGCCTTGCAACAACTGGTTGACCAGGGCAACACCGTCCTCGTCATCGAGCACAATATGGATGTCATCAAGGTGGCTGACTGGATCATTGACCTCGGCCCCGAAGGCGGTGCCGAAGGTGGCGAAGTGGTGGTGGCAGGGCCGCCCGAAAGCGTCATGGCGTGCGCACGCTCGCATACCGGCACCGCTTTGCGCGAATATTTCGCCATGAAAATGTTGACGCTCGAACAACGGACGACCGCCACCTCTCGCCCGTGCGTCAAACACGAAAACGCCAACCGCGACATTGTCGTGCGCGGCGCTACCAAGCACAATTTGCAAAACATCAACGTCACCATCCCGTGGCACAAGATGACCGTGGTAACCGGCGTTTCCGGCAGCGGCAAGTCGTCTTTGGTATTCGACACCTTGTTTGCCGAGGGGCAGCGCATGTTCCTCGAGTCGCTTTCCACCTATGCCCGCCGTTTTTTGGGACGGCTAGATCACGGCGAGGTGGATGGCGTGGACGGGCTGGCGCCGGCCATTTCGATAGACCAGAAGACCGCCTCGGCCAACCCGCGCTCGACCGTCGCAACTATGACCGAAATCTACGACTACCTGCGCATCATCTACGCGCGCATCGGCATTGCCCACTGTCCGGAGTGCAACCAGGAACTCAAGGCCTACTCGCCGAGTACGGCGGCCGCCAGCGTGGTGGCGCAGTTCAGCGGACAAAACGGCATGGTGCTGTCGCCGCTCTGCTGGCCGGGTGCGCACAAAGAGTTCACCTTGAGTTCACCCTGCGAACTCAGAAAATATGCCAAGGAACTGTTGCGGCAAGGCTTTGTGCGGGTGTGCATCAAGGGACAGATGCAGCGGCTGGAGGAATTGCCCGCCAGCATCCCGCGCGCCCCAATCCATCTGGTCATTGACCGCGTAAGCGCCGAGCAAAGTAACCTGTCACGCCTGGCCGCCAATTTCGAGACGGCGTTTGGCATGGGCAAGGGGGTGGCGTTTTTCTGGACCGGCGAGAACACGCACCTGCCGCTACCGTTTTGCACGGTGCCAGGCTGTGTTGCCTGCGATTACTACCAGGAAGAAGAACTGCACCCGCGTATGTTCTCGTTCAACCACTATCTCGGCGCCTGCCCGCAGTGCGACGGGCTGGGCACGGTGCGCGGCAGCAGCGACGAGCGTGAGGTTTGTCCGGCCTGCCAGGGCGAGAAGCTGAAGCCGCAGTACCGCGTGGTGACGGTGGGCGGCATGTCGCTTCCAGCCTTCTGTCGCCTCAACATCCGCGAGGCCGGCGACTTTCTGCGCGACCTCAGACTGAATGCCCAAGCGGCCAAGATCGCCGAAGAGGCGATCAAGGACATCAGGAATCGCCTGCAATTTCTGTACGATGTCGGCCTCGATTACCTCAGTCTGGACCGGCGCGGCGACACGCTGTCGGGCGGCGAGGCACAGCGCATCCGGCTGGCCACCCAGATCGGCAATCGCCTGGTCGGCGTCATCTATGTGCTCGACGAACCGACGGTAGGACTGCACCCGCACGACACCGCACGCATGCTCGCCACCCTGCGAAATCTGGTAGACCTCGGCAACACCGTGGTCATGGTAGAGCACGACCCACTCTGCATGCAAAGCGCCGACCATCTCATTGACATGGGGCCGGGGGCCGGCCACGCCGGTGGTACGGTGGTGGCCTCTGGTACGCCGGCTGCGGTGGAGCAAAGCCCCAATTCTGTCACCGGCCAGTACCTTGCAGGCAAGTGGCAGGTCGCTATCGCGCGTGCCCAGGGAAAGCCGCACGACTGGATCGAAATACATGGGGCTTGCCTGCACAACCTGAAAAATATTGACGTGGCCTTCCCGCTCAAACGTTTTTGCGTGGTGACCGGCGTATCGGGCAGCGGCAAATCGTCTCTGGTAGTGGAAATTTTGCAGAAGGCGCTCGATACTCATTTCATCGAGAAGGAACAACGTGGCGAAAGCGCAGGCGACACCATAGCCGGCAGCGCCGAACGAGGATTTGCCTACATCTCCGGCGTAGAGAACGTGCGGAGGCTAAGTGTGGTAGATCAGACACCTCTGGCGCGCTCGACCCATTCCAATGTCGCCACCTACTGCGATATCTTCACGCCGATCCGCGAAGTTTTCGCCAGCATGGCCGGCTCAGTGACGCGCGGCTTCACCCCGGCACGTTTTTCGTTCAACCGGCCGGGCGGGCGCTGCGAAGTT
Source organism: Planctomycetota bacterium (assembly GCA_020057085.1). Lineage (GTDB taxonomy): Bacteria > Planctomycetota > Uabimicrobiia > Uabimicrobiales > JABWCH01 > JAGVGO01. The sequence goes on along the minus strand of JAGVGO010000261.1, from coordinate 11,255 downwards.
TGCCAAGGGCAAGGTGTGATCGAAGTGGAGATGCACTTTCTGTCGGACGTGTGGGTCACCTGTGAGGCTTGTCACGGCAAGCGTTATCTGGAAGACACGCTGGCCGTGCATTATCGCGGAAAAAACATCGCCGAAGTGCTCGATATGGACGTGGTAGAAGTGAGGGAACTCTTCGCCAGCAGGCCGCAGATCGTCAGAAGACTACAGGTGTTAGACGACATCGGTCTTGGCTACATCAAGCTGGGTCAGCTCACCACCCACCTGTCGGGCGGCGAGGCGCAGCGCCTCAAACTGGCCAAGGAGTTGTCGCTGGCCGGTGGTGCCCACACGCTCTACATCATGGACGAGCCGACCACCGGACTACACCCGGCCGACATCCAAAAACTGCTCGACGTGATCGCCCGCTTGCGCGCGCAGGGACATACGGTTATTCTCATCGAACACAACCTGGACGTGATCAGGAGCAGCGATTTCGTGGTTGACCTCGGGCCGGAAGGCGGCGACCGGGGCGGTAAACTCGTGTGCGCCGGCACACCTGACGAGGTAATGCGCTGCCGCCACAGCTACACCGGCCAAAGTTTACGCCGAAGCAAGCGAAGCAGGGCGATCTAGGCTCTGTCTAAAAATAACTTCACATTCTTGAGGGCACTTTTATCGATGACGGGGCGATTTTTTTTCAGTCGTTCTTTTTGTTCTTGGAACTGAAATTGTCTTCCACTATCTTTTTGTATTCGGCTCTGTCTGCCCAGACGGCAAACTCCGGGTGCATCTTTAAATGCTGCGGTGTGTGGAAATAGCCGTAATCGCAGGCAATATCGAGACTGCTCAGTCCCTTGTCATGATCACCAAGCCTGGCATAAGCCTTGGCCAGCCATATGTACGGTTCACCATCGTTAGGTAAATAGAAAGCCACCTCCTGGCACAGAAAAATGACCTGCTGATAATCTTCGCGCAGGTAATAATATTCGAGCATGGCACGCAGTGAAAATGTCTGCTGAGGCGCTAGTAAATATTGATTTTTGAGTAACAGTTCGATGTCGTAACTGTACTCCGCTCCCTGCTGGCACACTTGGGCCAGGCTCCGGTATAAAGACGCCTGATGTATCGCCAGCCTGTTCATGTCTTCGTCAGGTACGGGCTGACTGGCCTCTTGCAGCATTTGTTCGAGTTTGGCTTTGACTTGTGGGGATTGGTTGTTTTTCACCATGAGTTGAGCCCACAATTCGGTAAGCCGGATATTCTTGCGTCCCAGCCTGTTGACAGTGGAGGATGCCAACGGCAAAGCCTTTTCCGTCTGCCCACTGATCTGATAAAACCACACCAGCAGATAGAAATATTCTTGAGATGTTTGCAGAATCTCGTCTTCTAGCTTCAGCTCCATGACTGATTCCAATCGCTTGATGTATTCTTGCAGCTCACCCGGATTTTGTTCCAGATACTGTAACATCCGCTGGCACCGATAACTCCATATCTTTTCCGGTTCGCTGCCAAGCTGCGAGTTGATTTTGTAGGAAATCAGATGGCTGTTGGTCAGATAGGAGGTATAGCCCCATAAAGCGGCCAGTTTGTACATCCGCGCTGTTTCGCCTTGTTGTTGTTCGATCCATGTCTTGAGCGCATTGTATTCCGGTAAGCTATTGTTTCTGTAGTGGGCGAGCAAAACCCCGGAAGCGGCGGCGCGGATATGAAGACATGTGTCGTCGTCTTTGATTTTGCCCAACACCGCTAGCATCTTTAGTGAAACTCGCGACATATTGCCAACGGCCAAGATCGAAGCAAAGCGTAGAATCGGCCAAGGGCTGCGCAAACCGTCGAGCAGAGGGACTTCCAGTAATGGCATGAGCATCATAGGTTGGATTGGAGACTGCTCCTGGCTGGCGTTCATGTACAACGTACACATATAAAGCATGATGCCGCGCAGCAGTGGGGCAACTTCCGGGTCTTTGATGGTTTTTAGGCAATGTTGGATAAATTTGGCTAAATGCTGCTTGTTCTGGCGGTATTGAATCTTGAAGCTCACCAGGAGTCCTGTGATTTGTTCGGAAATCGAGAAGCTGGTCTTTTTATCCAGCAGGTTTGGCAACAATTCTTGGTCGTTCATTTGGGCCGAACTGGCCATTGCCTGACAGCGGATAAGGCTGTCCGTACTTTTCCACATGGTGCGGACAACTTTTATAATATCTTGTTTTTCACCCGGATAGTGCTTGATAACGCGCGCCAAACCCCGCCACAAATAAAGAATGGCTTTTTGCATGGGCAGATTGTCTTGCTGTGCCAGACCGCAGATATGTTTATGCAACGTGTCGTTCCATAATTCCTGGCGAAAGAATCCACGCCACAGAGACTGCATCGTATCGAGAGAATAGTTGAGATGTCTGCCCAAAATCGCTATAGTGTAAGTCCGCATTTCTTGTTGCGTCGAGAACACACCTTGCCTGCACACTTCAGCCAGCAGCGGCCGCAGTTGCGTTGGAATCATATTGCAACGCGAAAGCACTGCCAGCTTTACGCGCTGGCTTCCGTTTTCCAGCAGCCATTGGGCGATCTGAATTGCCTTGGGTTCGTAACAAGGCAATATTTCGGCGAGTGAAAAATACAAAAACTCTTTCTCTTCTTCCGCTGTCACGATTCTGTCTTCGGTATTGTCGCCGGAAAAAGACAGTCCGGTTTGCTGCGGGGTAAAAAAAACGGACAATTCTGCAAAAAAATTTTTGTTCCAGAAGGTGTGTACAATTTCCACTTCCTGGAGAGCGCGCGCAATAATGATCCGCAGCGATATATCCTGCTTCTGGTATTGCTCGACAAGCTGCTGCCTGACAGCGAGAGAAGGCATACGGACCAGCACCCGCGCCGCCAGAAAACGCATCAGCACGTCGCATCTGCTGTCGTTTATCAGGTTTTGCAGCAGGTTCAATTGCTCCGGAGTATTGAAATGATCGAGATCCCAAATTTTGTCCTCGTCTGCCAGTTGCGACAAAGTCGCCAGCAATTTAATCATCTGACGCTGCTGGTCCGCCTCACGGATTGCCACGATCAATTTTTGCAGAGTCTGCCCATCGGAGGGCGTCGTCATCTGTCGCAGTTTCTCGTCCAATGCGCCGGTCGTCTTTTGCCATGGAAACATGCTACACAGAGCCGCTTCGCCTATCTGCCGCAGCGATTCGTCTTGCAGCAGATGGTAAAATTCGGCAAACTTCTGCTCAGAAAACGGGATGCCTTTGGCCATACTCAGGCTTTGCGGGATGTAGTAACCTTTCAACAGAGCGAATTCTTTGGCAAAAAGATTGACTTTCGCCCACAACACTTTTTCGGAATCGCGATGAAAATCCACGTAATAGTTGTGAAAATCGGACGGTTCCGCATATTCTGCCAGTAGTTCCAACTGTGCCCGAAGATAGCTGAGATTGGCCGGATCACGCAGCATCGCGCTGATAAAATCGTTCTTTGCCCTGGTATACTCCTGCAAAAACTGGTATGCTCTGCCGCGCATATAATAGAGGCTACCTTTGCGCAAACGCTGCTGCAGGCAGCTCTCGACCAGCGACAACACCTCTCTGGCCGCCTGTTCTTTTTGCCCGTCGGCTGCGCTTTGAGCAACGTACAACAGATATCTTGCCTTGGTTTCACGATACAGGTTGCCCATATCTGCTGACAAGTCGGCGGGGATGGTATTGAGGTAGCCGGCGATCAAAGTCAGCTCTTGTGGTGTAGGTGGAGCTTCAAAATCGGCCAGCGCACTGGCGCAATAATAAAGATACATGGCCGGCCCAAAATCATAGCGACATTGTTTGGCCTGGTAGATCTCGATAGCACGCTCCATCTTCTGCCGGACAGATTTCCATAAGCCATTGGCGAAAGACATGCTACCCTGGTGGTAGATGCTGCTGATGTAGAGCAAAATATCTTCGCCTGACAGCGGACTCACGGTTGCCGAGTTGTCGCTTGCAGTCAATTCCTGCTCCAGCCTGACAAAGAGTGCTTCCGCTTTGCCGAAAATTTGGCAATGGTATGCGGCGCAAGCCATCTGCCAGCGTACCTTCCTCGCTGTTGCCGACGACAGTGAAAAATATTGCAGACTCAGCTCGCCGACACGGTAGGCTTCCTGATAATTGGCCGCCTGATAAGCGGCATCGGCGATGGCCAGGTAAAGTCGTTTTTCCATCTCATCCAGTTTACTGTGGGGCGCGCCTTGCTTGGTCTTCTTCTTTTCGAGTAACAGAAATTGCAATGCTTTGTTGAAATAGATGTACGCTTCTTCCGGGCGTTGTTCATTCATTTTGCCGACGCCGTCTTCATATCTCTTGGCGATTTCCGCTTGCGGCTCTGGCGGTGGGCTCTTGTGACGGGACCTGGCTTGGTAATCTACTACGGCCAAAGCCAGCATGGGCAGAATGACGAGCAGACTGGCCCATAAGAGATGCAGGTGGTGACGCCGGAGTGCTGCGGAAAAATAACGGCGCACATCCAGTTTTTGTGCTATCACTTTTTCCCCATGCAGAAATCGCTCCAGATCTTCCGCCAACGTTTCGGCATTTTGATAGCGAAAATCTGGAGATTTTTCGATTGCCTTGAGACATATCGCTGCTAATGGGCCGGATACAGCAGAGTTGAGCGACTTCGGCGCCGGCGGCTCTTGTTCGGCGATCTTGCAATAGAGTTCAATCGGCGTGTCGGCGACAAACGGAAGTTGCCCGGTCAAAATCTGGTAAAGGATGATGCCGAGGCTGTAAATGTCGCTTCTGTGGTCCAGCTTTTTGGCAGCTTTTATCTGCTCCGGAGACATGTAAAAAGGTGTGCCCACCACGTTTCCGGTCTGCGTGAGGCGCGAATTGCTGTCGAGATTTTTGGCCAGGCCAAAATCGGTCAAAAATGGCTCTCCGTTTTGGTCCAGCAAGATGTTGGCAGGCTTCAAGTCACGATGCACTATTCTTTTGCCGTGGGCGTGCGACAACGCGCGGGCGATTTTGCACAAAATTTCGATTTTTACCGCGAACGAGGTATCTGTTTTGTTCAGTAAATGTTCGAAGCTACCACCCGTGAGATAGGGCATGGTGAAGTAGTGATACCCTTTGTCTTGCGAAATCGTATAAATCGGGATGATGTTGTCGTGATGGAGATTGGCTATGGATTCTGCTTCGCGCAGAAAACGGCGCACCTGTCCGCTATCTGCCTGGCTTCCGCCCAGCAACACTTTCAATGCCACAGTTTGCCCGGTGGTTTGGTGTCTGGCTTGGTAGACAACGCCCATACCGCCGCGGCCAAGCTCTGCCAGAATTACGTGTTCACCTAAAATCTCTCCGGCAAGACCCTGCTGGGGAGCGACTGGATGAGCCGCGGATTCGGTACTTTTTTCTTTGGTTTTGACCAACGCCAGGATTTTCGCCAGTTGCTGGACGGTGAGATAGCCATCTTTAACCAAGCTCTGACCTAGGTGCTGCTTGTTCTGGCTGCATTTGGCCAGGTAATCTTGTAAAATGGATGGCGGCACCAGGGTGGCGCTTTGCAACTGCCGTGCGATATCCTGGTTGATGCCGCTCACTCCCGACTCTTTGCCGTGATTTTCGGCTGGTTCGTGCGGCAAGCTGGCCATGGCGAACACTCCCTAATAAGTTTTTAGGAAACGCGGATTTTCGCACGATTTTCACGCGACTTTCGCTCGCGCAAAGTCTCTTTTCCTAAATCACTTCCTGGAGAATTTCTGTGATGTCTTTAATCTGTATGGCCTCACTATTCTCACGGTTCAATCTGCTGTCCTCAAAATTGGTGATGCAATATGGGCAAGCAGTAACCAACACCTCAGCCCCGACCCCGACGGCTTGTTCCAATCTGAGGTTAGAGAATCTTTCACTCTTTGGTGTTTCCATCCATATCCTCCCCCCGCCCCCTCCGCAACAGAGACTCTTTATCCGCGCATCAGGCATCTCAATCAGCTTTAAACCGGGGACTTTCTTTAAAATCTCCCGTGGCTCGTCATAGATGCCGTTATGTCGCCCCAGGTAACACGGGTCGTGATAAGTGATTTTCTTCCCATACTCGCCGCTGAGTTTAAGTTTTCCTTTATTTATAAGCTCATATAAATACTGGGAGATATGAATGATCTCAAAATTCACCATAAATTCGGGATACTCGTTTTTAAAGGTATGGTAGCAATGGGGTGAAGAAACGAGGATTTTCTTCACCCCACTGTCAATAAAAGCCTTGATGTTTTCCCTGGCTAAGGTTTTGAATATTTGCTCACCGCCCGTCTTGCGGATGCTTTCGCCACAGCAATTCTCTCTGGTACCCAATATGCCAAAATCTACCCCTGCTTTGTTGAGGATATTGGTTGTGGCAACCGCTACCTTTTTTAGTCTAGGGTCATAGCTATAGTAGCAGCCCACAAAATATAAAAGCTCCATCCCTTCGGTAAACGGTTTCACAGAGAGACCGCTTGCCCAATCCGCCCGCTTTTTCCGTTCTTCCTGCAAGGGATTACCTTCGCCGATGAGGCTGGCGTTCGCGGCGCGGAAAGGCTTGACGGCAGACGGAAAAACCTGATATTTCGTGGCAATCCTGCGTAAGGCTACCCCGGAATCTATCTGTCTTACGTCCCTCGGGCACTCCTGCGGGCATCTGCCACAAGTTGTACAACGCCATATGTCTTCTTTTTCTATCTCAATCAGACCGAATATAGCCTCCTGGACTATCTTGCGCATACTAAAGGTTCTAACCCTGTTCCACGGACAAACGACATCGCATAGTCCGCATTGAAAACATCTTTTAAAGGCGTCTCCACCGCTGGCTTTTATTTCATCAATGATCTCTTTGAAGGGGGGAACGGTCTCCACTTTTCTAAGCCTCGTCTTTCTTTTTTGTACTGGTCAAGATGATATTGCACAGTAGCGGTCGCGTTGATAGGAGCCCCTCTCAATGTTTCCTCTGAATAGATCAACTTCTAAATCAAACCCTGTCTCTGCGTACCTCACCTTATTTCCTTACGTGTTCTTTGCCGACAAGAGCAAAGCTGGCTGGGAGTTGATAACTCACGACTTAAAACTGGGCGTATCCAATAATTAGGGGGCATAGTAATCTTTTTGGAATAACTACAAGAGTACAAGCCTATCACCTCTCCCCTTGCCAGCTCGCCAGGGGAGAGGTTACACTCTACCCATAATTTTTCTATCCCCCCCGAAGTGTTAGATACGCCCCTTAAAACTGCGTACAAGCTACCATAAAAGCTAATTTTTGTCAAGTTTTTTACTGCATGACAGCAACGACGAACGAAAATTTTTCGCACAACAAGGATCAGAAAAACCAAGGATGCCGTGACGATCACAACGCCGGGCGAAAGTTTATTTTTCGCAAAGGGCGGAAAAAACAGCGAAAGTGCCAAAAGCTTGTAGGCGCAGGGTTGAGCCGGGAGAGACCTGGAAGAGGAAAAGGACAAACGCGGCTCAAGCCTGCGTCGTGGTTGGTTAGAGCATAGCATCCATAACGGCGCGTAAATCAACACCAAGTGAACCTGTAAAGCGATAGTCCTGCCACCGGTAGACCAAGCCACGGCGAACCGGGTTTTCAGCAACATAAGCCAATTGGGAAGCGAGCTCATTTTCAGAACTCAGGAGCCGTAAATAAATAACCTTTACAAGTTGCGCCGAGATTTTGGCCAAGGGCTAGAAGCGACCGCCGTCGTTGCTGTATTCGCTTGCCCTCTTCCTGGTCAGCAATGTGCGGTTATGCTACAAAAAGATGTACTCTTGTCGAACGCAGTTTCGTGACCAGAACGCTACGAAAACCTTAATTCTTTGTTATTCTGATAATTGCGATAGCGTCTGTCACCGGCATTGAGTTTGCTTTTGGCATGCGTGGAGTACATTTTTTTATCTTAATTTCTCTTGCTAAAGGAGAACACCATGACCCACGCAACCAACTTTATTCTTTACCCTGTCATCATGTTGCTGTTTTGCTTCTCTGCGTATGCCCAACCTGAATGGGTGGCTTTGGGCAGCCAGCAGCCCAAATCGTTAGTTCCACAATTCACCGCCAAGCCAGACAGAATCGAAATCTGTTTGCGCCTGCCCGGTTTTTACAAAATGTGGCTGGCAGAACAACAGAAATATGCGGTCTGGCTGCCGGGAGCAGCCGCACCGAACGCACGTTTTCGTTTACCCATCCTTTCCTACGTAGTCACTTTGCCTGGCGAACTGGCTGCTTACGAACTTTATCTCATCTCGCAAGTGGAATTCGCCCATCTGCCGGTAGCCGAGCCGATGGCGAGCAGCTACGAACTTGATTCTAGCCAACCGACCAACGACTGCATCCGCCCGCTGGTCAATAGAGTACATGGCCGTGCAGGGCAGCCGGTGTTTCCGCTCATGGTCAAGAATCTCGGCAAAATACATGGCCAAAATATCTTCCTCGTGAGTTTGCAATCGTTCTATGCCGAGTCGTCTGGCGATCAATTGTTTGTTGCCGACAATGTGAATATCCGGCTGATGTTGACAAACTTGCCATTAGAAAGTAGCAAGCCATATCCGGCATTCTGTCGGCAGTTGGTCAACTGGCGCGCCGATGCCGAGGTAACAGAAGAAGAGGCGCCGCCTGAATATCTGATCGTGACGCCGAGCGCATTCAGTGAAGCATTGCAGCCGCTCGTTGCCTGGCGCACGGCGGAGGGTATGCTGGTTACAATAAAGACCGTCGAGCAAATCCGCGACGAGATGCAGATACCGCTTCTTTCAGCCGACAAGCTGCACGCCTACCTGGGTTTGTACTACCACCGCCAGCCTAATCTCACCTATGTGTTGCTGGTCGGGGATGTGGAGTTCATTCCGGTGAAATACAAAAACGACGAGGCGACAGATTTTCACTACACGCTGCTCGACGGCAGTGGTGACTGGTGGCCCGATGTGTATCTGGGAAGGCTGCCGGTAGACGATGCGGCGCAAGTAACGGCTATCGTGGAAAAAACCATAGCTTATGAAAAAGCGACGCCTAGCCGGCGGGTCTTGCTCGCATCTTACTTCCAGGATGTCGGCTTGGATGGTATCGAAGACCGCGACTATATCTACACGAGTGAGCAGTTTCGCGCCTATCTCGTGGCCAAACAATATACCTGCGAACGGGCATACAACAAAACCACCGGCAGCCAGCCGCAATATTACAACAACTACACGCCAGTCGCGCCGGACATTCAGTTTACGGGAACGACACAAGACATCGTGGATTTCGTCAATATCGGGGCTGCGATCGTGAACCACCGCGACCACGGCGACCCGCAGGGGTGGGGCCATCCGGCGTTTCGTATACCTGATCTGGACAAACTGAGCAACAACCGCTATCCGCTCATGTTCCACGTGGATTGTGCCACTGCCCGCTTTGATGCGGAAACAGTTGTCGCGCGCCGCGAAACCGAGGGCACGCCGGTAACGAGCGGCGATGAAAGCTTCGGCGAGCATCTTCTGCGCCTCTCTGCACGTGGCGCAGTGGCGCTCATCGCTCCTACGCGCGACACCACCAATCCAATCAACAATATCTTCAACCGCGGGCTGTTGGGAGCCGTGTGGCCGGAGATGTTCGGTTTTTGTGATGCGCCGGCCAGTCGCCTTGGCCAGATTCTCTATCGTGCCCGCATTCAAGTGGTAAGAGAGTTCTGCCCCGATGGTATCATCACGGAGAAAGTGTTGAGCAATTTCCGCTGCTACCATATACTGGGTGACCCGGCGCTACGCATCCGCCAACCACAGTAGACCATGCAACAAAAAAAGCCTTCTTAGGGAAGGCTTTTTTTGTTGATGAACGGCGCGACTTAGCTTTGTTCTTTCAAAACCTGGGCGCAGATGGCGTACAATTCCTGCGGCAGGCGTTCGGTAAACATTAGAAATCGGGCGAACTGTTTGGGGTTGAGAAGAAAACGGACACTGGCCAAAAACTGACCGCGAGATTCAGACCATTTTTGTCGGATCTGCTGTATCTCTTCGAGACATTTTTCCAGCATGGTCTGCTCGCCATTTTCCATGGCGTGAGCTAAATCAGACATGGCTACGCAGTAATGGCCATAATATTCTTTCATCTTGTAACCAAAAGTGCGCAGCAAAGAAAACAAGCGCGAGCTGTTTTGTTTATCGAGATCGAGCTCTTGCTCCAGCCGGATTTGCACTACTTCTTCGACGCGTGGGGTAATCTGCATCAATTTTTTGTTCTTCATTTTATCAAAAAAATTAGAGAAGTCCCACATGTCCGAATTAAAAAAACTCCAGAATAGAGAACAATTTCCTTCTTTCACCACGGTCTTACCTGGCAAAATCAACCATCCCAAAAAGGCCGACATCAACACTATCGTCATGGCTGCCGCATATTGCCACCAAGGGCGACGGAAAGTGCGGCGCTGTCCACCAGGCACAGCAATGGTCGTAGCCACTTGTTCTACATGGTGGCGAATTTGTCGCCATGTGCCAGTCCCTGGTTCGGGCAAGGTATCGCCATGCAAAATATCAACCACAGAGCGAAAACGATCCAGCCATGCCCGGCATTCAGGGCATTGTTGCAGGTGCTTGTCCACTTTATGTCTGTGCCACCAGCCTAGTTGGTTCTGCAAATAATCCAGGAGGTAGAGTTCGGCATATTCACATTTCATAACTACTCACTGGCAAAATTTTTAAGTTTGACTGCAAGTTTTTTCAGGCCGAGATGGAAATGGGAGCGCACCGTACTTTCCTGACATCCCAGTACTTCACCGATTTCTTGATAAGAAAGATCGTGATAGATACGTAAAATCACGGCGGTCCTCTGTTTGTCAGAAAGAGATTCGAGCGAATCCTGGATGATGCTTTTTTGCTCCTCTTGTTCCACAGGGTCACTGAAATACGTTTTTGTGGGATAAGCCGGGGTAAGAGAATTTAAGGCACGGGTATATATATTGCGTTCGCGTAGTTGGTTATAGCAAAGATTTAAAGCGATCCTGTATAGCCATGTCTTAAAGGCTGCCGTTTTTTGTAAAGAAACGACTTTTTCCATAACCTGGACAAATGTCTTCTGCACCAATTCTAGAGCATCTTCATGGTCGGAAGTCATTCTCAAGCAAAGGAAATAAATCGTTCGTTGATACCTTTCGAGCAATTCTCCTATAGCCTCGCGCTCTCCTTGCAGAAAATTGTGGATCAACTCTTCATCCGTTTTTTTCACGTTCTACCGAATTTTGTGGTAATGGAAATATCAATATAGCAAACTGTTGAGAAAAACTGTAGAATGGTTATCTCAGTCCATTTGATTAAATT
>JAGVGO010000255.1 GCA_020057085.1 Planctomycetota bacterium | reverse complement strand
TTTGTAAGAGACGGCACGAAGTGCAGGGCTAAGAATAAGCCGCCTCGAATTATCACTAAACATCTGTCGCGCCGTATTTCTACCCGACGCTTTCCTTCTGCTTCTCAGTGCGCGGAGGGCTTTCGGGGCTGGTAACGCCTCGCTATTCTTAAAGCCGCAAAGCCGCAAAGTTTTGCGTTTGCAACTTGTTCTTTCGTTTGCTACACTTGCTTTGTGTGGCACTTTAAGTTTGTGTCTTGTTCTAACAATTTGCTTCAGCCGACGCCTTCGGCGCGGCTGAGCGTCACGTTAGCAATTCAAAATTATAGTAAAACAGCAAAGGATGTCTGGGTGTATGGTAAGATTGATTTTGATTTTAATTATTACTGGAGTATACACAGTTTCGTTTTTTCTTCCTGCTGCTGACTTAAAAGAAGACAGCTCATCCTCCCCCTCAACTCGTTCCGGCGCAGTGGCATTTTACATCTCTATGTTCCTCGTATTTTCCCCTAACTTGTTAGTCAACCCTATCTATTGGTTCGGGATTACCTTTTTGTGGTTAGTCAATCCTATCTTTTGGTGCGGGATTATTTTTTTCGCACTACCGCAAAAGTCGCTTTTGATTTGACAAAATAGGTTCTCATGGCATACTGCAACTTGGTTCTGGTTCTAGAACAAGGAGCAGAGCATCATGAGAACCCCCAAAGCATTATACCGGACAACCCCGATGATTTACAAGTGTGAACTTGACATGTGTCCCCAATGTATGGATGTCGATTCCGGGCCGATTGTCCCGATTTTCTGGTTTGTAAACAGGCAGCTACGATCATGGCGCTGGTGGCAGTGAGTGTCACGCAGAAGGCAAATATTTACGCAGTAGATCCAGCAACTCGGATTTGATGAACGGTTTGCCAATGCTATCTGTAAAACCGTATTTAACCGGATCGGACATTGCCTGATCGTTTGCATAACCGCTGGCAACAAAAATCGGAATCTGCGCATCTATTTTCCTGAGAGCCGCTACGGTCTCCTGGCCGCCCATACCGCCAGGCACCGTAAGATCAAGGATGATGGCGATGAATCTCCGCTTCTCACTCAGTCCCCTGGTAAAGATCGCCAATGCTTCCTGCCCGTCTTTGCTGGTAACCACATTATACCCGAACGAACGGAGCCAGCGCACCGTTATTTCCCGAATGCCTTTCTCGTCGTCCATGATCAGTATTGTGCCCGCGCCCTGGTGGGCAGCAATGCTTTGTTCAGGGACAGGTACAGGCTCACCGTCCGAGGCCGGCAGATAGACGTGGAAAATAGTGCCCATATTGGGGGCAGATTCGACCTGGATCGCGCCATCATGGCGCTTGACGATAGAAAAACAGGTAGAAAGCCCAAGACCACTGCCCGTCGGTTTGGTGGTGAAAAAAGGATCGAAGATGTGAGGAAGGTTTTCCGCAGGTATACCTACGCCGCTGTCTTTGATGGAAATTCTGATGTAATCACCTGCTGGCAGGGCGGCAACTTCATTTTCCTTGAGTGTCACATTCGCCGCGGCAATGACTATCGTTCCCCCCTTCGGCATGGCCTGCTTGGCATTGATGACCATGTTGTCTATCACCCGGCCGATTTGCTCCCGGTCGAAATTGCCAGGCCGGATATCCGGGGAGACCTCGAAACGACAGGAAACATTCGATCCGCTCAACGCGAACAACGCCGTTTCCTGCACGAAGGGAAACAGATGGGCGACTTTCTTCACCGGCGCGCCGCCCTTGGCAAAAGTGAGCAGTTGCTGGGACAGTCCCCGCGCCCGGGTCATGGTTGCCAGGGCTTTGCCCAGGTCGCTGGCGACATGGCCCTCTTTGCTCCTCTCTTTGGCTAAATGGATATAGCCGAAAATTTCGCCGAGCAGATTGTTGAAATCATGTGCGATGCCGCCGGCCAACACGCCCAGCGATTCGATCTTCTGCGCATTCTGCAGTGCCGCCTCGGTACGCTTGCGCATGGTGATGTCTTTCATCGTGGTCATAAAATGGGTGAACTTACCATTCTCGTCGCGCATGTAGGATGGCGAGAGCAGGACGGGAAATCGTTCGCCGTTCTTGCGCATGAAAACGAGTTCCGTTTCTTTCATCTCTCCCTTGAGCAACCTGTCGAACGCTTGCTTTATAGTCTCTCGGTGTTCGGGAGGCCAGACGGAAAACGGCGGCGGGCTGTTCAGCAGTTCTTCACGCGTGAACCCGCTCAACTCGATAAATGCCTGGTTGACCATGATGCGCGCGCCATCCGGACGTATCACGGAGAGCGCGTCCGGCAGCGCTTCGACAAGCGCGGCAATGAACGCCTGTTTTTCGTGCAGAGCGTCTTCTACATTTTTCTTGGCGGTAATGTCCTGGATGGTGCCGAACATTTTTATCGGCTTCCCCTCCGCATCGAATTCGAGTTCGCCAAGCCCATGCACCCAGCGTGTTTCACCGTTGAGCAAGCGGCATATCTTGTACTCCTTGTCAAAAGGCAGCTTTTGTTCTACGACATGCTGCGTAAAGTAGGCGAGCATCTGCTGGCGGTGGCTGGGATGCACGAGACGCGTCCAAGAGTCCACAGTGCGCTCATCTTGGGCGGCCATGCCGAAAATTTCATCCAACATCTCGGAAGAGGTCCACAGGCCGGAACGGAGGTTCAACACATAATGCCCGAGGCGGGCGATGCGCTGTGATTGCTTGAGCAGAAAATCATTGGCGTACATGGCTTCTTCCGCTTGCTTGCGTTCGGTGATGTCGTACACGGTGCCGAGCAAAATCGGTTGTTCGTAAGACGAGCCGGAGACGAAGGAAATATTCATAGATACCCAGTAGACGGTGCCGTCTTTTTTTAGTGACCGCACCTCGAAGTTTCTGATCGCCCCGTCCTTTTGCAATCTTGCCAGCAAAACTTCTCGGTCCCTGGGGTCGGCATACAATTGCCGGGCGGATATGCGCATGAAATCCTGCTCGTCATCATATCCCGCTATGCGCACGACGGCCTGGTTGACTTGTAGAAATTGTCCGGTCAGGGTACTCAGGAAGACGCCGGTGTCAATGTTCTCGAGCAGCAGGCGGAACCGCTCGTTGCACTCCCGCAGTTCTGTGTCTGCTATCTTGATGCGGTGGCTGATGCGTCGCGATTGCCAAAGGATGATGAACATAATAGCACCCGCCAGCAATTGCACGTTCTACCGAATTTTGTGGTAATGGAAATATCAATATAGCAAACTGTTGAGAAAAACTGTAGAATGGTTATCTCAGTCCATTTGATTAAATT
>JAGVGO010000284.1 GCA_020057085.1 Planctomycetota bacterium | reverse complement strand
GAGTAATTTTATCAATATACGAGGCGCGACGAGCGCCGCATAGTCTAGCTCTGTAAGCGAGGAGCAACGAAGTAGATTGATAAAAGTGCCCTCAAGAATATGAAGTTATTTTTAGACAGAGCCTCATACATAAAATCTTTCATCCTGTTGTCTGTAGAAAAGATTGTAGGTACATGCGGGAATCAAAACGCCAGGCGCGCATGGAACCTGATCCGGGCACATGGCAACCCGCGAGCAATCAAAGGTATCTTCATCCATGTGGGTGTGGATGTAAACGGTGCGTATCGAAGATTCCGCAAGCTGCTGGCGTGTAAAATGGCTTAAGACACGGTCGCGCGGAAATAAAGTCCCCAGCAATTGCTTAAATTTTGGCAGCAGCGCGGTGTTGTTTTGCGCATAAAGACGATTGACGACGTCGCTAAAAAAATTGTTGTCATCTTCTATTTTCAGAAGATAAGAATGCTTGAGTTTTTCTCGCAGTTCTGCCGCGCTCAACACCCTGGTAAATGGGAAAAAAGAGTCGCCCAGCTTGAAAAGATAAGAAAGCGAGTAACAGAGCGGATGTGCCGATGGGCGGGAAACGAAGTCCGACGGCACGATCTCGCCATGCAGATTACGGCACACTATTTTCGCGGCATCGTCTACCGGAATGTGGCGGGCACGCGCAAAAGAGCCGCCGCCCTGGCCAGTGTAAGTCATGGTTTGTATGGTGAGGCTCAGGATATGGTCATGTTGGCGCATCAGGGTCAGGAGTTTCTCCGGCACATCTTCATTTTCCTCGCGCACGAGTACGTTGAGCAGAGTCATCTTGACGCCCGCTTTTTTTAGATTCTCTATGGCTTTTAGCTTGGTCTCCACCAGGTCTTGGCCGTGCAGATTTATGCTGCTCTTCGGTGAAAATGTATCGAAGGAAAGAATCACGTAGACGTTGAGTTCACTCAGTTGCTCGCACAAAGAAAAATCGTTGGCGAGGAGGAGGCCATTGCTGTTCATGGTGACGCGGCCGATCTCCGGTCGCCGGCACAACTTGATAATATCGAGGATTTGCGGGTGTAGCGTTGGCTCACCGCCGGTAATGTTGAGTAAATCGCATTGTCCGTTGGCTCTTACCACCCAGTCTACGATCTCTTCAATCTCTGCAAGAGGCATATAAAAAATTCTATCACGGCGGTTGTAGGTGAAGCAAATAGGGCAGCGCAGGTTGCAGGCATTGGTAACTGAAATTACCGGAAGCTGGCAGGGAGTAGCATGCCAGGCACATGGCCCACAATCATGGGGACACCCTTTTCTTTCCTTAGTGCGGTGGGCTGATGCCGGCAGTGGTGAACGATCTTGCGGCATTTCGGCAAGCCGCGACAAGTACCAATCCTTATCTCCGGCAATGAGCGCGGCAGCGGTGCCACAGACGGGGCAGAGCCGCTCCTGCCACACTTCACTCTCTCTGAAGAGTATGCGGGCGGGCACGATTTGGCGACAGGAGCGGCACATGCCACGCACCGTCGTAAAATAAGTGTAATCACGCGTGGGAAGCCTCGGCATAAAGTTCTCTCCATATTAAGGCATAGTCGTCGGGGTTGTACGATTTACTGAGGGGCATCGTTGCCCCACGAAAACTGCCGTGGGCGATCTTTTGTTGTCGGTCGTAAATGGCAAAAACACATTGGCAATGGCTATCTGTCAGATCGGTCATGTCAACGTGTGCCGTCAGTGTAGCGCCTGGCGCAGTCTGGGCGAGGAACGCTGCTTCATCTAGCTGTTCCAGCACGCATATTTTTTGAAACTTCGTGCTCATCGCCACCAACCAGCTGAGAGATTCTACCGCAAATTGCAAGATCAAGGTTTCCGGAAAAGTACCTTTGCGCCCCCAAACTTTGAGCAGGCTAAACTCTTCAAAAGAGATGGCTTTCCGTGTCTCGATGCTCTTGTTTTGCGAAAACTGCACGATTTTATCAACCAAGCGAAATTTCAATTCTCAGATTCCTCCATCCACGCAAATTTCCTGGGCATTGATGTAACTCGCGGCATCGCTTGCCAGGAAAAAGACGGCGGCCGCTACCTCGGACATTTCACCTGGCCGGCCGGCAGCGCAATATTTGAGATACTCCTGTTTTTGTTTCTCCGGCACCATGCTGCTTACCCCATCGGCCAGCATCCCTGGAATTACGGTATTGACGCGGATGTTATAACGCGCGAGTTCCTTGGCCAGTGCCAAGGTAAAACCACAAACGGCCGCTTTGGCCGTTGCATAATGCACGGGAACTTCGAGTAAACGCCTGCCTGCGATAGAGCCGATATTGATAATCACGCCTCGCCTGGCGGCGATCATGCGGCGCGCGATCGCTTTAGTGGTCAAAAACATACTCTTGAGATTGGTGTTTATGACAAAATCCCAATCCTCTTCTTCTATTAAAGCAAAGGGCATGACCTGCGTGAGTCCTGCATTGTTGATGAGTACATCTATGCTCTCACTCTGTGCCTGGAGCGACGAGGCCATGCGGGCGACATCTTCGGCACGGGTCAAATCTGCCTGGATAGCCGTGGCGCCGGTTTTCTCGGTAATCTCCTTGGCGTTTTTTTCGTTTTTATGATAAGTGAAAAAAACGCGCTCGCCGGCATCGCGGAAGCGTGTAACCAGAGCCTTGCCCAGCGCTCCACTGCCACCTGTCACCAATACTGTTTTAGCCATTTTTTTTCTCCAAGGCGCCCAAAGCTTTCTCTACCAGGTTTACCATGGTTGCAACTCTGAATCTGCGTGGCAGTTCTTGCCGCGTCAAGCCGTCCGGCAGCTCTGCGAGAGGGACTTCCGGCATAGCCGAGCGGATGTATTCCATAGCCTTGGGCGTATAAACGTCTTTGATTTCAAACGGCGTGTCGCCTAATTTCTCTTTGGCTCGGTTGGCAAACTCCCCAGGCGACAGTTGTATGTTGAATCGTTGCTCCAGTTGAAATGTGAGATCGAGAAGGTCTATGGAATCTATCCCTAGCTCATCTACCAATTTGCTGTCTTCCCTGATGTTGTCTATGGCAACATGCACAGTTTCTGCTACACAGCTACGCACGTTGGTGAAAATTTCTTGACGATTCATGTTGAGCCTACTCCACTATTTTGACTACTTTGTCAACTTCTTTACGCGTCGGCATGTTCGGTGTCTCGCCCGCATAGCCTACGGCGACAAGGCAAACCACCTCGCGTTGTTTGGGAATCTCTAACATTGCCGCAATTTCTTCTCCGGCGACATCGCAGCCGGTATAGACACATGTTCCTAGCCCCATGGCGTATGCGGCCAAAAGTAGATTTTGTACTGCCATGCACGCCGAGGCATAACTTCCCATAATTTTCTCGCCGTTTTCCGGCATGAGCTTTTTGAGAAAGCCTGGCATCTGCCTGGTGTCAACGGCAATGATGATCGGTGCCTCAATAAATGAGGTAAAATTGTTGATGTAGAGCTTGATGCTGTCATACAACACCCCTTTTTTGTCGGCGCACAAATTTTGCCACTTCGCTTGCACCACATCGTAAATTTTCTTTTGTATTTGTTTGGACATCACGACGGTAAAATACCAATCTTGCCTGTTCATGGCATTGGCTGCCAGCGTGGCGTATTCGATCAGCTTGCACAAAGTGTCTTTGGGCGGTACTTGCGCGGTAAATTTGCGGATACTGCGACGATGACGGATGGCCTCGAAGATGTCCATAAAACCTCTGCTCTGAAACATGAAAAAACAGGGCTTGTACACACGCATCAATCTTGCTTTGTGGGCGGGGTCATTGATTTCAGATGGTTGGAAAAATTATCGGTTGGCTGGTATTGAAGAGTGTACCGACAATACACCCTGCCCCGCCTCATTCAATTCATGGCACATCTGATGCGGGCTGTTACTTGGTCAAGATGGTGAGAAACACCCAACCTGCCAGAAACAAGGCGACAATGGCGAATACCCAGAAAGCGACGCTTTCTTTGTGTTTGAGCATCTCTTGCTGCCGCTGTAACATGCGTTCGAAGTTCTTGTAACCTTCGGAA
Source organism: Planctomycetota bacterium (assembly GCA_020057085.1). Classification (GTDB taxonomy): domain Bacteria; phylum Planctomycetota; class Uabimicrobiia; order Uabimicrobiales; family JABWCH01; genus JAGVGO01. The sequence goes on along the minus strand of JAGVGO010000284.1, from coordinate 14,192 downwards.
TTGGTAGCCGGATCTGAGATGCGGTCGAAGGCCTGGGCCACCTGATTGATCAGCTTGTTCTGTTCGACAAGCAGTTGAGAGAACTGCTCGCTGAAAAACGCTTTGTCAGGAAAATGGCTTTGCTGTTTGCCGAGAGAGAGCAAGACATTTTCAAGACTCTCGAGTTTTTTCTCCAGTTCGGACATGTGTTCCATAAATAATTGCGACTGTTTCTGCGAGCTTTCCTGCAAACTCTGGGTTTCTTGTGAAGAATTCACCAGACTCTGCACCTGGCGGTAAGCACCTTCTTCCAATGCTACCAGCTTTTCGATGGGTTGCAGAATCTGCGCCGGAGCAAAGCCCTCACGCAAGAGATTTTCCTGATTCATCATCGGCCGCAGCATCTCATGCGTATTTTTCTGGATATTTTCGAGCAATCGCCAGGATTTCTCGGCTACTTCCTGTAAGAGTTGCTGCATTTTGTGCATTTGTTCCACCAGTTCGGTCATATTTTCGCGCAGAGAATCGTTGTCTTTGGCTTGTGTCTTATAGGTCTGTACTAACTTTTCCTGTAATGCCTGCAATTTTTTGTCATTTTGCGTCTTGTCGTCACGCAAAATATTCACCAATTCCTCTAACCTGTGAGCGAAAGTATCGGTGAGTTGCTGATTGTGGGCTATCTGCTGTTCCACCAACCGATGAAACGGCGAAACATCTACATCCCAGGCACTGATCGGCTGACTGCGCGTGGAAGGCCGGCTAGTGGGTGCATTTTTGTCAAATCCGGGCAAATCTGGGTTCACGGATTATCCTCCATTTTACGTCTACCTTTTTTCGTTGTCTCGTTTAACTTCAGAATTTCGTCTATCAACGCGCGGATTTGTTTGGCTGCAGGAGAGCTGCGCTGGTATTGAAAAATCGGCATACCTGCGGCAGTTGACTGTGCCAGTTTAGTATTGAATGGAATTATCGTTTTGCACAAGTATTCTTTATAATATTTTTCCAAAGCCGTCTTGTTTTCCCTGCTCATCAACAAACTCGGGCGATACTGATTGATGATAACATAGATATGGTCCAACAAACGACCCCGCCGTAAATTTGCATATAAGGAGAAACTTTTTTCCATACGAGCCAGCTCTTCCACCAGCAATTTGAGTCCGTGGAAAGAAAGAAAGTCAGGCAGTACAGGTACCAGCAAGTCGTCCGCCGCCAGAATCGCATTTTTGTTGAGCATGGTGATGTTGGGCAACGAGTCAATGACAATAACCTTGTAGTCTTTACATTTTATTTTATTTAGCGCATCTGTCAACAAATATTCGCGGCAATCTTTATTAGGTAGACGATTTTCGATCACAGATAGCTTCAAATTGCTGGGAATAATATCGAGCGTCGCAAGCGGCGTATGAGCGATCACCTGGTTGATATCCCTTTCTTCGATGAGCACGTCGTAGATGGATGGTGTTTCCGTGTTGGTTTCAAAGCCAAGGCATTGTGTCATATGTTGCTGCGCGTCGAGGTCAATGGCCAGCACATCAATGCCCAATTCGGCAATGCCATAGGCGTAGGAAGCGGAGATGGTACTTTTGCCGGTGCCGCCCTTGAAATTGAGAAACAATTGAATATGTCGTTCCTCCATGAGCGGCGGCATACCCAATATCTGGCGGCATTGAATAATATCTTCCACGGTGTAGTAGCGATGATTGACCTTACCGCGACGCTGGCGCCTGGCCGGTGGCACTTTTTCTTCCGCCTCCAGCTTCAACAAATAATTTTTGGAAAAACCCAACGCTTTGGCAAATTCCTTGGCCGAATAGATTTTTTCTTTCATGTTTTACCTACATGCCTTACGGCACGGCTACGGACAAAACCAAACAAAAAAGTATGTTCTTCGAATAAATTTTGCGAAAATATATTTGTGCAATTTCGCTAATTATAACCCACCACATAGTGGTTGTCAAGCAAAGGTTGCCCATTTTTTTTATAAAAAGATTCAGGTCTCTTCAATTTTGTTCTATGCTCTTTTTCATCTTGAAAAACACTGGCAGAGAGCATAGCTCTATGGCAATAACCGCCGCCACCAGGAGCGGCATGGAGTAATCGTAAAGGCAGCCGACGAGCGCACTGCCAAAAAACAGGGCGGCGCCATAAAACGCGTGAAAAATGCCGTAACCGGTGCCTCTCTTTTTGAGGCTTGTGATGTCGGCGATAGCCGCCTTCATGATGGTCTCGTGCGTACCCATGACAATACCCCAGATGGCCAGACCGGCAAAGATCAAGGTGAGCTGCGAGGTAAACACCAGTAGCGGGATGGCCGCTGTCAGCACAGGCATGCCGAGTAGCATCAAGAGACCTGCCCTGTGGTTGTTCCTGGCGACTTTCAGTCTGTCGTACATTTTGCCGATGACGAGCGCAGCCAGGGCGTCTATCAGCATGACGGCGGTATAGCACAAGGGAATGTAGGCATCGGCCAAAAGATTGCGCACTTTGAGATGGTAGCCGATCAACACGAAACTGACAAAACCGGCGGTCGTGATGAGGCTGAACCAGCAGTACAGCCAAAACGTGGCTGTCAGATGATCCGGTTCTTTTTGCTTGATCGCCGCCAGTTCCAGCTTTTCAGGATCTCGCACCAGACAGTACGCGGCCAATACGGTGAGCATGAGCAGGCCAAAGGGAAGCCAGTAGAAGCTGTATCCTTCTTGATAATCTGCGGCAGTTTTCACCGCCGCTCCGCCATAGAGAAACAGCATGGTAAACACGAGTGGCCCCAGCGCTGCCCCGAGTTGGTCCAGAAATTCGGCAATGGCAAAGCCGAACCCTGTGCCTACCTGCTTGGTGGCCTGCGACAGGATAGTGTCTTTAGCCGGACTGCGGATGCCTTTGCCCACACGCTCGACAATGATGAATACCGCCGCATATTGCCACACACCGGTGAGCGACAGCAAGGGAACCGCCATGAGCGTGCTGTAGCCGCCAATGGTAAAAAACCAGTATGCCTTGGTCTTGTCGGCAAAATGGCCGGAAACGATGCGAATGGCATAGCCCAGAAATTCACCCACGCCGGCGATCAGCCCAACAAGCATGGCATTCGCTCCCAGAACCTGCAGATACGGTCCGTTGACACTGCGCGCCCCTTCATAAAGAACATCACCCAAAAGACTGATGACACCAAAGAGCAAAATCAACTTCCACGCGGTTTTTTTGTTATTTTCCATGTTCATCTCCTGGACACTGGTTGTCGCCTGGACAACTTTTTTTCCACGGTACCCCCCACGCCTCGATATTTTTGTCGGCGTAGCGGCCCAGCTCCTCTTGCGGAGTGCCGATTGGCACATCAATATACAGTTGGCGTGCCACCTTGTTCTGGCGGAGCGGACGATTCTTGAGCTGGAGTGCCAAATTGTACAGGTTGCCTCGCGCCGGGAACGGCTGCATAAACACGTACCGTTTGTCGCTCAATTTCTGTGGTTCAATGGGAACCCATTCGGCCTGCTGGTCTTTGGACGGATAGATTACCCAGCAATAGGCATCTTCCGGCAGCTCGATGTTGGGGAGCGCCACGCGCACCACGAAATTGAATTCGTCGTAGTCAATGAGGATGACGTTGTGCTTGAACAAAATATCTTTGTCGCCCTGCTGGCGAGCCAATTGCTGGAACGGTTTGTACAGGCAGCGGAAGGCCACGAAATGGTCGCTGCCGAGTGGTTGGCTGGAAGCGGCGGCAAATTGCTGCTGACGCAGAGTCACACCCTCGCTACCCAGCTCGCACAGAAACTCCTGGGAATTTAAGCTACTCCTCGGGCGCACATTTTTCCATGTCCACGTAGCCAGAATCTGGTAAAGGCCGCTCTTCTGCCGCGAAAGCTCCATCTGCGCCAGTTGGCCGCTACCGCCGTCGTCCGCTTTCCATTGCATCGCCGGCAGCGGAAAATTTTTCTCGCCAAGATAGAGGAAAGAATTGGCTTTTTGCGCAAGCGGCAGTTTGATTTCCTGTGTCTCAGGCTTGTCGTTGTCGGCGTACACAAGGCGGTAAGGCACGCTATTACTGCGGCTGTCGAGCAGTATGTTTTTCCACAGCAGAGTGTAGCTCCAGTTCATGCGCACACCGGTAGCGTCAACTTTCGTTTGTGGCTGTTCGGCAATGATCGTAGCAGCCGGATATTTCTGCTCCTCGTCGCTCCCAGGCTGCTCTATGGCCAGACGCGCGCTGCGTAGTGGTGTGGCGCTCTCTACCACGATGCGCACGGTGTAGAAGATGCGGCTCAACTCAAACTGCACTGCCAAGTCACCTGTCTTGCTTGCACTTGTGCTGAGGCCGCCGCGCAACTGGGCGGTAACGAGTGCGGTGTAAGGTGCTTTGTCTTTGGCGGCCAGTGGCATGAGCAGTCGGTTAGTCTGCTTGCCGCCGGCATCTTTGTCGGGCTTTTCCAGCACGTTGGCGAGAATGCGACCAAGTAGCTGGCCGATCTTGTCTACTTTTTCCTCGGCTTTCCAGCCATACCCCTGTTCTTCCGAATAGACCACGATCACAGTTTCGTACTCTTTCTCTTTTTGCGCATAGCCTGTCAGGCTAACGGCAACGAGAAAACATAAGACAACCAGGCAATGACGTACCATTTATTTCTCCTGTCTCGGCGACTTCAAAAAAATAAAATTTTATTTTTTCTCAGCCGCCTTTCCATAAACTTTGAGCAACTGATTCACGCTCTCGGCTGTTGTCGGCACTTGTAGTTCGGTAAGTTCGCGGGCAAACTCGTCTTGTTTCTTCTTGAGGGTAGCCAGATCGTGCGCGATCTCCTGCTGTAGACGTGCCCGTTTGCCGCTATCCGTTTCTTGTGCCAGAAGTTGAACATTGCTGAGTGTTTTGAGGTAAGTGTAGACCAATTTTTTGTTGCTGCTTTGCGCGCTGTTTTCGCATAGTAGCCTTGCCTGTTCACCCTGGTTGGACTGGCAGAGTGCCACCGTGTGCCAGAAATTTTTTTGCGCGCGCCAGTTTTCCTGATTATGCCAGAGATCGGGTGACAGCAAGCGAAAGCCATAGAGATAAAGGCCGAGCACGAGCAGCACCGGCAAAGCCATGCCTACCCCTACCGTGGCCCACAAGAGGGTGATTTTTTTGTGGAACTCACCCTTGATCGCCTCTTTTTCCTGGTACAGACTCTCTTTGTCACGACAAAGCTGCTGCTTGTCGCGATAGAGGTTCTGGCGTTCCTGCTCCAGTTGCCTGATCTGTTCGTGCGGCCAAGTACCTTCGCCATTTTCCTCGCCGGACACCGGCAATGGTTTAGGCGCGGCGTTTGCCGATTTGTCCGGAGTCTTTGCTTCCTCCTGCCATGGCTGGCGGGAGAGTTCTTGCAGCATTGCAGCGGGGTCGCCCAGGTGGCTGTAGTTTCCTTCGATAAACGCCTTGACCATGCTGGTGTAAGGCCCGGCCGCCACCGTTTCGATGAATTTCTGGGTATTGGCATCCCATTCCGGTTTACGGTGCTGCCAGGTTTCCCACACCATCACGGCGAGCGGGTAGTAATCATCCGGTTCGCTGTGTTGGGCCTGTTGGAATTTTAGGGAATTCAGGTAATTGGGAGACACCAGATAATCATAAGGTGTACCGGGGCTGCGTAGATAGTCGTAGTCGAGCGCATTACCCAGTACCGCCACGCCACTGTTGTCGCGTAACAAGATGTTGCGGCAGTGCAAGAACGGAAATTTTTTGCGTTGTGTGGTGTGTAATTCTTTGAGCCAGGCGAATACCGGCAGAAACAGCGTGGCGATCTGTTCGCGGCCGCTTTCCTGCCAGGCATCTTCAAACATGCGCAGCCCTTTCATGTCGAGTACAAAGAGGTCTGGAGCCGACAATCTTTGCCAGGGAAGTTCCGTATCCGGCAGCTCGTGGCAGGCGACCCAGGTATGCAGTTGCAACAAGAGGTACGCTTTGCGCTCGCCTTCATTACATTTGTGTGCCTTGTACAATTTACCCGCCAGCGACGGCATCGCCTCATTCGTGATGCGATAGTTGTTGTCAACCACGTCGGCTATTTTAAAACTCCGCGCCAGAGATGCACGGCCCGTATTCTCAACATTGTAGACCATATGCGACATCCTTATTTTTGTTCCGCTGCCGGGCTGGTGCAACAAACCGTTGTCAGGTAGTGGGGAACGTAGGCAAAATCGTTCTGGTACCAGGTTGCTGATGGGTGGTCTGTGCTGGGGAAATTGCAAACGGCTGCGGGCCAAATTGTTTTGGGTTCGCGGTTGAGCCAGTCAGGATTGTAATTGTAGAAACGCACGATTCTGTTGTTCTGGACCTGTTGTAGTGCCCATGCTCTGAGGTCATCGTTGTCCGCCAATTCCGAAAAATCAAGGTTGACGACATCGGCTTCGCTAAGGATTTCCGACCTTTCCCGTCCGCCATCAATAAAACAACTGCGGCCGTTCGCCAGTTTGGCTTTGTATTCCCGCTTGGTCTTTTCATCGCCCGACAGCACCACCAGCAGCCGATCGTGAAGTTCCGCTACGGTTTTTTGGCCATCATACTCTGCCGGTGTCAGCAGTTTCGGCGCAAACGCCTCACGCACTTTGGCATCCAAAAAATGGTATCCGTAGGCGATCGGATTGTCGGTGAGATCATCTTTGATGTCCAGAAAAACAGTGATCGGGCTGTGGCCGGGATGGTGATCGGACCAGTCGCGGATGCAGCGCAGCCAATCACCCAGCCGATCGGACTCAGGGTTGGTGCCTTCATGGCATACCTCATGCCCGGCCCAGCCATGGCCAACCTGGAAATCATGGACCTGCTCGATATCGTTGTCGTGAAAATCGAGTTCAATCCCGCGCACCCCGCTATGGAGCTGATCTGCAATGGTACCGACCTCGTCGCCGGAATAGGAATTGTGGCTGCTTCTGAACGCTGCTTTGGCAAAGGGAATTTGCCACAGTAGGGAGGAAGGGAGCGGTTGTGCATCTTTTTCCACAAGTAATATCACTGGTTGAAAGGTTACGGTGAGCCCGGTGCGTGTCCCCGCCTCATTGCCATCGGTATCGCCAACGTAAACGATTGTTGCCACAAGCTCTCCCTGCGGCAACGTGTAAGAGTCCTCTTCGTGGTTACTATCGCGGTACTGGTGTATGGTGGAAGCAGTTGAAAGGATGTTGACTATTCTGCCGGAGAAGGCGCATACCTTATATTCCATAGAACCTTCTACTGAGGTGTAATCTTTTTTGCTCTCACGGGCATTCAGGTATACGGACAGCCACAGTTCTCTTTCATTGCGGATCTCCAGCTTTATCACACTTCGCACTTCGGGTCCATTGCCATCGAAGTCAAAATCTCCACTCCCTGTGTGGCGTGGGATAAATTTTGGGGTAGGTGCGAGTGTTACCTGCAACTGCTTGGTTTCCCGAGATTGAGCGCCGGCTGGCAACAAAAAAGCTACGGCAACAAAGAACAGGATAATTGATTGGCGCATTGTTTTTCCTTTCGCTAATGTGTGTGATGGAGCAAATGTAAATCAAAGTTTCCGGCCTAACACCATGAGTGTTCGGTCGTCGCTAGCAGAAAAATTTTCGCAAAAATTTTCGACATCCCGTAGAATGGCATCCTGAATCTCCTTGGGAGAAGCCATGTTCTGGGAAACGAGCAGGTTGTGGAACCTGTCGAAACCATATCTGTCCCGGTGCGAGTTGGCGGCTTCAATGATCCCGTCCGAATAAAGGACAAAAATGTCTCCGGGCTGCAATTGCATGCTATAGATCGGATAAACATGGCTTTCCCGAACGCCTAGCGGAAATTCCCCTTCCTCGATGAGTTTCCACTGCCGGTCTCTTGCCGCATAGTAATAAGGCGAGGGGTGACCGGCATTGGCAAAGGTGAGAACGCTTTCTTGGCAATCATAAATAGCGAAAAAGAAAGTCATCATGAGCCGCCGTTCCACGCTCCCGTAAACCATACGATTCATTGCCTGCATCACGTCTTCTATTTTGTGCGAGAAGTGCAGTTGCGTATAGAGACAACTGCGGGTCATGGAAACCATCATACCCGCCTCCAGGCCGTGTCCACTCACATCTCCTATGGCAAAAGCATGCAGGCCATCCGCTAAAGGGAAAAAATCGTAGTAATCGCCACCCACTTCCGTAGCTGGTACACAGATAGCACTGGTAAGAAGTCCGGGGACATCCGGCAGGCTTTGCGGGAGAGTGGCACGGTGCATAAGGCTGGCGGAGTGGAGTTCCTTTTGCATCCTTTTCGTGTCCAGCAATTTTGTATGGGCGCGGGCGTTGTCAATAGAGAGAGACACAGTTCCGGCTATCGCTGTCAATGCCTCCATATCGGCGTCATCAAACAGCCCGTCTTTTTTATTTTTGGCGCTGAGTATGCCAATGGCCCTGTCGCGTACCTGAAGAGGTGTGTAGAGAAGCGATTCGGTATGGCTGCCTGTGCTTTCATCCACTCCTTTGAAATGATCTGGGTCTTTCTCCACATTTCTTACAAAGAGAGGTTTTCTGGTCTGCAACACTCTGCCCGCAATCCCCTTATTGGCAGGAAATCTGAGTCCCTGGAGTTTTTTCACAATATTTTCATCCTCGTCCAGGACCGTGTGAAATACCAGTTCCTGGCGTGCCTCATCAAGGAGAATGACCGAGGCGCCCTCACTTTCCATCAAGTTTTTTACGCGCTTGACAATTAAGTTGAGCAGCGTGTCCAAATCTAAAATCCACGGTAAAGACTGGCCTATCTCGAGCAAGGCGGCGAGAAGCTGAGGATTTTTGCGGGTTTCCTCCATCGGCTTGCTGCCGGGGCGGACGTTTTTCAAATATTTCCGCATACGCACCACATTGCCCATCGTCTCTTGCGGCAGATACTCTACCGTATCCATGATAGACTGAATGAAATGAACCCCCAGCCCACCCGGCCGGATTTCTTCAAGGCAGCGGTTTTTGATATTGGCCACCTCCAACGGCGGACCATCGTCCTTAAGTTCAATTTCTATATGGTCATTTTCCGTGAAAAAAAGGCGCACATAGATTCTTTTGCCAAGGTCCATCTGATATGTATGGCGAATAATATTGGTGAAAGCTTCGTCCACAGCAAGCGTGATCATGTTGGCCTCGTTCTCACAAAAACCTGCCATCTCAGATGCTTGCGAGACGAATTTACGCAAAAGACAAGACAATCGGGGATTGCCGGAAATTTCCAAGCGCATGGTTTCTTGTAGCACCTCAGGTCTCCTCAAACAATTTTGACACCTGCAGCCTCTCTGCTTTCGAAGATATCGAAGATGCGATTGAGCCGCGCCAGTTTGAAGACATCCATAATTTTAGGTTTGTTGATGATCAGTTTGAAGGTCCCGCCGTAGTGCACAGTTTTTTGAAAACCTTCAATAAGGGTTGCAAGCCCGGAGCTATCAATGTAGTCCACCTCTTCCAGGCTGACAATGACTGTTTCTTTTTTTTGCCGCAGGATGCCCATGAGAATGTCTCGCAGTTGTGTTGAGGAACTCATGTCTACTTCGCCTACGGGTATTACAAGAGCCATATCCGGAGTTTGTCGAGTTTGAATTTCTATGCCTTTTGGGTTCATCGGCTTTCTCTTTGTTAGACAGTCCGTTTGGCGGGACGTCTGTTTTAAGGATACAAAAATATTTGATGCGTGCTTTTGATGATAACAAGGAATTAGTGAATTGTCAAATTTTCATCCGGTTTTGCCGGTTTTGGAGAATGAAAGTGGATCGACAATTCCATAGTTCTCCTACGGCGCAGACCCAAGTATTTATGGCATGTCCAGCGCATCTTCAGTAAATTGGCTCAAAATGGTTTCCTGCGCCAACCTTTTAAAATTAAGGCTTGCAGAAATCGTGTCTAAATTCGCTTAAGCCTAACCGTAGGAACAATTAGCTTGGCACTGCCAGCATACGGTTCCCTGTTTCGCTGCTGACAACATGTTAGCGAACAAACCAGTACAAAAAATTGTTTGTTTATCCGATTTGTTTCGTATACAATACATTTGTTCATGTGTTCATGAAAATTTTTTGCTCGGTTTGGGCAATTGCTCTCAAAATGCCAAAATTTGTTGCAATATCGTTACTGGCCAGAACCCAGCCTCCTCTGAAGTCACGGCTCTTGCAGTCAGTAAACTGCTCCAATTGAGAAAGTAAACAATTTCTGGAAAATCGCGTGAAAATGGACACCAGCAAGACTCAAGATTTGCAACAAGAAATCGCCGCGCTGATGCAACGTATCCCGTACTGTCTCTACAAGGATCGCGAGCGTTTGTCGGCACGTCTGCACTCGCTTGCCAAAAGACAACGGGAAAGACGCGATATCACCAAGGCGCTCTTGAAACTGATGGAGCAGGTAGAAAGCTCCGCTGCCGCGCATGAATTTCGTCTCAACAACGTGCCACAACTCATCTACCCGAAGCCCTACCCGATCCTCGACAAAAAACAGGAAATCATCGAAGCGATACGGAAACACCGCGTTCTCATCATCGCCGGTGAAACCGGCTCGGGCAAGACCACACAATTGCCCAAATTCTGTCTCGAGGCCGGGCGTGGCCGCGAAGGCAAGATCGGCATCACCCAGCCGCGCCGTGTTGCCGCCACGTCGGTGACACGCTACCTGGAAACACAGGTGCATGGCAAGAATAAGCCGGTGAGCTATAAGATTCGCTTCCACAGCACCGACTCGGATCATGCCTACATCAAGATGATGACCGACGGCATTCTGCTCGCCGAAACGCAGACCGACCCCAATCTCTATGAATACGACACTTTGATCATAGACGAAGCGCACGAGCGCAGCCTCAACATTGACTTCATCCTCGGTTACCTCAAGCGACTCTTGCCCCAAAGGCCAGACCTCAATATCATCGTGTCGTCGGCCACTATGGATACCAAGGCGTTCTCCGAATTTTTCGACAATGCCCCGATCATCGAAGTTTCAGGCCGCACCTACCCAGTGACGGTGCTGTACGACCCGATTGACCGGAAGCTCGAGGAACTGGGTGAACTCACCATGATTGACAAGGCGATCAAGGTGGTCAAAGACGTGCTCGACACCAGCCTGTGCGGCGACATCCTGATTTTCATGCCGACCGAGGCCGACATCCGCGAAACGATAGATCGCCTGCGCGGCTACAAAGCCAAAGATTTCGTGGTGCTGCCGCTTTTTAGCCGCCTCACCGTCGACGAGCAAAACCAGATTTTTGCCGAGACGCCGCAACGCAAGATCATCGTCGCCACCAACATCGCCGAGACTTCCATCACCATCCCCGGCATCCGCTTCTGTATCGACAGCGGCTATGCGCGTATCAGCCGCTATTGCCCACGCAGCAAGACGAGGCGGCTGCCGATCGAGAACATTTCGCAGAGTTCCGCCGAACAACGCAAGGGGCGCTGCGGCCGTGTCGAAGAAGGCATTTGCGTGCGACTCTATGCCGAGGAAGAATTGGCCACACGCGAACAGTTTACGGCACCCGAGATCAAACGCGCCGACCTGGCGGAAGTGATTTTGCGCATGCTGGCGTTGTCGCTCGGCGACATCGAGAATTTTTCGTTCGTTGACGCGCCGACGAAGACCGCTATCCGCGATGGCTTAAATACCTTGCGCGAACTTGGCGCCGTCAGCGACGACAATCGTCTGACCGAGATGGGCCGCGCCATGTCGCAGATTCCGACCGACCCGCGCACCTCGCGCATTCTGCTCGCCGCGAATGAGGAAAAGGCGCTCAAGGAGGTGCTCATCATCGCCGCGGTCTTGAGTATCCAGGACCCGCGCGAACGGCCATACGAAAAACAGGGCGAAGCAGACGAAAAACACCGCCAGTTCGCCAACTGCGAATCGGACTTTTTGAGTTACCTCAATCTGTGGAACACCTACCACGAAACCTTGCGCAAACTGAAGACACAGGGCAAAATCCGCAAATTTTGCCGCGAAAATTTCCTGTCTTTCCCGCGCATGCGCGAGTGGAGCGATCTGCACGAGGAGCTGACCAACAATCTGACCGAACACCACCTGTTCAAACTCAACAGCACCCCGCCCAGCTACGAGGCTATTCACAAAGCGGTGTTGAGCGGTTTTTTAGGCAATATCGGTCAGCAGAAAGAGAAGAACATCTATAGCGGGCGCGGCGGCACGCAATTCATGATCTTTCCCGGTTCCGGGCAGTTTGACCGCAACTTCGACTGGATTGTCGCGTCCGAATTGGTCGAGACTTCGCGCCTGTTCGCGCGTAACGTCGCGCGCATTGACGTGGAGTGGGTCGAGCCTTTGGCGCGCGATCTTTGCCACTACAGTTACCAGGAGCCGCATTTCGATGTGAAGTCTGGCCAGGTGGTGGCGTTCGAGAAAGTGACGCTGTGGGGCATGACTGTAATCGCTCGCCGGCGCATCCATTATGGCCGCATCAACCGCCAGGGGGCACGTGACATCTTCATCCACGAAGGATTCGTGGCCGGCGACATCGGTGCGCCGTTCAAGTTTCTCACCGCCAATCAGAGACTCATCGCTTCGGTAGTCGCTATGGAAAACAAGATACGCAAACGCACACTCCTGGCCGATGAAGGAACACTTGGTGCTTTTTACTTGAAAAACCTGCCCGACGTGGTAAACGTCCAGGAACTCAAGGAATTTTTGGCGACCCAAGGAAGCCTTGAGAACAAACTCACGATGTCGCTCTCGGACGTGCTACAGGAAGGCGCACCACAAGTGTCTGCGGAAGATTTTCCCGATTACCTCCTCCTCGGCAGCCAGAAAATAAGCCTCACCTACCGTTTCACCCCGGACGCACCGGACGACGGTGTGACGCTCAATATTCCGGAAAACATCCTGCCGCAACTTTCGCCCGAACCGTTCGAGTGGCTGATTCCCGGCATGTTAGCCGACAAGCTGACGGCACTCCTCAAGAGTCTGTCCAAAGATTTGCGCAAGCAGCTCGTGCCGTTGCCCGACAAAGTCGCGGACATCGTCGCACGCATGCCGCGCACGCACGGGGCGCTACTCTCCGAGCTGGAGCAGTTCTTGCGCAAGGAGTATAGTCTCAAGATCGTCCGCGAGGATTGGCAACTCGACGAAGTGCCGGCCTCCTTTTTCATGCGCTTTGCCGTCCTCTCGCACCACGGCAATGTCATCGCCTCAAGCCGCAACCTGCGCGAACTACAGGCCAAGGTCCAGTCGGATCGCGTGGACATTCTCTGGGAGAAGGCGCACAAGAAATGGTTCTTGCCTAACCTGCGCAACTGGTGTTTCAGCGATCTACCGGAAAAGATCGAAGTATCCCCGCACTGCGGCGGTATCCCGCATCTGGGTTACCCAGGACTCGAACTCGTAAACGGCCAGGTCAACCGCACTTTGTTCACTTCGCTCATCGAGGCAACAGAAGAGACGCGGTGTGCCACGGAGTTGCTCCTTGAGTTTTCGCTGCGCCAGGAAATACAGGTATTGGAACGTGCCCTCGCTTTTCCCAAGGAACTCGAAAAAAATTACGTAAGCAAGGGCTGGGCGCGCAACCTGCGTGAGGAAAGCTATCTCTGCCTCAAAGAATCGCTACTCTCGCTCGGCGGGGAACTCATCCGCAAGGAAGAACTCTTTGCGCAGAAGCGCGGCGAAATTCAGGAAAAAATGTTCTCTATCGTGCCGCAATGGATAAAGCTCCTTGCCGCAATCTGGGAGCAATACCAGGTAGTCGAAAACGAGGCTGCGCGCCCGGCCTTTCGCAATGGGCAGAAGAGCCTTGCGCAAACCTGGCAGGAGGCGCGTAGCCACTTGCAGGAGCTGTTCCCTGCGCGTTTTCTAGCCACCATGCGGCTGTCGTCGCTGGAGCATTATCCGCGTTACCTCAAAGGTATTGCCTTGCGTCTGAACCGCGCCGTGGTTGATCCGCTGCGTGACCGCAAAAAGTGGGAAGATATCTTGCCACACATTACGCACCTTCATGAAGCAAGGCAGTTACTGTCTCTGCAACGCGACGCGGTGTCGCGGCAGATGCTCGATGAGTACCGTTGGCTGCTCGAAGAACTCAAAATTTCGGTGTTTGCCCAAGAACTCAAAACCGCCTGCCCGGTGTCGGGCAAGCGTCTCTTACAGCGATGGGAAGAACTCACGGCGCGTGCCAAAGAAGTGAAGTCAATGACCCCGCCCACGAGGGGCGAGGCTTGGAAGCAATTCTAAAGCCTCACGTTGATTAGGGAGCATAGTTTACTATGCAGCAGTTGGTAAGG
>JAGVGO010000147.1 GCA_020057085.1 Planctomycetota bacterium | reverse complement strand
TATTTTAGCCAATTCTTATCTCTAATTTTAATAATATGTTATCGCATGAAAACTGTGAGTCAAAGATGTGGGTACAAAACAGCCCGCCAGGGGAGGGACAAAACCCATTGGTAAGTAAGAATTTATCTTAACTTAGTGCCATTCCCACAACGCACAAGGCTCATGGCAACCAGCATAGTACCAAAATCAAAATTGGTTTGCAAATCAAATTATTTATGTTATTTATTCCAACGGTTTGCCAATCTCACGCTGATAAAAAATCCAGCAACCAAGAGCAGCAAGAAGTCCGCCACGTAACAACACGAGTTTTACCAGACTATCTGCCACCAGACTCCAAGCGATAACCCGCCCCTCCGACAGATAGGCGACCGGGTTGTATTGAGAGAAATTGGGAATCAACGTAAACAAGAAGCGCATGGTTTCACGGTAAATCAAATTCCACCATTTCTGTGCTTCATGGGTCATGAGGTTGGGGTTGATTGGTAAAATTTCCAGCATAAAATCGGCTACCAGCCCCAGAGTTATAATGTAGAGCGAAAGCAAGACCGCGACAGGGAAAGTGAGGAATGTCGAAGCGAATAACGCCACCAGACAGACAAAACAAAGCAAAGAGAATAGCAATAACAGAGCGCGCAGGTAATTGCTCCAAAAACCGCCCGCCGGATAAAACAACTCCAGCCCACTACCCATCGGGAAATAAATAAAACCTACGCTGGCGTCCTGGTGGGCAAAACGTATGTCGACATTCTTTCTTTCATCAATTACTGTTGTCGGGACGGTGAATTCAAGAAATTCTCCGCTCTTGACGCGGCCTTCCCACACATATTTGTTTTCACCACGGCCTATCTGCCAGGCTACCTTACACCACGCTCCCGGGGTCGCATTGGAAGTAAAAAGTTTGTAACGCACCTTGAGTTTGTGCTTTTTATCTTTTGGCAAAGAGCTAGGCAGGTCTCGGAAAGTCCAGATCTGTTCGAGACGATAAGGTATCCAGTGGCTCATGTACAGTTGTTCCTGGCGAATTTCCTGCTTGATCACCGCTTCGCTCTGATCGGTAGGCAGTCTCCCTTCTTGCAGGCGACGCTGGAATTCTTCCGCGACCACGCTATCGAGAAGCTTCATATTGATGTAAGGGCGACAGCCGCGATAACAGCTCAATAGTTCCTCGCGTACACGCAGGCTCTCGGCAGGATCCTTATGGGTAGCGAGCAAGTAGGCCACCATGCCGCCACTAGCCAGGCCAAGCACTGCCAGAAACGTCAGATTGAGAAGAGCGACTCCTGCCAGCTTTCCGATGAAAAATTGCCAGCGTGCAAGTGGTTTGGTGTCGAGAAGATAAATCTGTTTGTACTTGATTTCTCCGGTAAACGACATAGTGGACAGAAAAATAGTGAGCAGCATGAGAATAAAGAAAGTCAATGTCAGGCTGTAAGAAAGCGCCAACTGAATCTGGCCTTTGAACGTACCGTCGCTTCTGAGGACAAAAGGGAGAGTCACAATCATTGCCAACGCAAAGCAGGCCAGCGCCAAAGGTACACGCCGACGTAAAGCCTCCACGATCATCTTGCTGGCAATTGCCCATATATTGCTCACGGCTGTTGCTCCTTTTTCTGGCCGCCAGGGCGCAGCAATTTGTCGAGCAAACCTTTGACTGCGTGAGATTTCTCCGCTTCTCTGGCTTTGTCCTTGTCAGGCAGGCTGACATTTATCTCTGGCGTGGTTTCTCCGTGTTTATTTACCACCAGCTTGTCGAGGATTGCCAGCTTGACCGGTGCAGGAATTTGCCCTATATTTTCCGCCGCAGGCTGTGGCGACGCTCTCGGCATTTGTTCTGGCTGGGCTGGTGCCGACGTTACGGCAGGATGATCCGTTTTCAGCAACTGGGCAATGATTTCGTGTTTGGGAGTAGTTGCCGGGGCAACCGGCGCGTCGCTAAAAAATGTTTCCAGGCTTTTGCCTGCCTCGGCACCGGAAGTGACCACCTGTCGCTGTCTGGCCGCTTCCACCACGCGCAGGAAAAAAGTTTCCAGGCGTTCCCTGGGCGTGGAAAAGGACACCTGCCGGATGTTGTTTTGGCCGAACCAGGAGACAAGCTGCTGGCGCAGTGGCTGCGGCAGATTCTCCAGCGTGATCTGCGTCGCCGATGGTTTGCTTAAGAGATCGCCCACTACGCCTTGTGCCTGTATCTTGCCACCATACAAAATGGCGATACGGTCACAGATATCTTCGACATCGGCCAGGAGATGGCTCGACAGCACTATCGTTTTGCCGTGTTTCTTGAGCTGCAGAATGAGATCCTTGACTTCATGGGTGGCAATCGGGTCGAGTCCCGATGTCGGCTCATCCAGGAACACCAACTCCGGATCGTTGATAAGTGCCTGGGCCAGCCCGATTCTTCTTGCCATGCCTTTGGAATACTCTTTGATCGGGCGCTTGCGAATCTTGAACAGGCCAACCATTTCGAGTAACTCCTCGACTCTTTTGTGGCAAATTTCGCGTGACAGGCCAAACAGTCGCCCATAGAAAAAAAGTGCTTCTTCGGCATTGTGGTAAGGATAGAGATACGACTCTTCCGGCAAAAAACCGATACGCTGTTTGTTGGCGACATGGCGTGGCGAATTGCCGAACACCTTGATCGTGCCGCCGGATGGAAACAGGAGCCCCAGCAGCAGCTTGATGGTTGTAGTTTTACCGGAACCGTTCGGGCCTAACAGGCCGAAAATTTCACCCTGCTGCACCGTCAATTCAAGATTGTCGAGCGCCTTGGCTTTGACCCGGCCCCAAAAATCACGGAACTCCTTACTCAGTTTTGTCGTTTCTATAACTGCATTCGATCTTTCGTTCATAGCAGATTCGCCCCATATTCAGGACCTTTACCGGACAAACGTGCCACGCTCGCCTTGAGACCGCGTTCCAGCATGATTTCGGCCATATGCAGCCGGTACTCCTTGCTGGCACGCACGTCGGAGATGGGCGAAATCTCCTCCTTCACCAGTTCCTTGGCTTTGGCGATGAGGTCGTCCGCAATATCCTTGCCATGCAGCAGTTGTTCGATCTTGCCTGCACGCACCGGCACCGGACTCACGGCACAATAAGAAAGTTTGTAGTGCCTGTCTTCGTTTACCAGCACCGCCAGACCCACCTGGGCCAAGTCCTCGGCTGTGCGTTCAAGTTTGACATAGCAGCCGGCGTGCTTTTTCGGCGGCAGTTTCAAAATGACACCGGTAACGAATTCACCCGGCTGCAGGGCTGTCTTGTGCGGAGCGACGAACCATTTGCCGACGGGAATCATTCTCTCCTCGTTGACGTTTTTCGCCAAAATTTCGGCATCGTAGACGAAAAGTGCCGGCGCGCTGTCCATGCACGGCACTGCCGAGCAAATGTTGCCGACGAGAGTAGCGCGGTTGCGGATGCCGACCGAGGCCACCGTTTTTGCGCTTTCCCAAAGGATCGGAAATTTCTGCCGCACGACGCTGGAATCGAGCAGATCGGTGAAGGTGATGCGGGCTCCGATGGTGAGCTTTTTATTCTTGAGTTCGAGCATCTGAAGTTCGGGAAGCCCTTTGATGTCAACGAGTAGTTTGGGATGTTCGGCGCCTTCGCGTATCATCACCACCAGATCGGTGCCGCCTGCCAGTACCAGAGCCTCTTTGCCGTGTTGGGACAAGAAGGCTAGAGCCTCCGCCATGCTCTGCGGTTTGACATATGCAAATTCATGTGTGATGGACATGTTTGGCAGCTCCTTATGTTTTTTGCGGTTCCAGGGCAACGATGCGGCACCAGGCCGACTCGAATTCAATCCCTTTCACTGGGAAGCAACCGATCCACAGCCGCTTGTTGCTGACTTTGTCAATGTCGCCGCCCAGATTTTCGGCATGGACTATTTGTTTGGGGAACAACTTGAGGTGCATGACCTGGTAGTATTCCTCGGCCGGGAACATTTCATCCCAGCCTTTAGCGTACTTCTCTTTGATTTTTTTATCGGCCTCGGCGAACAATTTCGGATGCCAGGTGCGGATGATGGTGTTCATCGGATGGTCGGCACTGCCGCAATCGACACCGATCCACTTGATCTTCATGTCGAGTACCCATTTGTGGAAATCCGGGTTGGGGCCGGGGTGTTTGACGAAGTAGCGAACCTCGTCCGAATCAGGCTGGTTCCAGCCATAACGATGGTAGCCGGTGTTGATGATGAGAATGTCGCCCTTTTTGATCTCCACTTTTTTCATGAACATTTCCGGCGAATAGAGATCGTAGTCGCCCATTTCCTCTGAAATGTCAACCACTGCCCCTGGGCCGACCCACTCTGCCATGGGCACATTGCCGATGGAACGTCCGCTGGAGTGGAAATGGATTTCGCCGTCCATATGCGTGCCGACATGGTGGCTCGAGGTGATTACCTGGCCATTGGCGCCTTGCCCCATGTGAGCGCCGGCTATCCTTTTGAAGTACTGCACGCTGAGCGGAACATAGCTTGGCCACGGTGGGGTATGGATGCTGAGCGGCTGTGTCAGGTCGTACATCTTGACCTTGCTCATCAGCTCGAAGAATTGCTCCATTTTCATGCTACTTCCATTGCCTGCTTTCTTCATGCATTGTGCTCCTTCAACAAAGGGTAAAAACGGTAAACTTTCTTCGTGTTATATCATTTTTTTGCTTGCATTGCCATCTATTTCTTGCTACAATGTAACTTCTTGTAACAGTGCCACCCTAGCTCAACTGGTAGAGCGACGCTTTCGTAAAGCGTAGGTTGTGGGTTCAATTCCCATGGGTGGCTTTTACTGTTTATATATGAAAAGGATTTGCGCATGGAACGCCACTATCACTTCATTGTCGCTTCAGAATACCAGGGGTATACGGCCGGGGCTTACCTCGAACGCCATCTGCTCGATTTCAATGCCGGCAAAATCAGAAAAATGTTCTACGACAAGCTGGTACTCGTCAACAAGGAGATAGCAGAGCCGCACCAACGACTCTATAGCGAGGACAAGATCGAAGTTGCACTGTCAGAGGCTCACGAAGATTATGTACCCAAGCCGCCGGAACTCGAAATTCTGTTCGAGAATGCCGACTTCCTCGTGGTCAACAAACCGTCCGGCATTCCTGTAGTGCCGGAACGCTGGGTGCCAGGTTCGCCTTTCAAAAAAAGCCTGTGGAATTACTTTGCACAAACCGGCCAGGAATGCGACCCGCGCATCGTACACCGCATTGACAAAGAGACAAGCGGGGCGGTGGTCGTGGCCAAAACGCATGACATGAAACGGTATCTCGGCAAGCTGTTTGAAGATGGCAAGCTGTACAAAGAATACACGGCTCTCGTCGCCGGCACGCCGCCGGCCAATGGACGCATCGAGCTCAGCATCGCCCAGGCCTCCAAGCACTCCAGCCGAATGACGGTGAGCGAGTTTGGCAAGCACGCGGTGACCAACTACGAAGTTGTGGAGATGTTCCGCGATTTCGCTCTGCTCAAGGTGACCATTGAAACCGGTCGTACCCACCAGATACGCGTGCACATGGCGGCAAATGGCTATCCTCTGGCCGTAGATTCCCTCTATGGCTACCGGTCGGCACTCCTGCTCTCGGAGCTCAAGCGTGGCTATCAGCCGAAGAAAAACCAACCGGAACGACCTTTGATTTCGCGTCTCACCCTGCATGCCCACCGCATCGCTTTCCCCTTGCCGGGTCAAGAAGAACCTTTCGCGGTAGAAGCGCCGCTGCCAAAAGATTTCCAGTTGCTGCTCAAGATGCTGCGCAAGTATCGTAGTCATGGAGCAGTGCCAGCCGACTTGCCGGAAGAAGCAATGGCAGCCGGATTGCCACAGGAAGAACCGCCGCAGGAAACGGTTTAGTCTGTCGAAAAAGAGCTAAAAAATGCCGAAAGCCAAGAAGCCACAGAAACAGGAAGCCGTTTTCGATGCAAATTATTTCAAGACAAATTATAAAAATTATGCCTTGCAGAATCCTCGCTACAAAACAAAAGCCGTTCTTAAGACAATAAAAAAATATAAAAAGACCGGCTCATTGCTGGATGTCGGTTGCGCCTATTGCTCTTTTATCAGCGTAGCAGAAGAGCAAGGCTATGATGTCCAGGGCTGCGATCTTGAGCAAGACGTACTCGATTTTTCCAAAGAAAGATTCCTTTTGCAACAGTGTCCGATCACTGCTCTGAAGTACAACAAAGAGGAATTCGACATCGTGACCGTTCTTGATGTGATCGAGCATGTTAAAGATTATGCAGATGGATTCATGGAACTGAAAAGAGTGATGAACAAAAACGGGATTGCCGTTTTTGTTATGCCCGTCTATGATGGTCTCGTCGGCAAGATCGTCATGAAACTCGATAAAGACACGACGCACATCAATAAATTTTCAAGATTTAAATGGCTTGAAATATTGGCACAAGAATTCGATGTTCTGGAGTGGCAAGGAGTTTTCAGATATCTTTTCTTCTCCCGCATATATGCCAATATTCCAACAAAGCTTTTACGTAAGTATTCTCCTGCCATCATGGTGGTCTGCAAAAAGAAATAGAACAACCGCATCAGGTCTGTTTCTTGCGGGCGTATCTAACACTTCGGGGGATAGAAAAATTATGGGTAGAGTATAACCTCTCCCCTGGCGGGCTGTTTTGTACCCACAAGTTTCGTGGCAGTTTT
>JAGVGO010000185.1 GCA_020057085.1 Planctomycetota bacterium | reverse complement strand
GCCAATTCTTATCTCTAATTTTAATAATATGTTATCGCATGAAAACTGTGAGTCAAAGATGTGGGTACAAAACAGCCCCTGGCGGGAGAGGTTATAGGCTTGTACTCTTGTACTTATTTCAAAAAAGTTACTATGCCCCTTAATTATTGGATACGCCCGCGCCCAACCATGGCGCCCGTTTTTTCAATATGAATTGGACTTTTTATGCAAAGAAAGATATTCACTTGTATTGTGGCAATCGCCATCCTATCTATTGGCATCGTTATCGGTGCCAAAATAATCCCACTTTTCAACCTCCAGGGCAATGACCCATATCGGCATGTAAAGCTTCTCCCCGTACCGGATGTCCGGCAATCAACCACCTATTCTTGCGGTGCAGCGACTTTTCAAGCAGTGATCAGCTACTGGGGTACAGACTATAGAGAAGGCACCATTATGGAAATGCTTGGTTCGAGTGAAACAAGCGGCACAGAGCCAGATGCTATGGTCCGTGCTGCGCACAAACTAGGGCTTCGGGCAAAAATCGCAGAGAATCTGACACTCCAGGACCTGGAAAACTCAATACAAAAAGGCGTACCGGTCATTGTTGCCATCCAGGCCTGGGTAGAAAATATCACGCAAGAGTTCGACTGGGTTTCAGCCTGGGAGGATGGGCATTATGTGGTGGTGATTGGCCTGGACAAGCAGCACGTGTTCGTGGAAGACCCCTCCCTCCTCGGCACGAAAGGAGTTATTCCAGCGAAAGAATTCATGAACAGGTGGCACGATTATACCGGCAACCCGCCCCTTGACCCAAACGATAAAAAATGGCATCATCTTGGGATTTTTATCGAAGGCAATAAACCAGCCTCTCAGGAAATATTCACCAAAGTCGAGTGAAAGACCCATACACGAGCGAAAATTTCAAGTTTAAGACAAGAAATTAATTAGGAAGGTTTTTTATGAAAACAGCAGCAGAAATTCGTTCTGAATTCCTGAAATTTTTCCAAGAAAAAGAACACACCATCGTTGACTCTTCGCCGGTCGTCCCCAAGGACGATCCGACGCTCTATTTCACCAACGCCGGTATGAACCAGTTCAAAGATGTATTCCTCGGCACCGGCAGCCGTTCTTACAAGAGAGCGGCCGATACCCAGAAATGTATCCGCGTGTCGGGCAAACACAACGATCTCGAAGTGGTTGGCCGTGACACCTACCACCACACTTTTTTCGAGATGCTGGGCAACTGGTCGTTCGGTGATTATTTCAAGAAAGAGGCCATTGGCTGGGCGTGGGAACTTTTGACCAAAGTGTGGCAGATTCCGAAAGAAATCATCTGGGTCACGGTGTTCGGTGGCGACCAGGAAGATGGCCTTGCCGCCGACGAAGAAGCGGCGGCGCTGTGGGCCAGCGACACAGATGTCGTGCGCGAGCACATCACCAGATTCGGCAAAAAAGACAATTTTTGGGAAATGGGCGAAACCGGGCCGTGCGGACCGTGCTCCGAGATTCACATCGATCGCGGGCCGGACAAATGCAACATGCAACACGTGCCGGGACACAAGTGCCAGGTGAACGGCGATTGCATCCGTTTCATCGAAATCTGGAACCTGGTGTTCATCCAGTTCAACCGCCAGGAGGACAGAAAACTCGTCACTTTGCCGGCCAAACATGTTGACACCGGCATGGGCCTCGAACGCGTGGTGGCGCTCTTGCAGGGCAAGATGTCCAATTACGACACAGATCTGTTTACCCCGATTTTGCAGGAGATCGGCACGCTCACCGGCAAAAGCTACGGCAACAGCGACACCATCGAAGACATGGCATTTCGCGTGATCAGCGACCATGTGCGCACCTTGTCGGCGGCGTTAAGCGACGGCGGGCTTCCCAGCAACAGCGGACGCGGCTATGTGCTGCGCCGGATTTTGCGCCGTGCCGTGCGTTTCGGCCACAAAGGGCTGGACATGAAAAAACCGTTCATCTACCAACTGGTGCCGAAAGTGGCCGAGCTTTTTGCCAATGTTTTTCCCGAAATTGCCAAACGCAAAGAGCATGTGGCGCTTGTCATACGCAGTGAAGAAGAGGCATTCCTGCGCACGCTCGATCGTGGCATCGAGTTGTTCGGCCAACTGGTGGAAGAGGTGAAAAAAGGAGGTGCGACAGTCATCCCCGGCGACAAGGCTTATCAGCTCTATCACCAGGATGGGTTCCCGCGTGATCTGGTAGATCTCATGGCACGCGAGCAAAACCTGAGCGTAGACGACCAGGGCTGGACTCTGGCCGAACAAGAGCACAAAGAGCGGTCGCAGGGCAAGAGCTTTACTTACGAGGTGCCACAGGGCGAACTCGAAGGTTTGTCCGCTACGCTCTTTCTCGGCTATGCGGAACTTGAATCAGGGGCCGCGATCATCAAAATGCTCGGTAGCGACAAGCTGATCCTCAACCGCACGCCGTTCTATGCCGAATGCGGTGGCCAGATTGGCGACACCGGCATGATCTATGGCAAAGGCTTCCGTTTTGCCGTACACGACACGCAGAAATTCGGTGACATTTCTGTGCATTTCGGTGAACTCCTGGAGGGAGACCTCGGCAATCTGCCCAAGCACGTGAGTGCCCATGTGGATCGGGAGCGGCGTCGCAAGATCATGGCCAACCACACCGCCACGCACCTCTTGCACTGGGCGTTACATCAGGTGATCGGTGAGCATGCCATGCAGCAAGGTTCACACGTTGGGCCGGCGCGCCTGCGTTTCGATTTCACACATCCGCAGAAAGTGACGAGCGCACAAGTGGCGAGCATCGAGCGCCTGGTCAACTCTCGCATCTATGAGAACATTCCGGTGCGCAAGGTCATGTTGAGCCTCGAAAAAGCCAAGGAACAAGGCGCCATTGCGCTGTTCGGTGAAAAGTACGGCGAGAATGTGCGGGTGGTGAGTGTCGGCCGTTACAGCAAGGAGCTGTGCGGCGGTACCCATGTGTTCGCCACCGGCGACATCGGTTCGTTCCGTATTGTTGCTGAAAGCGCGGTGCAGGCCGGTGTACGCCGTATTGAGGCGGTCACTCGCGATATGGCTGTGCAGCAGACACAGAAGGAACAGAAGGTACTCGATGATATCCGCTTGCTCCTGAAAGTTCAGGATGACAAGCTAGCAACACGCATCGCCGCACTGCAGGAAGATATCAAGCAACTGAAAAAACAAGAATCCCAGCAAGGTCAGGTGGATGCCCGCAAATTGCGCGACGAACTCCTGGAAAAGTCGCCCACTTTGCCAAACGGCAAGCTGGTCGTGGCCAAGGTGGAAAGTATGGGCATGAGCGATCTGCGCAATCTGGCCGATCTCCTGCGCAAGGCAAGCGTGCCTGCGGCCGGTATTGTCGCCAGCGTCTTCCAGGACAAAGTGTTCCTGGTGGCGTTTGTCGGCGAAAAGCTCACAGGCGGCACGCTGCATGCCGGTGAATGGCTGAAGGCGGCAGCAGGCATGATCAAAGGCGGCGGCGATAGCCGGCGGGCTGACTTCGCTCAAGGTCAGGGCAGCGAGGTGAAAGAGCTGGACGCCATGCTCGAAACAATGAAAGGAAGCATCGAGAAAACATTGCAGTGAAATATGCGTTAAAAAGTCCCTGCCGCGGATGTGGCAAGGACTTTTTAACACGCACCGACATGCAGAAAAATCAGGATTTACCCTTGAGCAGCTCGTTGATAATGCCAAAGACGCGGATGGAGATGGTAACCTCAAAACCGTCGTTTTGATCATTGCCACGCTCCCAGATATACGCGGTGCGGATGGTGACGCCGTCAAAAATGCTGACCGTTGACCCCAGCTTGGTTCTGGTGCCGTAGTAGTCGTCGCTAAATATTTCTCCGGTGAAATGTTGCACGCAGGAGAAAAGGCTCAGAGAGAGGCCACGGTTTTCCATTAGGGACGTGTAAATTGTAAACAGCCGCACATCGAGGTTGTAGCCGACGAAAGTGAGGTTGAATTTTTTGCTCGGCTGTGGGTCTGGGAAGGCGAACTGGCCGTCGTTAAAAGGCAGGTCCTGCTTGCCGCTGTTGATAGTGCTACCAATAGGAGTGAACGTGGAACTGAGTGTGGCACTGGACTCACGCACCACGGTTTTTTCCCTGATGCCGGCGTACAAAAACAGGTGGAAAAAATTCAGATAGTCTCCCCAGGCAAACGATTTCAACACGTTGATGCCAAGAAACGTCCCTTCATCGCGCTGCAGATATTCGTAATTGTCAAGCACACCGATAAGTATCCCACTGCCGTCGAGGGTGAGTACATCCATCTTGGTGCGGATGGTAGACCAGGCGTAGCCGACGTCGAGAATGACCTGCAGCGAGATCTCCGGAAAGCTCCACAAACTGGAAAAATTCAAGGTTTGCTGCACGCCTTCCGAGGCAAAATCATCGGCGGACTTGTAAACAGTGAGCGGCCCTGATTGCGCGCTACTGTATTTGTCGTCAGTGTCCGACTCGAAGGTGGTGCCAATGTAGGAAATGCCAAAAGCGCACGAAAAACTACGAAAATCCAGGAGAAAAGGGCGAATGGCAGTATAGCTGAATCCCGAATAGCGATCTACTTTATCTTCGTCACGCCGTTGCTGTAGAGAAATCAGCAATTCGCCGACACAGTTAGGTTCAAGCCAGCAGGTTTTCTTTAATTGCGGGTAATTATCGGTATAGGCAGGAAACTCCCATGCCCATTGGAATACGGATGCATCTTTGGCCTGAGAAGTGGAAGGCGAGGAGGTAGGCGGCGCGCCGACTTCTGCTAACTGCTGGCCGGATAAGAGCGGAAAGGCAATGGTTAGAGCAAAAACAATAGCTAGTTTCTTGAGAAAATCAAACATAAATTTTCCGTAAAAAAGTTTTCTAAGGAGCTGTAAAAAAGATCGAGCAAAGCGAGGTAAGGCTTTTGGAAAAAAATAATTATCCCAGGCATAGAAACTTGGATTTTAGGAATAGACAGCGGTAGCCCCGCTGGAATAAAGCAAAATAAGCCAAAGAAAAAGGTAGAAAAACGAGAAAATATTGTATTGATGCGTGTGTAAGAATCTCCGCCGCGGATG
>JAGVGO010000259.1 GCA_020057085.1 Planctomycetota bacterium | reverse complement strand
CGCCGCGGATGCGGCGTAGTTGTAAAGCCTGGCACTTTAGTGCCAGGAACAAGGCAATACAAAGATTTGCGCCCAGTATGGGCGCGGGAAGCCTGGTTCTGTTGCCATAAATGGCAAATATCCTCTGGAATGCCCATTTCCTGGCACTAAAGTGCCAGGCTTTATAACTTTGCCACATTCGCGGCAAGAGAAAATTTGACTTTTTACACAGGCATCAATCTTAGTCAAGGGACAACATAGAAATGGATACTCCCCATAGATTGATAGGACAGATTCTCAAAGAGAAAAACCTCATCACGGAACAGCAGATCCAGCAGGCATTGGCCCTCCAACGCGACAAAGGTGGTGCTATCGGCAAAATCTTCGTGGAAATGAAGTGGGTCACAGAAGGCGAAGTACTGGGCGCTTTGGGCGAACAGTATGGAATGGAAACCATCAATCTCGATGCCCATGAAATCACCCCCGATGTCATTCAGAAAGTACCTGTGGCAATGGCCAATATCTATCGCGTCATCCCTGTATCATTCAAGGATGATATGCTGACCATCGCCATGGCCGATCCAATGAACATCCAGGTACTCGACGATCTGCATTTGATGCTGCACTGCGAAGTGCAGGGCGCTGTCTCCAATGAAGAACAAATCCAGCGTGCCATCGAAAAATATTATGCCGATGCGGCCGGTGAGAGCATGAACGATATGATTAGCAACCTCATAGCCGAGGAGCAGGAAGCAGCCCAAACGGGTAAAATCGAAGGCTATAGCCTGGATAATGCTGCCGAGATGGCCAATTCGGCGCCGGTGATCAAGTTGCTCAACCTGATTTTGATGCAGGCTATCAAAGATCGTGGTTCGGACGTTCACTTTGAACCGTTTGAGCGTGAATTCAAGGTGCGCTATCGCGTGGACGGTGTGTTGTACGAAATGATGCCGCCGCCGCCACACCTTGCCATGGCGCTCATTTCCCGTATCAAGGTTATGAGTAACCTGGATATTGCGGAAACACGTCTGCCACAGGACGGACGTATTGATCTTGTGATCGGTGGCCGCGCAGTGGATCTCCGTGTTTCGACGCTGCCTACCATGTTCGGCGAAAGCTGCGTTATGCGTATTCTCGACCGCACCAACACTAACCTGGATCTCGAAACTACCGGTTTTCGCGAGCGTGAGCTGGAAATCATGCGCAAGTTCATTGTCAAACCGAACGGCATTGTGCTCGTCACCGGCCCGACCGGATCGGGCAAAACCACTACGCTCTATTCCGCTCTGGCAGAGTGCAACAAAGTTTCGGTCAAAATCATCACCACCGAAGACCCTGTCGAATACGATATGCCTGGTATCATGCAATGCCAGATCAACAAGGATGTCGAATTGACTTATTCGAGAGCGCTACGCGCTATCTTGCGCCAGGACCCGAACAAGATTCTGGTAGGTGAGATGCGTGACAAAGAAACGGCCGGTATCGCCGTAGAAGCGGCTCTGACCGGCCACTTGGTGTTTTCCACACTGCACACCAACGATGCACCGAGCTCGATCGCACGTCTGGTGGATATGGGGATCGAACCGTTCCTCATTTCCGCTACGCTCGAAGGTATCATTGCGCAGCGTCTGGTACGGCGCATCTGTGCCCATTGTAAAGTAGAATATGATCCACAACTTGAAGAAGTCATGGAATTGGGGCTGCGGCCGGAAGATTTAGGCGGCAAGCGTTTTTCGTATGGCAAAGGTTGTGCCAACTGCAACAAGACAGGATATCGCGGACGCAGTGCTCTCTTTGAAATCATGGTATGTACTGACGAAATCCGGCAAAAAATTCTCGAACATGCCTCTACCGGCGAAGTCCGCGATGTATGCAGAGAACAGGGCATGCGCACCCTGCGTGAAAGCGGGCTTTTGTGCATTTTCGACGGTGTGACCACCATTGAAGAAGTGGTACGCGAAACCATCTTCTAAAAACATTGTGGTCCAGGGCAGCTCTCTGCCATGGACCGGAAATTTCGGTGTATTTTTGTTCCATTTGGAAAGGCAGAACTCCCTATGGCAAACGCTATAAAAATCCCAGGGCTGAATTTTGGCGGTTCGGTCAGCTTCAAACAGCTCACCACATTTACCACACAGCTATCTACTCTGCAAGATGCAGGATTGCCCATTGTCCGCAGCATTAAGATTCTTGAAGGCCAATGCAAGGCAGGATTGCTCAAAAGAACGTTGACTCTGGTGGCCGAAGATGTGGAAAGCGGTGCCACATTTTCTGAAGCCTTAGGCAAGCATCCCAGAATTTTCGATAAATTGTATGTAAACATGGTGAAGGCGGGCGAAGCGGGTGGTGTGCTCGATACCATTTTGCGTCGTTTGGCCGAATTCATGGAAAAATCGCAGAAATTGAAAAAACGTATCGTCGGTGCGGCGGTTTACCCTGTAGCCGTACTCTCGGTAGCAGGCCTGATTTTGGCCGGTATCATGATCATGGTCGTACCCCAGTTCAAAAAGATATTTGGCGATTTGAAAGTGCCACTGCCGGCCATTACCGAAATGTTGATTACCGGCAGCGATTTTCTGGTCTACTGGTGGTTCCTGATTCCTATCGGTGTTTTTGCTATAATCGTCGCTTACAAAATGTTTACCGGACACAAGACCGGTAAGTTGATCGCGGATAAAATTTTCCTTTCCATACCTATCTTCGGGGATATTATACGCAAATCGTCCATCAGCAGGTTCACCCGTACGCTAGGCACGCTCGTCAGTTCCGGTGTGCCCATTCTGGAAGCTCTGGCGATTGTGCGCAACGCTATCGGCAACCAGATCATCTCCAATGCCATCGGCGCCGTGCATGAAAGTATCCGTGAAGGTGAAAGTATTGCCGAACCTCTGGCGCAGAGCGGTGAATTCGATGATATCGTGGTCAACATGATTGACGTAGGCGAGGAAACCGGTGAACTAGACAAGATGCTCATCAAAATTGCCGATACTTACGATGAAGAAGTGGATATCCTGGTCGGCTCGATGATCAGCTTGCTAGAACCCATGCTCATCATCTTCATGGGTTTGATTATCGGCTTTATCGTCGTCGCCTTGTTCGTTCCTCTCATCACTCTGGTGCAGAAACTGGGTTAGTTGCATGTTTGACTACCGGCAATGCTCTTCCATGTATTGGAAATGAAAAGCATTGCTATTGGGAGCCACCGTAGGCGATCAAGCCTAAAGGTGGCTTTTTTTATGAAAAACAGGGGTTTTTATGAAACGGATGTTATTCCTTATGGTTTTCGGCTGCTGCTCTTTGCAACAGATTTGCGCATTCCCCTGGGACACATCCAGCCTGCAAAAATTAGCAAAAGAAATGGCGCAAGTGTTGGCGGAGGAGGTGGGGGGACGCAGCCATCGTCGCGGCGTGACTCTCGAAGTAAACTTCCAGCAAGGTGAAGGCAAGGTGATGTTTGCCCTCGCACCACGCGATGAGCGTGATACTCTGTTCTCGCTGACTATTTCTGCCAAAGAGAAGGGCTATCTGGTGCAGGGAAATTTCTTTTCGCATCTGGAGATGCAGCGGGTGGAAAAAGTGGTCAAGGTTTTCCTGGACAAACACAGTGTGTCTTGGGAAATGCGGATAGCGACTTTGAGTTTCGGTGTGGTCAAAGTAGCGTGTGCCGATCTGTATGTCGAACCACGCTGCGAAGCCGGCGACAACCTGGGTAGTCAGTTGTTGTACGGCGCAGCGGTGACCATCATCGCAACGAACCATGACAATAAATTCGTGCGCGTACAAACGGAGAAGGACGGCTATCTGGGTTGGCTGGCGACCGACACCATTGTCGTTGTGACACCTGAGGCTTGGCAAATCTGGGTACACATGCCAAAAGTCTGCCTTAAGGTTGCGGCTGCAGAGCTACCGGCCGCCAGCGACATCGGGCTGCGAAGCGATGGCAAGCTGTGGAAATTTCCTGCCGAGGTATACATAACCTTGCCGGACGCCCAGGTCGTTCTGCCCGTGGTGAAGGCCACGCCACAGAATCTTCTCACGACGGCCCGGCGTTTTCTGCCGCAGGGTGATCTTGGCCCGATCACTTATCTGTGGGGAGGCACCGCTGTACCAAAGCTCGATTGCAGCGGCTTTGTGCAAATGGTGTTTCGTCTCAACAACGTCCTGTTGCCGCGCGATGCCGATCAGCAATATCAATACAGCATGCCGGCCAAACGTGAAGATATGTTGCCTGCCGATCTGATTTTCTTCGGCAAACGCCAGGATCATCCTACACATGTCGGCATCCATATTGGAGACGGTGTCTATATTCACTGTTCGCCAAGTGGCGACTACTCAGGTGTCAAACTCAATCGTCTGCACGGCGACAGCGAGTACGAAAAATATTTGAATGGTATCTATTGGGGAGCGGGTCGTATTCTTGGTCGGTGACAAGGGGAAAATTGATATGTACGATATTATTCTTAGAGATTGCCATCTTCCTGGTTATACGGGCGAGGTGGATGTCGCCATCGTCCAGGGTAAAATAGCCAGCATTGCCACTAAAAATAAAGCTCGGGCCACGACAGAATTAAGTTGTCAGGGACTCTTGGTGACACCGCCTTTTGTCGAACCACACATCCATCTGGATTCGGTGTTGACGGCGGGAGAACCGCGTTTCAATCAAAGCGGCACTTTGTTCGAAGGCATCCAGATTTGGGCGGAACGCAAACAGTCTTTGCATAAAAAAGATGTCAGGCGTCGTGCTCTCGAAGCACTCAAATTCATGGCCAGCCAGGGCATTCTCTATGTGCGTACGCATGTGGATGTCACCGAAACAAAACTCATTGCGCTTGACGCATTGCTCGAACTCAGGGAAGAGGTGCGAGACTGGGTTACCTTGCAAATAGTCACGTTTCCACAGGATGGCATTTTCGGGCAGCCGGCCAACGAACGATTGCTCATCGAAGCTTTACGTCGCGGTGCCGATGTCATCGGCGGTATTCCCCATTATGAGCTTACGCGCGAGGACGGTGTACGTTCGCTGGACCGCATTTTCTCGCTGGCGGCCAGGCACCACTGTCTGATAGACATCCATTGCGACGAGATTGACGACGAACAGTCGCGCTTTCTCGAGGTGGTGGCAGCCAACGCTATCCGGCACGGCAACGGCGAAAGAGTTACCGCCAGCCACACCACCGCCTTCGCTTGTTACAACGACGCTTATTCTTACAAGCTCATGGGTTTTCTGCGGCGGGCGGGAATCAACTTCGTCGCCAATCCGCAGATCAACATTACCTTGCAGGGGCGTATGGACACTTATCCCAAACGGCGCGGCATGACCAGGGTGAAAGAGTTGTGGCAAAACGGGCTCAACGTAAGTCTGGGCCAGGATTGTATCTTTGACCCATGGTATGTACTGGGTACCGGCAACATGCTGTCTGTGGCGCACATGGGCATCCATGTGGCGCAGATGATCGGTATGCAGGAAATAGAGGCCTCTTTTGCCATGATTACACAAAACGGCGCACGTACGCTGCAAATCCCCGATTATGGTATCAAGGTCGGCAATCCCGCCAATATCGTCGTGCTGAATGCGCCGAATATTTTTCATGCTCTGCGTTTTCAGGTGTCTGCGCGTTACGTCATCGCGCATGGCAAATGGATCGCGGAAACCAAGCCAGTGGAAACTATGATGAATGCGGAGGGCTTGGACATGCACCACAAAGTCGGTCACAAAAAAAAGTCTTAAAGGAATCTGTTATGCCAACCTACTTGCAAAAAGAAAAGGCCACTCCGGCCGCGTCGGTCTACCGCATCTGCCAGGAAGGCCCAAACCTCTCCTGTTATATCGTTTCGACCCCAGAAACGCGGCAAATTTGCAATTGTCCGCAACTGCTCGGCTGCGCCTATACCGATGCGTTGCGCGCGGCCATGGTCTCTGCCTTGCAAAACCTGCCTTTTATGCCATCTCTCATCGAGAAAAATCCGGAGACTTCGCTGTGTGTCCTCAATTTGCTGCGCGGGGGACTCAATTTCGATCTGCGCAACGCGTTGCACCTTGCCTACGGCGTCAACCGGCATGCCACCTGCTTTCTGTCATCCCAACGCCACCGTGAAAAAGAGCATTTCATCATCAAAGAGGACAACTATCGCAAATTCAATTTTCCCCCGAAATGCGTCTTGTTCATCGGCGATGTAGCGGCCACCGGCGGCACGCTTGACAACGGCCTGCGCCTGGTGAAAGATTACCTCGAGCAACACCTGCTGGGGATCAAAAATCTGGTATTTTTTACCATTGGCTGTGACCGGGTGGAACAAATCCTGGCCGAATGTGACAAACAACTCTGCCAAATGTCGCCCGACTATCAAGGCACCTATGTGGTGTATCTGGAGGGCAGATTCAAGATGGTGGAGAAAGGTTCACCCTTGCGCCTTCGCTTCGAGGATACCGATTTCGTGAGGTTCGACTGTCTGCTCGCACCGGAATTCGAATTGAGCCAGTACGACGACCTGACCTATCCACTGGAACGTTGTACCATCTATGACGCCGGCAGTCGTGCCTACGACATCCTGGCCTATCTCGAAGACGTGCGTGAGTATTGGCGCGATGTAAAAAACGAAGCGGCGGGTGGCTGGTCGCTCTACGAGGCGCTCAAGGAAAGATGGCCGGAAAGCGAGTATAGCGACTATAAGACGTTTATCAAGGCAAAAACGGCGACCTGGCAAGGGGTGGACAATGATATCTTGCACAAACTCTACCAGGCTTACCAACGCCGATGGAGTGAGCCGTTCTCCTCGCAGTCACGTAGCGCCGAGGTCTTGTTGCGTCTTTGTGAAGCGCATTTAGCAAGGCTAAACGCGCCTATGGTAGCGCCGTTTTTTGTGACTCCGGCGACGCCACGTGAGAGTGTCATGCAATGCCGGTAGCCTCGACTGTATCGTCGGTCATGCCAGATGCGCAATACGTAGTGCAATATGCGGCAGTAACGGCACTCCGCCTTACTCGCCGGCAACATTGGCGGGCAGCGCTGTCTCTGGCTGTGATCTGGTGGCTGCTGGGCAACCTGGCTTGGGCCATAGGCCGTTGGTTACCAGGTAGCCCGTGGGTGATGACGGTAGCGACACTGTTGCTGCTGTGGCGGTTGGTACGGTTGCCACATGTGAGTACAGAGGAGGCCGCCCGTTTCCTCGATCGCCATTACCGTTTAGAAGAACGTATAGCATCTGCCTGGTATTGCCGGCAACAAGAGCGGCAAGAGCGGTTTCCGGCGCTGTTCAGCGAGGCGGCACACGTTCTGCGGCAATTGTCCGGCGACCCCTACCACCTCCCGCTGCCGGCAACAGCAAGGACTCACTTCTATTGGCCTGCCATACTGCTTTGTCTTGCAACTGTGTTGTACTGTTTGTCAGAAGCTTTATTTCATGCTCCTAAGCCTCTCATCTTTGCCATACCCGACGACGTCGCTGCCACTTTACAACAAGGGGCTGCCGCACTGGCACGCGCACAACAAAAAGAAACGGCCGCCAGGCTACAGCAGCTTGCAGGGCAGCCATTTTCGCCAGCAGAGATGCGGCGGCATTTGCTTGAATTACATACATCTCTGTCCCGCAAGATTTTTCAACTCGAACAACAGAAACCCGCACATGTCGTGCATAGCTCGGTAGCCAGCACACAACCACCTGCGGATGGAGTGGACAGTGACCCCTGGCCGGCTCTTGCGGCACTCGACGCCCAGCAACTACAAAGGCTCCAGGATCGGCTGGCGGCACTGGCGCAGGAGGGTGATAGCCGCTGGACACCTCTCGTACAATCCACGCAAGAGGGGAAAAAAGAAGAATTGGCCAAACTGCTGCGCGAACTGGCCTCCATCCACTCTCACCAAATCGCCAATCTACGACATGCCCAGAGCATAATCGCCGGTTTGCTGCAACGCCTGGGCGGGCAACTACCGCTACAGACACCGGAAGGGACGTCCGCTTCTTTAGCTTTATCGGCCTTCCCTGGCAACGGCACCGATATTGGAGTGCTACCGTCCAAGCAGTGGTCGCACGAAAAGACAGCCAGCGAGACTAGCATATTCGCCACTTTTGCCGAAGAGGCGCGCCGGAGTTATTGGAAAAAAGGCTGGTGGCCGACATCTTACCAGCGGGTGGTGGAAAAATATTTCGCTGGCGAATAATGGCATCACGGGCGTATCTAACACTTCGGGGGGATAAAAAAATTATGGGTAGAGTATAACCTCTCCCCTGGCGGGCTGTTTTGTACCCACAAGTTTCGTGGCAGTT
>JAGVGO010000019.1 GCA_020057085.1 Planctomycetota bacterium | reverse complement strand
TTCACCGCATACTGCAAACCAGGAAACGTCCGGTCGTCCTGGTATTTATCGAGTCCTATCGCCAATGCCCAGATCTTTTCCACCTCAGAGCCGGCTGCCGCCTTGCGGTACAACTTGCGCAAATACTCGGGCAACGGCGGCAGTTGTGGCTTGGCATTCAGGTTTTCCAACTCGTCCAGAAAATCGGCCGAAAAACCTTTCTTGCGCAGCATTACATAGACTTCGGCGCTCATCTCAAAGCCGCCGAGTTCTTTGACTTGCTGGAGTATCTGCTGTTCCGACAAGCCTTTCTTTTTCAATTTCTCTAAGTCTTTCACAGTCGCCTGCCCATAGGCCAGGGCAAAGAATAGCGGACACACCAAAAACAGCACCAGTAACATGGCCAAAAATTTGCGCATATTTTTTTCTCCTTTGCCATGCGAACGATTATGTGTGATCGTCGCCATAAGCCGTTGTTCGAGCCATACCGTCGCCATATACATACCGAGGAACAGACCCAGCAACAGCCATAACAACCACAAGGCGGTCGTGCTGAAATGGCGACTCAACCATTGCCGCAAAAAGAGTCCTACCATCCCGCCGTAAGATGGTTGCCGTTCTGAAAGAACGAAGCCCGTGTCAAAGAGCGAAGCCAGGAGACAACCCCACAACAACACGGCGGTCGCAAAAAAAAATGCGTGCCACCACAGCCACAAGTCCATGCCGCCTCGCCACATCACCCAGGCGCAACAGCAGATTATACACGGCGCCCACCACGCCAACAGCCCCAGCCACAGATATAGCGGTTGTGCCACAGCCACGCCCGTTATGCCACACCAGTTGTGCAGCGCAAGCGGCGGCGGGTAATAGTGGTCGCTATCGCGCGCGTCGTAGGAAAATAGGCTGAGTATCAGGAAAAATGCCAGCAACAACAACACGATGGCCGCCGACTCATAAACGGATGGTACACGTAGTCGCCACATGGCCTATACATACCTTGTCGGATCGGCAACTCCGGCTTCGGCAAATCCTTTTTTGCGTAGATAACAGGAATCGCAGCGGCCACAAGCAAGTTCTTGTTGCGGGTTGTAGCAACTGTGGGTGATGCTGTAATCCACGCCAAGGGACAGCCCCTGGCGGATAATTTCTGCCTTGTGCCAATAGAGCAGGGGCGCGTGGATCGTGTAACGCGCCTTATGTTGTACCGCCGCCTTGGTCGCCAGGTTGGCCATATCTGCGAAAGCCTTTAAATATTCAGGGCGACAATCCGGATAGCCGCTATAGTCTATGACATTGGCGCCGATAAAAATGTCGCAGGCTTCTTCCGTTTCGGCAAAGGCCAGGGCGTAAGCGAGAAAGATGGTGTTGCGTGCCGGCACGTAAGTCGCAGGGATTTCCTGGCGCATCTCTTCCAGACTGCGGTTTTCCGGTACTTTAAGCGAACCGGTCAAGGCGGAGCCGCCAAGCACGGTAAGATCGCAGTGCACCACGACATGGCGCTCAACGCTAAAGGCGGCAGCTACTCTGCGCGCCGCAGAGAGTTCCACGGCATGGCGCTGGCCGTAGTCGAAGGTCAGAGCATAGAGACGAAAACCCTGCTCTCGGGCAATAGCCAATACGGTAGTCGAATCCAGCCCGCCACTACACAACACTATAGCTTTTGGAGGCACTTTGCTTAAACCTTTCCATGGCAAGTTCGACGAGCTTCGTAATCAGATTGCGGTAGGAAATGCCGGCAGCCTGCCACAATTGCGGGAACATGCTGATCGGGGTAAAGCCGGGAATGGTATTGATTTCGTTGACGTAGATTTTATCCGTACTTTTTTCCATAAAAAAATCAACTCGCGCGAAACCCGCGCAGTCAACGGCGAGAAATGCCTGCACGGCCAACGTACGCACGCGCTGCGCCACCGCTTCCGGCACGTCTGCCGGAATTTTAGTGGTACTCTTGCGCAGCGTTATCGCCTTCGTCCCGTGTGCCGGACTCTTAGTGGTACTCTCCTCCCCGTACTTGGCCGGGTAAGAGTAAAATTCGTCACCCGGAAACACCTCGCCTATGCCCGATGCTTCGGGAAAATCGTTACCCAACACCGCACATTCCAGTTCGCGTACGTCCAGACCTTGCTCGACGACGATTTTGCGGTCGAACTTGGCAGCGCACGGCACATATTCGACAAGCTCGCCACGGTCGTGTGCTTTGTTCACACCGACGCTCGAGCCGCAGTTGGCCGGTTTGACGAACAGAGGGTAGGGTAGCTTCGCCTCGATCTCCGCTATGATCTCTTGCTCCCGCTTTTGCCAGTCAACTGTACGGAAAGCGATGTAGGGAGCAATAGGAAAGTTGTGATGGGCGAACAGTTCTTTCATCACAACTTTGTCGAGTCCGGCAGCCGAACCGATAATACCGGCGCCGACACAGGGGATTTCCGCCATTTCACATAAGCCCTGGATGGTGCCGTCTTCGCCGTATGGGCCGTGCAAAATCGGCAGTATCACGTCGAGTTGCCGCGGCAACATCGCCACCTCTTGCGTACGAGAGAACTGTTGGTCCTGGGCAAAGGCGAGCAATTTTTTGCTATGGCTGTAATCGAGGACCACCGGTTTGAGGCCGACGCACCGGTAATTTTCTTCCGTGTTTTGCTGTGCCTGCACCTTATTGGCGTATGCCAGCAGAATCTCAGTGTCGTCCACCAGCATCCATTCGCCCTTGCGGGTAATGAGGATAGGTATGACATCAAAGCGGTCGCGATCTATCTCCCGCAGTACCGAAGCAGCCGAAGTGAGAGAGACTTCGTGCTCGCTGCTTCTGCCGCCGCACAGGAGTCCTACCGTAATTTTTGTGCCTGTTTGCATACAGTTTGTCCATTTGCAGTTATAACGAACTTCTAGCGCAGACGATTAAAGTCATTGTATAATTTTTTACTTATGTTTGCAACTGATTTTTAGCTGATAATTTAATCTTCTATGACTGACGTTTTGGCTACAAGCGATAGCCAATTTCTTCCGTAAGGCGGATCTGACTTTTGGCAAATGATCCGAAGTGTTAGATACGCCCGGTAGTCAGAATTTGTGGGAGTTGCACGACGAAATCGCGGATCTGATCGCGCACCTGACGGTAGAACGCCAGCTTCGCTTCTTTTGTACTCGCGTTTTTGGCCAGTTCGGGAGGATCGCTAAAGCCGTAGTGCAATATTTTGCTGCCAGGTAAAACCGGACAACTTTCGTGCGCGCTGCCACACAGCGTGATTACATAGTCGAACTTGATGTCGGCTAACTCTTTGAGATGTTTTGATGTGTGACGAGAGATATCAATACCAATCTCTTGCATTACCTCTACTGCCAAAGGGTTCAAGCCTTTGGGCTGGGTTCCTACCGAATACGCTTCGATCTCATCGCTCTTGAGATGCCTGGCCAAACCTTCCGCCATCTGGCTGCGACAGGAATTGCCAGTGCAAAGAAATAGAATTTTGAGACGATTCATGCAACACTCCTCCACTCAATTGCATCCAATGTGACAATGTCAACACAAACAAAAGCCAAAACAAAAGTCAACAAAATTTTCTTGCACTGTCATCGCTCTTCATGTATCATTAACTTTCATTGAGTTTTGCAAATAGTTAGTTTGTATGTGTCTGGTTATTTTGTCAAAGGTTGCGAAAAAATATGGCTGGCATTGGCATTGAAGTGGGATATAAATCGCTGCGTCTGGCCAGACTCGCGAGTAGTTCTCAAGGAGTACAACTGCTCGATGTGTGGGAATTTTTTCTACCCGGCAACGAAGAAGACAGGTGGTCTCTTGCCACGGCGACAGAGTTGCGAGCACAGTGTAAAAAACGCAAATTCAACATGGAAAAAGCGGTCATCGCTGTCGCTGGCGCCTCACTCAACCTGCGTTACCTGCGCTTACCTCGCCTGTCCACGCTGCGCCTACGCCAGACTTTAGAGCTGGAGGTAGCCCAGATACGCGAAAAAAACAGCGCCGAACTGGCCTACGGCTATCTTCCTCTTGTACTCGGCGACGACAAATCGGCGCAAGAGCAACTGGTCGTGCTGGCCCTCATGCACAACCAATTGCTCGACCGCCTCTATACTTTTTTTCGTGCGGCTGGTGTGCGCATTCGCTGTTTTGTGCCAAGTTCGCTCGGACTCTATACCGCTTTTGCCCATCTCAGCGACTATCGCCAAGAGAGTTGTTATCTGGCACATTTCGATACCAGCCATATCAATCTTGCAATTGCCCAAAATGGTCAATTGTGTTTTCTGCGCAATACCGACTGGCAACATCTGGTCAACCAGAGCATTCCCAAAGACCCTCTGGGACAGTTAGCTGAAGAAACTGCGAAAAAACCATCCGACGATATATTCAACGAACCTCTCAACAGCGATGAAGACGAGGAAGAGGCCGAAGATATCCAGAAAATGGCAGGGCGGGCTGCACCCGATTTTTTGGAAGCGTCTCTTAAACTTGCCCGTCTCCAGTGCAAAATCGCCGATTTACAGGTAGAACGTATGTTATGCGCTGGCGATGGCGCCACGCAAAAAGATTTCTGTCTGCTCTTGGCCTCCCGTTTCCATTGTTCAGGCCAGCCCATGCTGCTCGGCACGAAAGTTGCCTCTCGGCTGGAAAACGACGCCGCCAAATTTTTTGAAAAAAACCCGTCGCGTTTTATGGTAGCACTTGGTCTGGCTTACCTGGCAAACCAGCCAGGGGAAGTGCCTCTGACGATCGCCAGCCTGACACAACAAACGTGGGAAGCACAACTGCGTCGCGTCTTGGAATGTGTTTCTCTGGCAATCGCCGTTTGTGGTGCATTGGTTGCCGTCGGCATCAGCTTCAATGCCAGAAAATTCCAGGAAAATCAATACGAGCAATGGCAACAGAAATATACGAAGCTGCAGGAAAAAGCCGCGCGCCTGGAGAAAGTCGAGCAAGAAGGACGGCTAAACGAAGCCAAGTTAGCGATGCTCTATCAGAACATACTGCCCAACCGCCGCTTTCTTGAAATTGCTTCCTGGCTGTACGGTCATCTGCCAACGCCGATGTACCTGACGCAACTGAAATGGGAAGTCAGCAAGGACAACAAGATCAAGATCGTGCTTATGGCGGTGATCGAGGAATCGTCGCAGGATGCGTATGCCATTCTTGGCGAATCTCGCGAGGCATTGGAAAAATCTTCGCTGTTCAGGATCAGCGAAGAAAAAGATCCCAAATTCGACGAGGCTGAAGGCCGACTGCACATCGAATTCCGCCTCATCGCACCGATCATACGCTGAAAATCGTTTCTGCCTCATAAAAAATCAAGCCGTTCCCTGTTCTCAACCTGCGAACGGCGACAAAGCCGCCCAGCCTTGCCAAAAAACGAGCAGCCACTTGCCTCATGGTGACCGAAAAACGGGAAAAATAGTTATATCACGCAATCTCGCCTTTTTTCTTGCAACCTCGTACCGCTCCATTCTGTCTTTATATATATCTATCCAAGCAGAACTCAGAGTAAGTCCTATTTTATGGATTAAAATTGTCAACTACCTCGCCCACAAGGGGCGAGGCTTGTGGAGAAATCTACAAGCTTTTAACCTTGTAGGTGTAGCTTTGCTACACGTTGACCAGCCTTAGC